>NZ_CP023747.1:4557500-4867500 GCF_008704995.1 Streptomyces nodosus
GGGTTGTCGTCCGAGGGCGGCTGCGAACCGCGCCCCCCACCGGCGGAGCCGCCGTTCGCGGAGTCGCCCCCGCTCTGGGGCGCCTGCTCGTCCCCGTGCGGCGGCACGGGCGAAGGGCGCCGCTCGCGCAGCAGCAGCGGAGGGAGTCGGAGACTGCGGTCCGGCATCAGGTGTGCGTCTTCCCCTTGGTGGTTCCGGCGGGCGGCTTGTCCGGTGCGACCCGGTGGAGCCCGCCGCAAGGGCAGGCTCGCCCCGGGCATGCCTGTTCGTCCAGGTGAACGTCCCACGCGGGCGCCACGTTCCCCCGCGTCGGACCGGTTTTTCCGGGCGGCTCCTCCCCAGACGCTACCTTCCGGCCACGCCCCCGTCCCGCGGGGGCCGTCCTGTGTGCCGGTATCGTTGCTGACGGTCGGCCGCTTCGTAGACTTCCCCGTATCAGGGGGCATGAAGCATTCGTATGACCACACAAAGACGCTCTTCCGAGCGACTGCACGAACGTTTCCCCGAGAAAGGGCCCCGTCGTGGCCGAGTCCGTGGCCGAGACCGTCACCGAGTCCGCGGCCAAGCGCCTGGTCGTGCTGGTCTCCGGGTCCGGCACCAATCTGCAGGCCCTGCTCGACGCCATCGCCGCGACCGGGGTCGCCGCCTACGGAGCCGAGGTCGTCGCGGTCGGTGCCGACCGCGAGGGCATCGAGGGCCTCGCCCGTGCCGAGCGGGCCGGGCTGCCCACCTTCGTGTGCCGGATCAAGGACCACGAGAGCCGGGAGGCGTGGGACGCGGCCCTCACCGAGGCCGTCTCCGCGTACGAGCCGGACCTCGTCGTCTCCGCCGGGTTCATGAAGATCGTGGGGAAGGAGTTCCTCGCGCGGTTCGGCGGACGGTTCGTCAACACCCATCCCGCCCTGCTCCCGAGTTTTCCCGGAGCCCACGGTGTGCGCGACGCGCTCGCGTACGGCGCCAAGGTCACCGGTTGCACCGTCCACTTCGTCGACGACGGCGTCGACACCGGTCCGATCATCGCGCAGGGCGTGGTGGAGGTCCGGGACGAGGACGACGAGAGCGCTCTGCACGAGCGCATCAAGGAAGTCGAGCGAAGGCTGCTCGTCGAGGTCGTGGGGCGGCTCGCCCGCAACGGCTATCGCATCGAGGGACGAAAGGTAGTAATCCAGTGACCGCCGAGAGCACCAAGCGGCCCATCCGGCGCGCGCTTGTCAGCGTCTATGACAAGACCGGGCTCGAGGAGCTGGCCCGCGGGCTCCATGAGGCCGGTGTCGAGCTCGTCTCCACCGGGTCCACCGCATCGAGGATCGCCGCGGCCGGTGTCCCCGTCACCAAGGTCGAGGAGCTGACCGGCTTCCCCGAGTGCCTGGACGGGCGGGTCAAGACCCTGCACCCCAAGGTCCACGCGGGTATCCTCGCCGATCTGCGCCTGGACAGCCACCGGCAGCAGCTCGCCGAGCTGGGCGTCGCACCGTTCGACCTGGTCGTCGTCAACCTCTACCCGTTCCGTGAGACCGTCGCCTCCGGTGCCTCGCCCGACGAGTGCGTCGAGCAGATCGACATCGGCGGCCCCTCCATGGTCCGCGCCGCCGCCAAGAACCATCCGTCCGTGGCCGTGGTCACCAGCCCGGACCGCTACGCCGACGTCCTCGCCGCGGTCCGGGACGGCGGCTTCGACCTCGCCGCCCGCAAGCGGCTCGCCGCGGAGGCCTTCCAGCACACCGCCGCCTACGACGTCGCCGTCGCCTCCTGGTTCGCGTCCTCGTACGCGCCCGCCGACACGTCCGTGGCGGGCGGTCCCGCCGAGGGTGCCTTCCCGGACTTCCTGGGCGCCACCTACCGGCGCGAGAACACCCTGCGCTACGGCGAGAACCCGCACCAGCCCGCCGCCCTCTATGTCGACGGCAGCGGCGGTCTCGCCCAGGCCGAACAGCTGCACGGCAAGGAGATGTCGTACAACAACTACACGGACACGGACGCCGCGCGCCGTGCCGCGTACGACCACGACGAGCCCTGTGTCGCGATCATCAAGCATGCCAACCCCTGCGGCATCGCGGTCGGCTCGGACGTCGCCGAGGCGCACCGCAAGGCGCACGCCTGTGACCCGCTGTCCGCGTTCGGCGGCGTCATCGCCGTCAACCGGCCGGTGAGCCGGGAGATGGCCGAGCAGGTCGCGGAGATCTTCACCGAGGTCATCGTCGCGCCCGACTACGAGGAGGGCGCGCTGGAGGCCCTCACCAAGAAGAAGAACATCCGGGTGCTGAAGGCCCCGAACGGTCCGTGCAACCGGGTGGAGGCCCGTCAGATCGACGGCGGTGTCCTGCTCCAGGCCACCGACCGCCTCCAGGCCGACGGCGACGACCCGGCGAACTGGACCCTGGCGACGGGCGAGGCGCTCGGCCCCGACGAACTGCGGGACCTCGCCTTCGCCTGGAAGGCCTGTCGTGCCGTCAAGTCCAATGCCGTGCTGCTCGCCAAGGACGGCGCCTCGGTCGGGGTGGGCATGGGCCAGGTCAACCGGGTGGACTCCTGCAAGCTCGCCGTCGAGCGGGCGGGCGAGGAGCGGGCCCGGGGCGCGTACGCCGCCTCGGACGCCTTCTTCCCCTTCCCGGACGGGCCGGAGATCCTGATCGCCGCGGGCGTCAAGGCCATCGTCCAGCCCGGCGGTTCGATCCGCGACGAGCAGGTCGTGGAGGCCGCGCGGACGGCGGGCGTGACCATGTACGTCACGGGCACGCGCCACTTCTTCCACTGATCGGCCGTCCGGCCGACCGATCGTCCGTATCGCCGCGCCGCGCCGTGGTGCGTCTTCCCGGTCCTGCCCGAGGGCCCCGAATCCGGGGTGGGGAGACGCACCAGGGCCGCGTCGTTCCCCGAGGGGTCGGGACGCGGCCCTGGGTGGTGGAGTGCGTGAACCGTTCCGTCGGGTGGGACCGGATCAGTACCGGGGGCGCCGGAACCAGGCGGTACCGCTGGGGGAGACCGGGGCCGCGATGATGACGGCCGCGAACACCACCCAGAGGAGCGGGAAGATGACCCCCAGGGCAGCGCCGTATCTCAGGGCCGTGATGAGCCCCAGCAGACCGATGACGCCGCCGAGCGCGCCGTAGACCACCGTGGTGATACGCACTCCCTGACCGCCGCGGCCGAACTTCACGCCCAGGGTGATGGACAGGGCGGCCAGTCCCAGCGCGATCAGTGCGATGAAGAGCATCAGGCCCGCGGCCATATGACCGCCGTCGCTGATGCTGTCGAGCGGGCTGGACGAACCGCTGTTTCTGCCCACCTCGTTCGAGACGTCGTTGAAGAAGGCCGCTGCGTACAGCCAGATGAGGCCGGCGACGATCTGCACCGCGGCGATGATGTACAGGAACACCCGTGCCGTCGCGAGCAGTCCCGGCATCGACTGCGGTATCGCGTTGCCGCCGGGGTGAGCGGGATAGCCGGGATAGCCGGCATAGGCGGGTTGCTGGGGAAAGCCGTAGCCCGGCGGCGGACCGGCCGGCTGCTGGGGGTGGCCGTAGTCGGGAGCGGCCGCCGGCTGTTGGGGGTAGCCGTACGGGGGAGCGGCGGGCGGCTGCTGCTGGGGTGGCGGTCCGTAGGGGTCGTTCGGTTCGCCGAAGCTCATTGGCGATCTTCCTCCGTAGGCCGTTGTGTGCGGGGACGCGCGGCACACGCGGAGGAGTTCTACAGATGCGGTTCGACCCCCCGGTACTGCCCGCGGCACTGTGTTCTCATCGTTCTTTAGGCGGCTCTTACTTGTCCAGAAGCATTCCGCAGTGTTGCGCAAGTGCAATATCGACGATCACGGACATGGCAGTGGAACACGGGCGCTCGGGCGGTGCCCGGCGGAGACCGCCGGTTTCGGAATTCGGGCCGGATTGGAACAGCGGGGCGGTCATCCGCGAGGATGGGAGCATGACCGCCCAGATTCTCGATGGCAAGGCCACCGCAGCCGCGATCAAGTCCGATCTGACCGTCCGCGTGGCGGCGCTGAAGGAGAAGGGCGTCACGCCCGGCCTCGGCACCATCCTGGTCGGGGACGACCCAGGCAGCCATAAGTACGTCGCGGGCAAGCACCGCGACTGCGCCGAGGTCGGCATCGCGTCGATCCAGCGCGAACTCCCCGCCACGGCCACCCAGGACGAGATCGAGGCGGTCGTCCGCGAGCTGAACGAGGACCCCGCCTGCACCGGCTACATCGTGCAACTGCCGCTGCCCCGGGGCATCGACGAGAACCGCGTCCTGGAACTGATGGACCCGGACAAGGACGCGGACGGTCTGCATCCGATGAACCTCGGCCGGCTGGTCCTCAACGAGCCGGCGCCGCTGCCCTGCACCCCGAACGGCGTGCTCACCCTGCTGCGCCGCCACGGCGTGGAGATCAAGGGCGCCGAGGTCGTGGTCGTCGGCCGGGGCGTGACCATCGGGCGCCCCATGCCGCTGCTGCTGACTCGGCGCAGCGAGAACGCCACGGTCACCCAGTGCCACACCGGCACCCGGGACCTCTCGGCCCATCTGAGGCGGGCCGACATCATCGTCGCCGCGGCGGGCTCCGCGCATCTGGTCCGGCCCGAGGACGTGAAGCCGGGCGCCGCCGTCCTCGACGTCGGTGTCTCGCGCAACGCCGAGGGCAAGATCGTCGGCGATGTCCACCCCGGGGTGGCCGAGGTGGCCGGCTGGATCTCCCCGAACCCCGGCGGTGTGGGCCCGATGACCCGTGCCCAGCTGCTCGTCAACGTGGTCGAGGCGGCGGAGCGCAGTGTCGACTGAGAACACGTCCGAGAGCGGCGACGAGGTGCAGCGGGCGGCCGCGACCGAGGAACCCGCGGTGAGGGACGCCGTCAGCGCCCCTGACACCGAGGGCAGGGCGCGGCGTATGACCCGGAGGTTCCCGCGGCTGACACGGGACACCGCGCGCCCCGAGGGCGGCGGCAGGGCCGCCTCGGGCGACGCGCCCGCGCCCGCCCGGCAGTGGCCGATCCTGGCGGTGCTGGGCACCGTGGGCCTCGGACTGCTGCTGACCGCGCTGGACATGTTCCGGCTCGGCACGATCCTGATCGGTCTCGCACTGCTGGGCGGTGCCGCGCTGCGCTGGGCGCGGCCCGATGTGGGCATGCTCGCGGTGCGCTCCCGTTTCACGGACATGATCACCTATGGCGCGCTGGGTCTCGCCATCGTGCTGCTCGCGATGATGGCCCAGCCGAAGCCATGGCTGGAGATACCGTTCCTGGACGACACGCTGCACTTCACGGTCCGTACCTGACATCACGTCGGACGGGTGCCGGGCCGGACGGCCGACGCGTCGGGCGGTCCCCTGCCCGGAGGCCGCCCGGCCTCTCCCCCGTGGAAGGCCGGGCGGGGGCGGTGGCGACCGCCCGGTAAGTACCTTCATGTACATGCCGGAGCTGTTCAACCGCCGGCGGACCGCTGTGGCACGGAAGTGACCATTCCGCTACGGTGTCCGCGCCTCGCAACGGATTCCGCGCCCGATGCCGTCGGACGCGGCCCCGCGGACCGACGGGCGCGCGGGGGCGCACATCTCTGCCGGAACGCTCCGGTGCGCCTCGACCAGGGGAACTGACATCCTGGCCGGGCGCATCCCTGTGGGTGGCCGGAGTGGGGACCCGGCAGCGGGCACCGGGTACCGGGAACATCAGCACGTGCCGGGGAAAGAGGGGGAGCGATGCCTCGTTGGAAGGCCTTGCCCGAGGAACTCGATCCGCAGGTCAGGGAGTTCGTGGGGCAGCTGCGGAGAGTCGTGGACCGCAGCGGGCTGAGCGTCTTCGCGGTGGCCGACCGCACGGGCTACAGCAAGACGTCCTGGGAGCGTTACCTCAACGGCAGGCTGCTGGCGCCGAAGGGTGCGATCGTCGCCCTGGCCGAGGTGACCGACACCGATCCCGGTCATCTCACCACCATGTGGGAGCTGGCCGAGCGCTCCTGGAGCCGCTCGGAGATGCGCCACGACATGACCATGGAGGCCATCCGGATCTCCCGGGCGCGCGCCGCGCTGGGGGACTCCAGGGCGGCCCCCGAGCCCGACGGGGCCGTGAGCGGGGCGGTTTCGGCCGTCCCGTCGAAGGCGGGAGGGCGGGTCGGCACCGCGCCCAGGGCCCCGGGGGCCTCGCCGGACGGGCCCGGCCGGACCGCGGGTGCGCAGCGGGCGTACGGGTCCGCGCCAGCCGGTGGTCCGGGAGGCGCGGGCGGGTCCGGCGGAACGCGCCGCAGGCGGCGGCTGACGCTGTTCCTCGCGGGTCTGGCCGGGGCGGCGGTGGTGATCGCGGCGGTCTTCCAGCTCACCGGCGGCGACCCCGAGAAGCCCGGGACCGCCGCACCCAAGCCGTCCCCCACGGCGCCCAGTCCGTCCCCCGACCTGCCGCCCGGCGTCAAGTGCAGCGGTGCGAGCTGCACCGGCAAGGACCCGGAGGACATGGGCTGCGGAGGCACCCGGGCGACCACCGCCACCAGCATCACCCTCGGCACGACCCTGGTCGAGGTCCGCTACAGCACGACCTGCGGCGCCGCATGGGCCCGTATCACCCGGGCGACGCTGGGCGACGCGGTCCAGGTGTCCACGAGCGGGGCGGCCCGGCAGACCGCCTCGGTCATAGAGGCCGGGGACACGGATGCGTACACCCCGATGCTGGCGGTGGCGGAGGCCTCCGCGGCGCAGGCGTGCGCGACGCTCGCCTCGCGTCTGACGGGATGTACTCGGTAGGCGGCCCGACACGACCCGATGCACCTGGTAGGCGGGCGCGCGGGGCGCGCGGGGTGCCGCCGGCACGCGACTCCGCGCGGGAAGGCGCGGGGGAGGCGCGAAGGGGCGCGGAGGTAGTGCGGGAGGCGCGCGGAGAGATTCCATGCGCCTTCCATCGGACACAATCCGGCGTACGACGTGCATGATCCGCGCGCTCAGGGGCAGGCGGACCGTACCCCCACGGGAGTCCGGCCGCGCCGGAAGGCCCACCCCCCTTCCGGCCGGACACCCCGCACGGCGGCCGCCCTCGCCCCCTTCTTCAGGGCGGGCGGCCGCCGTCCCGTCCGGCTGTGGGCCGGGCCACAGGGGCCCGTCCGTCCCGGATGCCGGATGCGCGATAGCCTGACCATGGATCTCTCTTGATGCCAAGAGATCGATCATTCGTTCAGGGTGATCGGTCCTCCTGGCGGGTGCCGGTCACGAGCCGGCGGCGGGATCCCGCGCCCCGGGGCGACGACGCCCCCTCGTCAGCTGTCCTACGGAGAACGCCATGACCCGCACTCCTGTGAACGTCACCGTCACCGGCGCGGCCGGCCAGATCGGCTACGCACTGCTCTTCCGCATCGCCTCCGGCCAGCTGCTCGGCGCGGACGTGCCGGTCAAGCTGCGCCTCCTGGAGATCACCCCGGCCCTGAAGGCCGCCGAGGGCACGGCCATGGAGCTCGACGACTGCGCGTTCCCGCTCCTTCAGGGCATCGACATCAGCGACGACCCGAACGTCGCGTTCGACGGCACCAATGTCGCCCTTCTGGTGGGCGCCCGTCCGCGCACCAAGGGCATGGAGCGCGGTGACCTCCTGGAGGCCAACGGCGGCATCTTCAAGCCGCAGGGCAAGGCCATCAACGACCACGCCGCGGACGACATCAAGGTCCTGGTCGTCGGCAACCCGGCCAACACCAACGCGCTGATCACCCAGGCCGCCGCCCCGGACGTGCCGGCCGAGCGCTTCACCGCGATGACCCGTCTGGACCACAACCGCGCCCTGACGCAGCTGTCGAAGAAGACCGGTGTCCCGGTCTCCGAGATCAAGCGCCTGACGATCTGGGGCAACCACTCCGCCACCCAGTACCCGGACATCTTCCACGCCACGGTCGCCGGCAAGAACGCCGCCGAGGTCGTGAACGACGAGAAGTGGCTCGCCGAGGACTTCATCCCCACCGTCGCCAAGCGCGGCGCGGCGATCATCGAGGCCCGCGGCGCGTCCTCGGCCGCCTCCGCCGCCAACGCCGCCATCGACCATGTGCACACCTGGGTCAACGGCACCGCCGAGGGCGAGTGGACCTCCATGGCCATCCCCTCGGACGGCTCCTACGGCGTCCCGGAGGGCCTGATCTCCTCCTTCCCGGTCACCACGAAGGACGGCGTGTACGAGATCGTCCAGGGCCTGGACGTCAACGAGTTCTCCCGCACCCGTATCGACGCCTCGGTCAAGGAGCTGGCGGAGGAGCGCGAGGCGGTCCGCTCCCTCGGCCTCATCTGACACTCGCTTCGTCGTGGGTCCGGTCCCCGGGTGGCTGCCACCGCCCGGGGACCGGTGCGTTTGGGACCGACCGCGGGGCGCGCGTTCGCACGCATCCCGCGGCGGTCCTGACGCGGGTTCAGGTCGCCGAGGCCTTCGGGAGGTTCGGGACCTTGGAGATGTCCACCCAGGTGCTCATGGGCGGGATCCTCACCGGGACCGGCTTGTTGTAGTCCGTGAAGGTGAGGGACAGATCCGTGCCCTGGCCCGTCTGGGCCGCGCGGTAGAGACGGTGCGACCTGTCCGCCGTGATGTACAGCGTCGACGTCAGCCCGTTCACATGGAAGGACAGCGGAACCACCCGGGTGCTGTCCACCGTCGTGGCGAGGCCCTCCCGCAGGGTCGCGGGCGGGGAGACGGTCGCGGACTTCTGGAGCTCCCCGAGGTCACAGGCGTTGGAGATGCCGCTGAGCAGCGCGCTGGAGGTGGTGCCGTGGATATAACGGTCCTTGAACTCCTGGCTCGCGGCGATGCCCCGTTCACCGGGGAGTTCCGCCTTCCAGAACGTCTGATCGGGCTTCAGCCACACCTGGGTGCCCCGTTTGATGATCTCCACGCTGCCGCCGTGCTTGCCCAGCGTCAGGGTGCCCGCGCAGGCGCCGCTGCGGTCGAGGGCGAGGTTCATCGAGGTCGGCAGGCGGCTGTTCGATGTCGCCGTGGCGCTCCGGTCCTGGTAGATGAGCCGGACCGATGTCGCATTCCGTAGCCCTTCCTGAGCCTGGGCGGCCAGCCGCTGTGGGTCGGGATTGCCACCGGTCCGGGCCGACGCGGGGCCGCCCAGCACGGGGGAGAACAGCAGACCCACCGTCGCGGCTGTCGTAGCCGTGAGTGTGAAGCCACGGATCCGGGACATCGCATCACCTCCATGAGCGTCTTCGGCAAGGGTACTTTTCACCGTTTTCTGCCGCATTCTCAGTGATGCCATGCGAGTGGGCGACGACATCCGCACCAGGGCCGGCGCCCGCCGTGTTCACGGCATAGGTCCGCCCGGAGGGATGCGGCGGGGGACCATCAGCCGGTTCCACCCGTTGATGACGGCGATCAGCCCCGTCAGATGCGCGAGTTCGGCCTCGTCGAAGTGTGCGGCGGACCTCTCGTACACCGTGTCGGGCACGAATCCGTCGGTGAGGACGGTGACCGCCTCCGTCAGGGCCAGCGCGGCCCGCTCCCGCTCGCTGTAGAGGCCCTCCGTCTCCTCCCAGGCGTTCAGAAGCCGGATGCGGTCCTCCGACTCGCCGTTCTCGTGCGCCCGTCGGAGATGCAGGTCGAGACAGAAAGCGCAGTGGTTGATCTGCGAGGCCCGGATCATGACCAGCTCGGCGAGCGCCGGATCGCCGAGCCCCTTCTTCGCGGCGGCGCTGAGCGCGGACATGGTCCGGGCGACCTCGCGGTCCAGTACGTCTGTTCGGGTCATGCGTGCTGCCCCGGCCGGTAGTGGCCCGGCGCCTTACGGGTGGTCACCCCGAACCGGTTCCAGGCGTTGATCACCGCGATCACGGCGATCAGCTGCGACAGTTCGGCCTCGTCGAAGTGTGCGGCGGCCTTCTCGTACACCGCGTCCGGCACGAACCCGTCGGTGAGGACGGTGATCGCCTCGGTCAGCTCGAGCGCCGCGAGCTCCTTCTCCGTGTAGAAGTGCCTCGACTCCTCCCACGCGCTGAGCTGCACGATCCGCTCGACGGTCTCGCCGGCCGCGAGCGCGTCCCGGGTGTGCATGTCGAGACAGAAGGCGCAGTGGTTGATTTGCGAGGCGCGGATCCTGACCAGCTCGCAGAGCGTGGGGTCGAGGCCCTGCCGGGCGGCCGCGTCCACCCGGATCATCGCCTTGTAGACCGCGGGGGCGTGTTCGGCCCAGTCCGTCCGGGCGGGTCGTTCGGGGGCGTACGCGGCACCCGTCGTGCTCTCGTCGTAGGTCGTCATGTCTCGACCCTAGGAAGCGGGCAGCCCGGGAGTATGGTCCATTTCCATGGGGGAATCCTGGGCCACTCTGGGAGTGGACCTGCATGTCGAGCCGACCGGACCGGGGCTGCGCAGGGGACTGACGAACGCGCTGCGTGAGGCGGTCCGCACCGGCCGGCTGGCGCCCGGCACCCGTCTGCCCTCCTCCCGTTCGCTCGCCGCGGATCTGGGGATCGCGCGCAACACCGTGGCCGACGCCTACGCCGATCTGGTCGCCGAGGGCTGGCTCACCGCACGCCAGGGGTCGGGCACCCGGGTGGCAGAACGCGCCTCGACCACGCCGCCGGCCGTCCCCGCCGCGCCGCCGGCCAGGGAACCCGCCCGGCCGCTCCACGATCTGCAGCCCGGGACACCCGATCTGGCCTCCTTCCCGTGCGCCGAATGGCTCAAGGCCGCCCGTCGCGCCCTGGCCGCCGCGCCGCACCGCGCCCTCGGCTACGGCGATCCGCGCGGGCACCCCGCACTGCGCGCCGCGCTCGCGGAGTATCTGTCCCGGGCGCGCGGCGTGCGCACCGACCCCGGGCGCATCCTGGTGTGCGCGGGCTTCTCGCACGGGCTCACGATCCTCGGCGCGCTGCTGCGGGCCCGAGGCGTACGGACGGTCGCCGTCGAGTCGTACGGACTGCCCGTCCACCGGAAGCTGCTGACCGGGGCCGGTCTGCGCACCCGGCCCCTGCCGTTCGACGAACGGGGCACCGGGGGCGAGCCGGGGCCGGACGCCGGCGCCGTACTCCTCACCCCCGCCCATCAGTTCCCGATGGGGGTGCCGCTGCGGCCCGAGCGGCGGGCGGCCGTCGTGGACTGGGCGCGCCGCACCGGCGGACTGATCCTGGAGGACGACTACGACGGCGAGTTCCGCTACGACCGCCAGCCGGTCGGGGCGTTGCAGGGCCTGGACCCCGACCGGGTGGTGTATCTGGGCACCGCCAGCAAGTCCCTCGCCCCGGGGCTGCGCCTGGGCTGGATGGCGTTGCCCCCGGCGCTCGCGGAGGAGGCCGCCGCGGCGAAGGGCGGGTCCGAGACCTGCGGGGTGCTGGAGCAGCTGACCCTGGCGGAGTTCCTCACCTCGGGTGCCTACGACCGTCATGTGCGTGCCGCCCGGCTGCGGTACCGGCGCCGCCGTGACGCCCTGGTCCGGGCCGTCGAGGCGCGCGCCCCCGAGGTCCGCGTCACGGGGATCGCCGCGGGTCTGCACGCGGTGCTGCGGCTGCCGCCCGGCACCGAGCGGAGCGTGGTCCAGGCGGCGGCGTGGCAGGGCCTGGCGGTGCACGGACTGCGCTTCTTCCGCCACCCGGAGGCGACCGCCGAGGCCGTGGACGCCCTGGTCGTGGGGTACGGGACGCCATCGGACCACGGGTGGGCGGGGGCCCTGGAGGCGCTCTGCCGGGTGCTGCCCTGACGGAGCCGGTCCCGCGGCGGGACGATGTCCCCGCCGTGTTCCGTCCCCTACAGTCGCTCTGTGTTCCTTGGAATGGTGTGCGCGCTCGGAGCGGCGGTCTGTTTCGGTACGGCGACGGTGTTGCAGGCGGTCGCCGCCCGCGCGGTGGGCCCGGGCGGCGGAGGCGAAGCGGCCCTGCTGCTGCGGGCCCTGCGGCAGTGGCGGTATCTGGCGGGGCTCGCCCTGGACGGGCTCGGGTTCCTGCTGCAGATCGTGGCGCTGCGCTCCCTCCCCATCTATGCGGTGGGGGCGGCGCTCGCGGCCAGCCTGGCGGTGACGGCGGTGGTCTCGGCCCGGCTGTTGCGGGTGCGGCTGGCCGGGGGCGAGTGGGCCGCGGTCGCCGTGGTGTGCGCGGGGCTGGCGATGCTGGGTCTGGCCTCCGGCCCCGAGGGCTCCACGGCCGGGTCCGGGGCGCTGAAGTGGGCGATGCTCGCGACCGCGGTGGTGGTCCTGCTCCTCGGCCCGGTCGGGGGCCGGCTGCCGGGGCGGGCACGGGCCCTGGTGCTGGGGCTCGGCGCCGGGTTCGGGTTCGGGGTGGTCGAGGTGACGGTACGGCTGATCGACGGGCTCACCCCGTCCGTGCTGTTCACCGATCCGGCGCTCTACGCCCTGCTGCTGGGCGGCGGGGCGGCCTTTCTGCTGCTGACCACGGCACTGGAACGGGGGTCGGTGACGGTGGCGACCGCCGGCATGGTCGTGGGCGAGACGGTCGGACCGGCCGCGATCGGGGTGGTGTGGCTGGGCGACCGCACCCGGGAGGGCATGGCCTGGGCGGCGGTGCTGGGCTTCGCGGTGGCGGTGGCGGGCGCCCTGGCCCTGGCCCGGTTCGGCGAGGCACCGCAGCAGCCCCCGACCGCGCCCGCCGACCCCTCCGCCACGCCGGAACCGGAGCCTACGGCCACCCCGGGGTCCTGAACGGAACCGAAGCCCGGGGCCGGGCCGGGGTCGATCTCGGGCGCTCGGGGGTGCCGGGCCTGGGACTGAGGCCGACGCCAAGCCGATGGTCATCCCCGGGTCCCGGGCAGGAGAGGAGTCCGGGGCCAGGGCCGGGTGTCAGGCCCGCGAGGGCGAGGCTGGTGTCAGGGCCTGGGCCGGTGGCAGGTCCGGGCGGTCGGTTCGGGGCTCCGTGTGGGACTGTGGCCGGTCGGTCATCCCCGGGTTTCGGGCGGGACCGGAGCCCGGGACCGGAGTCCGGGGTCGGGGCGATCTCGGGCGCGTGGCCGGTCCCAGGCGTGGGACTGCGCTGTCGCGGGACCCTGGGCGGAGCCCGGGGCCGGGCCGATGCCAGGCTTGCGGGGGTGCCAGGCCCGGGGCTGGGGCCGATGTCAGGGCCGGGCGGATGACGGGTCCGGGCGGTCAGTTCGGGGGCCCGGCGGAACGGTGCCGACCGGTCACCCCGGGGCCCTGGCGGAATCGGTGTCGGCCGGTCGCCCCGGGGGCCTGGGCGGAATCGGAGTCGGTGGTCCGGTTCCGGGGTCCGCGGTCGCCCCGGGGTTCGGGTGGGAGTTTCGTCGGGGGTCCGGGGTGTCAGACGCCCAGGACCGCGGCCAGTTGGGCGAGGCCCCAGTCCAGGTCCTCCTCGTCGATGACCAGCGGTGGGGCGAGCCGGATGGTGGTTCCGTGGGTCTCCTTGGCCAGGACGCCCCGGTCCATCAGCTGCTCGCAGATCTCCCGTCCGGTCCCCTGGGACGGGTGGATGTCCACGCCCGCCCACAGCCCGCGCCCCCGCACCTGGGTGACCCGGCCCGTGTCGGCCAGCCTGCCGAGCGCACGGTGCAGCCGCTCGCCCAGCTCCGCCGCCCGCGCCTGGTACTCGCCGGACCGCAGCATCGCCATCACCTCCAGCGCCACCGCGCAGGCCAACGGGTTCCCGCCGAACGTCGACCCGTGCTCGCCCGGCCGGAACACCTCGAGCACCTCGGCACGGGACACCACGGCCGAGACCGGCACGATCCCGCCGCCCAGCGCCTTCCCGAGCACATACACATCCGGTACGACGCCCTCGTGCTCGCAGGCGAAGGTCCGTCCGGTCCGGCCGAGCCCCGACTGGATCTCGTCGGCCATGAAGAGCACCTTCCGCTCCCGGGTCAGCTCCCGTACCGCCCGCAGATATCCGGCGGGCGGCACCCGCACCCCCGCCTCGCCCTGGATCGGCTCCAGCAGCACCGCCACCGTGTTCTCGGTCAGTGCCTCGCTCATCGCGGTCGGATCCCCGTACGGCACGATCTCGAAGCCCGGTGTGTACGGGCCGAAGTCGGCGCGGGCGTCCGGATCGGTGGAGAAGCTGATGATCGTCGTCGTACGGCCGTGGAAGTTCTCGCCCGCGACCACGATCTTGGCCATCTCCGCCGGCACCCCCTTGACCCGGTAGCCCCACTTACGGGCCGTCTTCACCGCGGTCTCCACCGCCTCGGCACCCGTGTTCATCGGCAGCACCATCTCCATGCCGCACAGCTCCGCCAGCTGGTCGCAGAACGCCCCGAACCGGTCGTGGTGGAAGGCACGCGAGGTCAGTGTCACCCGCTCCAGCTGGGCCTTGGCCGCATCGATCAGCCGCCGGTTGCAGTGGCCGAAGTTCAGCGCCGAGTAGCCGGCCAGCAGATCCAGATAGCGGCGCCCCTCGACGTCCGTCATCCAGGCGCCGTCCGCCGTCGCCACCACGACCGGAAGCGGGGCGTAGGTCGGGGCGCAGCGGGCATCGGCCGCTCTGATCAGGGTGTCGGAGGTGTTCACGGAACTCTCCTTCCGGCCGTACCGAAGGGCCGTACCGAAGCGGCACCAGAACCTCACCGAAGCCGCACCACGATCCGTGCCCGCTTCCCGGTCTCCCGTCCTCTCTCCATCGTCGCTCGCATGGTGGAACGGCGAAACGGGCCGCCCGGTGCGCCGCTAGGCTGATCGACGGGCCGTGACTGGCGCGCTGGGATGGGACCGACCATCGGGGAGCGGCCCGGAGTCGAATGATCGTGTGCCGTGCGCCTGGGCCGAACCGTGAACGCTGAACACACGCCGTCCGGAGGTCCCCCATGCCAGAGCAGCCCCTCTCCACCGAGTCCACGGCCTTCCGCGCCGCCCTGGACGTGATCCGCGCCGTCGAGCCGGGCGTCGCCGACGCCATCGGCCAGGAACTCACCGACCAGCGCGAGATGCTCAAGCTGATCGCCTCCGAGAACTACGCCTCCCCGGCCACCCTGCTGGCCATGGGCAACTGGTTCAGCGACAAGTACGCCGAGGGCACCATCGGCCGCCGCTTCTACGCCGGCTGCCGCAATGTGGACACCGTGGAGTCGCTCGCCGCCGAGCACGCCAAGGAGCTCTTCGGCGCCCGCCACGCCTATGTCCAGCCGCACTCCGGCATCGACGCCAACCTGGTCGCCTTCTGGGCCGTCCTCGCCCAGCGCGTCGAGGCCCCCGCCCTGGAGAAGGCGGGCGTCCGCCAGGTCAACGAGCTCTCCGAGGCGGACTGGGCCGAGCTGCGCCGCGCCTTCGGCAACCAGCGCATGCTCGGCATGTCCCTGGACGCGGGCGGCCACCTCACCCATGGCTTCCGTCCGAACATCTCCGGCAAGATGTTCGACCAGCGCTCCTACGGCACCGATCCGGCCACCGGCCTGATCGACTACGAGGCGCTGCGCGCGTCCGCCCGTGAGTTCAAGCCGCTGATCATCGTGGCGGGCTACTCGGCCTACCCCCGGCTGGTGAACTTCCGGATCATGCGCGAGATCGCCGACGAGGTCGGCGCCACGCTCATGGTCGACATGGCGCACTTCGCGGGCCTGGTCGCGGGCAAGGTGCTGACCGGCGACCTCGACCCGGTGCCGCACGCCCAGATCGTGACGACCACCACCCACAAGTCGCTGCGCGGCCCCCGCGGCGGCATGGTGCTGTGCGACGACTCCCTCAAGGACCAGGTCGACCGCGGCTGCCCCATGGTGCTCGGCGGCCCGCTCCCGCACATGATGGCGGCGAAGGCGGTGGCCCTGGCGGAGGCCCGGCAGGACTCCTTCCGTGACTACGCCCGGCGGATCGTCGACAACTCCCGCGCCCTGGCGGAGGGCCTGCTGCGCCGTGGCGCCACGCTGGTCACCGGCGGCACCGACAACCATCTCAACCTGATCGACGTGGCCGGCTCCTACGGACTGACCGGCCGTCAGGCGGAGGCAGCCCTGCTGGAGTCGGGCATCGTCACCAACCGCAACGCCATCCCGGCCGACCCCAACGGCGCCTGGTACACCTCCGGCATCCGCATCGGCACGCCCGCGCTCACCACCCGCGGACTGGGCACCGCGGAGATGGACGAGATCGCGGCCCTCATCGACCGCGTCCTCACCACCACCGTGCCCGGCACGACCGGCAAGGGCACCCCGTCCAAGGCGCAGCACGTCCTGGACCCGAAGATCGCGGACGAGAGCGCCCGGCGCGCCGGTGACCTGCTGGCGCCCTTCCCGCTGTACCCGCAGATCGACCTGGGCTGATCACCGGACGGGCCCGTCGGTCATCCGAGCTCACCCAGATCGATGAGTTCCTGCCTCGGCGGCCCGGGATCGCGCCGGGCCGCCGACCGCCGCGCCGCCCACATGCCCCCGGCCCCCAGCAGCAGTCCCGCTCCGAGGCCGGCGGCCCCCCAGCGCAGGGTCTCCCCGGCACCGGTCTCCCGGCCGGTGCCGGACGACCCGAACAGGCCCTTGCTCTCCAGCCGGTCGAAGACCTCCCGCGAGACCCGGTGCCAGCGGCGGTCGTCGTCGGCTGCGTCCGGTGCCGGATCCGACCTGACCCACACCGAGCCGTCCTCGGCCATGAGCACCTGGTCCTGCCGCTCGACGGCCACATCGCCCCCGGGAGCCCGCTGGGTGTAGGGCCAGCCGCCGATCCCGGTCAGCCCCCACATCACGGTGGCCCGCACCTCCGGATACCGCCCCTCGTGCCAGCTGTCCGGCACCGGCTCGCTCCGCGCCTCCTCCGGCTTCAACAGCTGCCACAGCAGCGCGAAGTCCCCGTTCCCGGTGCGCAGCATCGTCGTACGGCCGCTGCCGTTGGCCACGACGAACGCCACATCGGGTATGTCCTTGCTCGTGGCGCTCGCCGGGGCGGCGCCCCCGCCGAGCGCCACGACCGTCACCGTCAGCGCCGCAGCGACCCTGCCTAACCCGCACACGCGATGGTCCTCCTCTGTGTTCTCGCTTGTCATGTCTCTTGCTGCATCGTCGCCGATGGCTCCGGCCCCCTCGGTCGCGCACCCGTTCCCGAGCGGTCCCCCGAACCTGAGAGAATGGTGAACATGGCTTCAGACCGCCCGTCCGACTCCCACGATCCCCAGGGGAACGGCTCCGCCACGCGGCGCCCTCCCCGTGTGCTCTCCGGAATCCAGCCCACGGCGGGCTCGTTCCACCTCGGCAACTATCTCGGCGCCGTCCGCCAGTGGGTGGACCTGCAGGAGAGCCATGACGCGTTCTACATGGTCGTGGACCTGCACGCGATCACGGTCCCGCAGGATCCGAAGGACCTGCGCGCCAACACCCGGCTGGCCGCCGCCCAGCTGCTCGCGGCCGGTCTGGACCCGGAGCGGTGCACCCTCTTCGTGCAGAGCCATGTCCCCGAACACGCCCAGCTCGCCTGGGTCATGAACTGCCTCACCGGCTTCGGCGAGGCGAGCCGCATGACCCAGTTCAAGGACAAGGCCGCCAAGCAGGGCGCCGACCGCGCGAGCGTCGGTCTGTTCACCTACCCGATCCTCCAGGTCGCCGACATCCTGCTCTACCAGGCGAACGAGGTCCCGGTCGGTGAGGACCAGCGCCAGCACATCGAGCTGACCCGTGACCTCGCGGAGCGCTTCAACGGCCGCTTCGGCGACACCTTCACGATCCCGCGTCCGTACATCCTCAAGGAGACGGCGAAGATCTACGACCTCCAGGACCCGTCGGTCAAGATGAGCAAGTCGGCGTCCACGCCGAAGGGTCTCATCAATCTGCTGGACGAGCCGAGGACCACCGCCAAGAAGGTCAAGAGCGCCGTCACGGACACGGACACCGTGATCCGCTACGACGAGGAGAACAAGCCGGGCGTCAGCAATCTGCTGACGATCTACTCGACCCTCACCGGAACCTCGGTCCCGGACCTGGAGGAGAAGTACACCGGCAAGGGCTACGGCGCGCTCAAGACGGACCTCGCCGAGGTCATGGTCGACTTCGTGACGCCGTTCCAGGAGCGCACCCGGCACTACCTGGACGACCCGGAGACCCTCGACTCGATCCTTGCCAAGGGCGCGGAGAAGGCGCGTGCCGTCGCCATGGAGACACTCGCCCAGGTGTACGACCGGGTGGGCTTCCTGCCCGCCAAGCACTGACCCCGCCGGGCCCCGACGCGCCGTGGAGTGCCGCACTCCACTCCGTCCGTGTCTGCCGGACGGCCGGGGCCCGGTCGTACAGTCGGAAGGCGAACACCGCAGCGGCCGCCCGGCCCGCCCGCCGGCCACGCACATCAACACGACGACAGGAGACGACGTGGGGACCGTAACGATCGGTGTGTCGATCGCGGTCCCGGAGCCTCACGGCAGCCTGCTCCAGGAGCTGCGCGCGGGCTTCGGCGACGCCGCGGCGCACGGTATCCCCACGCATGTCACCCTGCTGCCGCCGACCGAGGTCGAGGCCGGCGCGCTGCCCTCGGTCGAGGCACACCTCACCGAGGTGGCCGCGGCCGGGCGCCCCTTCCCGATGCGGCTGTCCGGCACGGGCACCTTCCGGCCCGTTTCCCCCGTGGTGTACGTCCGGGTCACCGAGGGCGCCGAGGCCTGCGCCCGGCTGCAGAGGCTGGTCCGTGACGCCTCCGGGCCGGTGGCGCGAGAGCTGCTCTTCCCGTACCACCCGCATGTCACCGTGGCGCACGCCATCGAGGAGGCGGCGATGGACCGGGCGTACGAGGAGCTGTCCGGCTACCGGGCCGAATGGCCCTGCACCGGCTTCGCGCTCTACGAGCAGGGCCCCGACGGAGTCTGGCGCAAGCTGCGGGAGTTCGTCTTCGGGGGCGCGGTGGTGCCGCCGCAGGCGGGCGCACCGCTGGAGAGCACCCCGCTTCCCCTGTCGTAGAAGGCTCCGCCGGGCCCCGCTACCCGATCGGCAGCCGACGGTACAGCGCACGCGGCAGATGCCGCAGGGCCGACATCAGCGGCCGGAGCGTCCCCGGCACCCAGACCGTCTCCGAGCGTCGCCGCAGCCCCAGTTCGATCGCCGTGGCCACGGCCTCCGGGGTGGTGGTCGGCAGACCCCTGTCCCGGGCCGGTGCCCCGGGCCGGCGGAGGGCCGCGGGGCGCACCACCATGACATGCACCCCGGTGCCGTGCAGCGCGTCCCCGAGCCCCTGGGCGAAGGTGTCGAGCCCCGCCTTGCTGGAGCCGTAGATGAAGTCCGCGCGGCGGGCGCGCTCACCGGAGGCCGACGACAGCATCACCAGTGAGCCGTGGCCCTGGTCCTGGAGCGCGCGGGCGCACACCAGGCCCGCCGACACCGCGCCCGTGTAGTTGGTCCGGGCGACATGCGCCGCGGCCACCGGGTCGCGTTCGTCGGTGGCCTGGTCGCCGAGCACCCCGAACGCGAGCAGCACCAGGTCGACGGCGCCCTCCGCGAACACCTTGCCGAGGGCGCTCTCATGGGCTTCGGGGTCGAGCGCGTCGAACGCGACGGTGCGGGCGTCGGCCCCCAGTGCGCGCAGCTGCCCGGCGGCTTCCTCCAGCTCGGGGGAGGGGCGCCCGGCCAGCCGTACGGTGCGGGCGCGGCGGGCGATCAGGCGGCGCGCGGTGGCCAGCGCGATCCCGGACGTGCCACCGAGGATCAGCAGGGACTGCGGGGGGCTGAAGGCGTCCTTGTGGGCAGGCATGACCGTGACCGTAGCGTCGCGAAACGGAATAACCTCTCCATGTCCCCGCTCTTCGGCCCCACTCCTCCTCGCTCCTCACCGTAATGGGCGAGTCGTGGAACGTGTCCGAGGGGTCGCGGGGCGCCGCCGACGGGTACCCGAGGGGGAGGGACATGGGCGGGACCGGTGCGGGCAGGTGCGCCGACGGGGTGTCCGACGACCGGCCGAGAGGCCCGAGGGGAGAGTCGGATCATGGATTGGCTGAAGAAACTCCCCGGCATCGGGCCGCTGGTCACCCGTCTCATGGCCACGCACGCCTGGCGTTCCTACGAGCGCCTGGACCGGGTGAAGTGGTCCAGGCTCGCCGCCGCGATGACCTTCGTCAGCTTTGTCGCGCTCTTCCCGCTGCTCACCGTCGCCGCCGCGATCGGTGCCGCGACGCTCAGCGAGAGCCGGCAGAACAGGCTGCAGAACAAGATCGCCGAGCAGGTCCCGGGCATCTCCGGCCAGCTCGACATCCATGGCCTGGTGCAGAACGCCGGCACCATCGGGGTCATCGCCGGCGCCGCCCTGTTCTTCGTCGGCATCGGCTGGGTCGGCCAGGTGCGGGACTGTCTGCGCGCGGTGTGGGAGCTGCCGGACAGCCATGACAACCCCGTCCTGCGCAAGGTCAAGGACGGTGTGGTGCTGGTGGGTCTGGGCGGCGCGATCCTGGTCACCATCGGCACGACCGCCCTCGCCTCCGCCCTGGTCGGCTGGACCGCGGGGGAGTTCGACCTCCACAGCGCAGGCTGGGGCAGCGTGCTGCTGCGGATCGCCGCCTTCGTGGTCGCGGTCCTCGCCGACTTCCTGGTCCTGCTGTACGTGCTCACGCTGCTGCCCGGTGTGGAGCCCCCTCGGCACCGGCTGCTGACCGCCGCCCTGATGGGCGCGGTCGGCTTCGAGATGCTCAAACTGCTGCTCAGCGGCTATATCCAGGGCGTCGCCTCGAAGACCATGTACGGCGCCTTCGGGGTGCCGGTCGCCCTGCTGCTGTGGATCAACTTCTCCTCGAAACTGGTGCTGTTCTGCGCCGCCTGGACGGCGACGCCGAGCAGCGGACCCGAGGGGATCACGGACGCGTCCGACGGCGTGCCAGGTCAGGCAGCGGCCAGCGACGGTTGACCAGGAACACCCCCGCCGCGACCAGCACCAGTACGGCTCCGCTGAGGGCCAGCGCCATCCCGACGCCGGTGGAGCCGCCGTTCTTCACCGGCGCGGCCGCCGCCTCGGCGGGAGCGGGGCTCTCGCCCGCGGTGCCCGTGCCTTCTGCCGGGGAGGGGGACGGCCCGGCGCTCGTCCGCGCGCCCTGCGGGGGGACCAGCTCGCCCACCGGCTCCACCTTGCCGGCCGCGCCGAAGCCCCAGTCGAACAGCTCGGCGGCCTCCCGGTAGACCTGGTTGTGGTCCTTCTTCTCCGGGTTCATGACCGTGACCAGCAGCTTCCTGCCGTCCCGTTCCGCGACACCGGTGAAGGTCGCGCCCGCGTTGGTGGTGTTGCCGTTCTTGACACCCGCGATCCCCCGGTACGGGGAGAGGTCGCTGTCGCCGGACAGCAGCCGGTTGGTGTTGCGGATCTCGAAGGATCCGCGGGTCTTCTTGCCCTTCTTCACCTCGGTCCGGCCCGGGATCGTGGCCTGCACCGTCGAGCAGTACTCCCGGAAGTCCTTCTTCTGCATCCCGGAGCGGGCGATCAGCGTCAGGTCGTACGCGGAGGAGACCTGGGTGGGTGCGTCATAGCCGTCGGGGCTGACCACCCGGGTGTCGAGGGCCTGGAGCCGCCCGGCGTGCTCCTGCATGTCCTCGACGGTCTGCTCGACGCCGCCGTTCATCGAGGAGAGCACATGGACGGCGTCGTTGCCGGAGCGCAGAAAGACGCCCAGCCACAGGTCGTGGGCCGTGTAGGTCTCGCCCTTCGATATCGGCACCACACTGGACCCGTCGCCCACGTCGGCCAGATCGGCTGCGGTCACCTTGTGCGTCTCGTCCCTCGGGAACTTGGGCAGCAGGGTGTCGGCGAACAGCATCTTCAGGGTGCTCGCCGGGGGCAGCCGCCAGTGCGCGTTGTGGGCGGCCAGAACATCGCCGGACTCGGCGTCGGCGATGATCCAGGAGCGCGCGGTGATGTCCTTCGGCAGCACCGGGACGCCGTCGCCGAGCTTCACCTGGGTGCCGGGTCTGCCGAGCAGTTCGCCGCCGACGGCCGACATGCCGGCCGGGGGCGTGGCCGAATGCGGCACATCCAGGCTCCGGGCGTCCGCGAACGCGGTCGCGGAGGCGACGAGGGAGAGGGACAGCACGGTGGCGGAGGCGACCGCGAGGCGGCGCCCGCCGGTCTTCTTCGAGGGGGACACGGTCGCGAAAGTACAGGGCGCGACACGGGAAGTCCCGCCCGGTCCCCGCCTGTTCGTGGCCGGGGGCCCGGAGTGAGGCTCCTCACCCCGGGGCGGGCGGACGGACAAGAGCGGCGATACTGGATCCATGAAGCTCAGCCGCCCCCTCTCCTGGTTCCTGCTCGCCTTCGGGGTGTGGAGCTGGGTCATCTGGATCACTTTCGTCAAGAACCTGTGGAAGGACGGCAGCGGACTCGCGTTCGACGACGAGGGGAACCCGACGGCATACTTCTGGGTGCATCTGGCGCTGGCCGTCGTCTCCTTTCTCCTGGGGACAGCCATCGGCGCCATCGGGTTGCGCGGACTGCGCGCGCTGCGTCGTACGTCATAGCGGGGGAGCGGACACACGGTGGTCGTCGTCTTCGTGCTGGTCGCTCTGGCCGTGCTGGCCGCGTTCGCGGCGCTGCACTGGTTCGCGTGGCGCCGGCTGGTCCGTGACACCACCCGTGGGCCGGGCCCGGCCCGCCGCCTCGGCACGGTGGTGCTGGTCGCCGGTCCGCTGCTGATGGTCGCGGCCCTGGTCGCCGAGCGTGCGGGGGCGCCCTTCTGGCTCCAGCGCGTCCTGGGCTGGCCGGGCTTCCTCTGGATGGCACTGTCGCTCTATCTGCTGCTGGCACTGGCCGCGGGGGAACTGGTCCGTCCGCTGGTGCGGCGCCTGGTGGAACGCCGTGCGCCCGTGGCGGAGCCGGCGCCGAGCCCGCTCCCGCTCCCGGTGGCGGCGGGGCCGGTGCCCGCCGAGGAGAGGACCGCGGAGCCGGTGCCGGAGGCGCCCGCCGGGGACCCGGGCACCGGACACCCCTCCCGCCGGCTCTTCGTCTCCCGGGCCGTCGGCGGTGCGGTGGCCGCCGCCGCCGTCGGCACGGTGGGCTACGGCACCTACGGCGTCCTGCGGGGACCCGCCGTGAAACGCGTCACGGTCCCGCTGGCCAGGCTGCCGCGCGCGGCGCACGGGTTCCGGATCGCGGTCGTGAGCGACATCCATCTCGGCCCGGTGCTCGGCCGCGGCTTCGCCCAGCGGGTGGTGGACACCATCAACTCCACCCAGCCGGACCTCATCGCGGTCGTCGGCGACCTGGTCGACGGCAGCGTGAAGGACCTGGGCCCCGCGGCGGCACCGCTGTCGCAGCTGAGGGCACGCCACGGCAGCTTCTTCGTCACCGGCAACCACGAGTACTTCTCCGGCGCCGAGCAGTGGGTCGAGGAGGTGCGCCGGCTCGGTCTGCGGCCGCTGGAGAACGCCCGCACCGAACTGCCCGCGTTCGACCTGGCAGGCGTCAACGACCTGGCGGGGGAGAGCGAGGGCGAGGGCCCCGACTTCGCCAAGGCGCTCGGCGACCGGGACCCCGCACGCGCCGTGGTCCTGCTGGCCCATCAGCCGCTCCAGATCCACGAGGCCGTCGAGCACCGGGTGGACCTCCAGCTCTCCGGCCACACCCACGGCGGCCAGCTCTGGCCGGGGAACCTCGTCGCCGCCGCGGCCAACCCGACCGTCGCGGGCCTGGACCGCTACGGAGACACCCAGCTGTATGTGTCCCGCGGCGCGGGGGCCTGGGGTCCCCCCACCCGGGTGGGAGCCCCGAGCGACATCACCGTGATCGAACTGGCGTCGCGCCGGGCATGACCGCTCGGGCAGCCGCCCGCGGCGGGCCTGGCCGGAATTCGAGGGAAGTTTGTCCGAGTGACATCTTTCTCATCTCGACCGATCCCCCTTCCCCCAGGTGAAATGCCGTGATGAGGTGATTCGCGCCACGGAGTAGTGGTGTGAGCTGAGCCTGGGGAGGGGCACCGTTGCGATCGATTCGCACGCGGATTCTCGTGACCGTGCTGGTACTGGTCGGAGTGGGAGTGGGCGGGTGGCAGCTGCTGCCGGCCAAGGAGGACACCGGCAAGACCATCGCGGTCGGGACGACGAACGCCGTCACCTCGCTGGACCCGGCCGGGGCCTATGACGCCGGCTCCTGGGAGCTGTTCAGCAATGTCTTCCAGTCGCTGCTGACCTTCGAGGCCGGCGGCGTCGAACCCGTGCCCGACGCCGCCAAGAGCTGTGAGTTCGTCGGGACGAACCTGCGCACCTATCGCTGCACCCTCCGCGAGGGACTCACCTTCTCCAGCGGACGCGAGATGACCGCCGAGGACGTCAAGTTCTCCTTCGACCGGATCAAGCGCATCAACTCCGACGTCGGCCCCGCCTCTCTGCTCAGCACGCTCCGCTCGGTCGACGCCGACGGGCTGACGGCCACGTTCCATCTGTCCTCGCCCGACGCGATCTTCCCGTACAAGCTCGCCACCGGCGCCGGATCGATCGTCGACCACGCCGTGTACGCGCAGGACAAGCTGCGCACCGACAACGGGGCCGACGGCAGCGGGCCGTACACCCTGACCGGGTACAAGAAGGACAAGGAGGCCGGCCTGGCGCCGAACGAGCGCTACCGGGGCGACATCAAGGGCACCGGGCGGCCCATCGTGCTGCGCTACTACAGCGACCCGGTCTCCCTGGAGAAGGCGTGGAAGGCCAAGCAGGTCGACGTCGCCACCCGCCAGCTGCCCCCGGCCGTGCTCGCCGGCTTCTCGCCGAGCGACCCCAATTATCGCCTCAGCGAGGCCAACAGCGCCGAGATCCGCAACCTGGTCCTCAACACCACCGCCCGCTCACCGCTGCACGACTCCCGCGTCCGCCAGGCCGTCGCCACACTGATCAACCGCGAGCAACTCGTCAGCAAGGTGTACGAGGGCACCACCGACCCGCTGTACTCGCTCATCCCGGCCGGCATCACCGGTCACACCACCTCCTTCTTCGACGCCTACACCACGGGCGACACCAAGAAGGCCCGCGCCCTGCTGACCGAGGCCGGTGTGCAGGTACCCGTCCGCTTCACCTACGGCTACGCCGAGGGCCGCGGTGCCGCCGCCGAGGAGGCCGCAGAGCTGAAGCGGCAGCTGGAGGCGAGCGGGCTGTTCACCGTGGACACCAAGGGATACGAGTGGACCGACTTCCAGAAGCGGTACACCAGCGGCCGACTGGACGCGTACGCGGTCGGCTGGGTCGCCGACTACCCCGACCCGGACACCTTCAGCGCTCCGCTCGTCGGCACCGGCAACAGCATGAAGAACGGCTACAGCAGCAAGGACGTGGACCGGCTGATCCTGGACAGCGAGCGCTACTCGGCTCGCACCGACGACGTCGGCGCCGACTTCCGGCAGGTGCAGAGGATCGTGGCCGAGGACGTCCCGCTGATTCCCCTGTGGCAGCGCAAGGAGTACGTGGTCAGCAGCGTGGACGTCGGCGGAGGACAGTATCTGTCGGACGGTACGGGCGTCTTCCGCCTCTGGCGGCTCGGCTGGATCTGACGCGGGGTCCCCGGGTGGGGCCCCGAGCGACCTCACCGTGAGCGAACCGGCGTCGCGCCGGGCATGACGGGACGGGGCCCCGCGTGGCGGTGGGGCCCGCGGCCTCAGGCGGCGGGGTTGTCGGGGTCGTCGCCGGCGACGGCGATCACGCCGTCGATCCCCGAGAGCGTCTCCACCAGCTCGCTGATCGCGCCGCGTCCCTCGACCGACATGGTGACCGAGACCGTGCGCGGGACATGGACCTCGTCATGCTGCTCGACCGCGAGATCGTCGACGGTGAAGCCACGCGCCGTGCACTCCCCCAGCACCAGCCGCAAGGTGCCGCGTCCGTCCAGATAGGTCAGCCGGAGCCGGAACGGGGCGTACCGGGAGCGGGGGAGCCTCGACGCCAGGGGCGCCAGGGCCAGCACCACCAGGTAGTGCCCGACCACGCCCCCGATGGCCAGCGCCCACAGCCCCGCCCCGGCGGCCATGCCCACGGCCGCGGTCAGCCAGATCGTCGCGGCCGTGGTGAGCCCACGTACGGCGTCCCGCCGGACGAAGATCAGACCGCCGCCGATGAAGCCGATGCCCGACACGATCTGCGCGGCCACCCGGGACGGGTCGAGGGTCACATGGGAACCGAGGACATCGGTGAACCCGTACTTGGACACCAGCATGATCAGCGCGGCGGCGAACCCCACCAGGGCATGGGTGCGCATTCCGGCGCTCTTCTGCCGTACCTCCCGCTCCGCCCCGACCGCGACGGACAGCACCAGCGCCAGACCCAGCTCCCCGATCTGGGTCCAGCCCTGTCCAGTCGGCTCGCCGAAATACGCCAGAATCATCGCAACAGCCTAAGGACCAGGCGCCCGTCCGGGTGGGATCGCACGGCTTGTGTCGCTGATTCCGTAAAGTCCCGAGAAGGCCGGACTGTTTCCCCGGGCTCAGGCCCGGTCCTCGCCTCCGGTCCGGGAGGGCAGGGCCACCGTCACCGTGAGGCCCTTGCCGGGGGCCGTGCACAGGGTCACCTCGCCGTGATGGGCGTCCACCACGCCCTGCACGATGGCCATGCCGAGACCGCTGCCCTCGCCGCCGCCCGCGCGGAAGAAGCGGTCGAAGACACGGGCCGCGTCCTCCTCGGCGAGCCCCGGCCCCTCGTCCGCGACGGACAGCCGCACCACCCCGCCCTCGCGCTCCACCCCCAAGCGCACCGGGGCCTCGGCGGGCGTGTGGACGCGGACGTTCGCCACCAGATTGCCGAGCACCTGCCGCAGCCCGGACTCGTCGGCCCGGACCAGCAGGGCGCCGTCCGCGCACACCGTCACCGGACGCCCCGGCTGCTGGGCCCGCAGATCCGCCGCCGCGTCCCGCACCAGACGGCTCAGATCGACGTTCCTGAACCGGAGTTCGGGCCGCTGGTCGAGCCGGGCCAGGACGAGGAGTTCGTCGACCAGCCGGCCCATGCGGTCCACCTCGGCCGTCATCCGCTCCCACGGCCGCTTCCCCTCCGGCTCCCCGCCGCCCTCCGGCGCGACCCCCAGATCAGGACCGGGCAGCATGCCCTTCTCGTACAGCTGGAGATAGCCGCGGATCGCGGACAGGGGCGTCCGTAGCTCGTGCGAGGCGTCCGCGACGAAATGCCGCAGCTGGGCGGCGCTGCGCTCGCGTGTCCGGTACGCCGACTCCACCTGGTGGAGCATGGAGTTGAGGGCGGTGCGCAGCTGCTCGACCTCCAGCGAGGTCTCTCTGCTGGAGGGCACCCGGCGGGTCAGATCGCCCTCGGCGATGGCCGAGGAGGTCTCCACCATGTCCTCCAGCGGCCGCAGCCGGCGGCCCACATCGACCATGGTCAGCGTGGCGAGCAGCGCCAGCAGCAGGGTCCCGACGGTGAAGTCCAGCCGGAGCGCCTTGGCGACACCGGTGTGCAGCACCCCGGTCGAGCGGGCGATCAGCACATAGGTGCCGTCGGCGAGGCGCGCCCCCGTCACCCGGTACGGGTCGCCGCGCAGTTCGAGCTCGCGTGTCCCGCGGTCCCCGGCGAGGGCGGCCGGGCCGTGGACGGCGGCGGCGAGCGCCCGCTGGGCGGTGGTCGGTCGCAGTCCGGCGACGGTCAGCGGTGTGCCGTGCCGGTCGACCACCGTGAACACGGTGTCCGGGTTCGGTGAGTCGTCGCCGTGCGGCAGCAGCCGGTCACGGACGACCGCCAGCGTGCCCAGCGAGTCGAGTTGACGGAGCGTCAGATGTGAGGCCGCCAACGAGTCACGGGTCTTGGCCAGCTCCGTGTCGATCTGGCCGAGCACATAGTGCCGCATCCCCATCACGCTGACGGCCGTCGCCGCGACGATACCGAGCGCCAGCAGGGCCACGTTCGCCAGCGTCAGCTTGGCCCGCAGGGAGCGGACGCCCCGGCGCCGCGGCATCGGGGACAGCCTCGGGAGGAGCCCGGAGAGCATCAGGCGAGCCCGTATCCCACACCCCGCCGGGTGGTGATCAGCGGCGGGCCCAGCGGGTCGAGCTTGCGGCGCAGATAGCTGATGTAGGTCTCCACGACCGTGGACTCCTGCGGGGTGTGCTCGTACTGCCACACATGGCGCAGCAACTGCTCCTTGGGCACGATCCGCCCGCCGTTGCGCACCAGGAAACGCAGCAGCGCGTACTCGGTGGGGGTCAGCTCGACGGTGTGGCCCGCGCGGTGCACCGAGTAGGTCGTCTCGTCCAGCTCGAGGTCGCCGTAGCGCAGCGGCGGCCGCTGCGGCAGGACGTCGGGGCGGGAGAAGGTACGGCGCAGCACGGCCCGCACCCGGGCGACCACCTCGTCGATGTTGAAGGGCTTGGTGATGTAGTCGTCGCCGAAGCCGAGCGCGCCGACGATCTCCGCGGGCGCGTCGCGTGCGGTGACGAAGACCACCGCCGACCCCGGGTGGCGGGCGCGCAGTTCGCGGCCGAGCGCCCGGCCGTCCCCGTCCGGCAGCATCACATCGAGCAGCGCCACATCGGGCCGGGTGCGCTCGGCGAGCGCCAGCGCCTCGCGGACCGTGCCCGCGGTCATCACCTGGAAGCGGTGGTAGCGCAGGGCGATGGTGAGGACGTCCGCGATGCTCTCCTCGTCCTCCACGACGAGGACCGTCGCTTCCCGGTGCGCTGCCTCGTTGACCGTCATGTCCACCAGTATCCGCGGCGGGACGGGGGGCGGGTCCGTGGGCGCCTTGGAGTTCCTTGAGAGTCACGGCGGGCCGTGCCCGTCCGCGTCCGCCGTTGCCGATGCTGGGGTTCCAGGACCCGGGGGACCCTGACGAAGGAGCGATGAGTGTGACCACGATGGCGCGGTGGTGCTACCGGCACCGGCTGACGGTCCTGGCGGTGTGGGTGGCTGCGCTGCTCGGGGTGGGGGTGACGGCGTCCGCCGGGGGCGCGGACTACGCGAATGTCTTCTCCCTGCCGGACACCGACTCCAAGTCCGCGTACGACCTGATGGAGAAGGCCTTCCCGAAGGCCTCGGGCGACACCGACACGGTGGTGTGGAAGGTCGGCCGGGGCTCGGTCCGGAACGCCTCGGTGCGGAACCGGATCGAGCCCGCCCTCGCGAGGATCGCCCGGATGCCGGGGGTCGGCGCGGTCCGCAGTCCCTACGCGGGTGCCGGGGGAGCGGGGCAGATCAGCCGGGACGGAACGATCGCCTACGCCCAGCTCACCTTCACCGAGCGGGCGAACACGGTGCCCAAGCAACTGGTGCAGGACGTGGTGGACACCGCGCGGGCGGCCGAACGCCCCGGGCTGGAGGTCGAGTCGGGCGGGCAGGCGGTCAGCAGGATCCAGCAGCCGCCCGCGGGACTGTCGGAGATGGTGGGGCTCGCGGCGGCGGCGATCGTCCTGTTCCTCGCCTTCGGCTCGCTCTTCGCTATGCTGCTGCCGATCGCGGTGGCGGTGTTCGGAGTCGGTATCGGTCTGTTCTCCACCCAGCTGATCAGCCATGTCACCGATGTTCCCGACATCGCACCGCTGCTCGCCTCGCTGATCGGTCTGGGCGTCGGCATCGACTACGCCCTGTTCATCGTCACCCGGCACCGGCGCGGGATCCTCGGTGGTCTGGAGCCGGAGGACGCGGCGGCGGTCGCCCTCGACACCTCCGGGCGGGCGGTGCTGTTCGCGGGGGGCACGGTGTGCATCGCGCTCGCCGGGATGCTGGTGACGGATCTGCGCTTCCTGGACGGTGTGGTCGTCGCCACCTCGCTCACCGTGGTGCTGAGCGTGCTCGCGGCCGTCACCCTGCTGCCGGCGCTGCTCGGGTTCCTCGGCCCGCGGGTGCTCAGCCGGCGCCAGCGGCGGCGGCTCGCGGCGCCGGGCACCCCTGGGGCGAGCACGCCCGGAGGGCCCGGGGAGGAGCAGGCGGTCGGCCTGGCGGCACGCTGGTCGGGCACCGTGCAGCGGCGTCCCCGGGTGATCGCCGCGCTCGCCCTGGCCGTCATGGTCGTCCTGGCGCTGCCGGTGCTGTCGCTGCGGCTGGGCGCCACCGACCAGGGCAGCGACGACGCCTCGACGACCACCAGGAAGGCGTACGACCTGCTCGCCGAGGGGTTCGGGCCCGGTTTCAACGGGCCGCTCCAGGTTGTCTCGGCCGGCGGCGACACCACCGCACTGGTCGAGGGGATCGGCGGGACCCCGGGGGTGGCCCGGGCCGTCGCGCTGGCCCCGGCGCACGGTGTCACCGTGATCCAGGTCGTCCCGACCACCTCGCCGCAGTCCGAGGAGACGGACCGTCTCATCGACACCCTGCGCGACCGGGTGATCCCGAAGGCGGGGGTCACGGCTCATGTCGGCGGTGCCACGGCGGTCTCCAAGGACTTCGCCTCGGTCACCGGGGACCGGCTGCCGGTCTTTGTCGCGACCATCGTCGGCCTCGGCTTCCTGCTTCTGCTGATCGCCTTCCGCTCGCTGGTGGTGCCGCTGACCGCGGCCGTGATGAATCTGATCGCCGCCGCCGCGTCCTTCGGCGTCCTGGTGGCGGTCTACCAGTGGGGCTGGGGACTGGAGTTGCTGGGCCTCGGCAAGGAGGGGCCCATCCAGGCCTTTCTGCCGATCATCATGCTCTCCCTGCTGTTCGGCCTGTCCATGGACTACCAGGTCTTCCTGGTGAGCCGGATGCACGAGGAGTGGGTGCACACCCGGGACAACGCCCGCGCGGTGCGGGTGGGGCTCGCGGAGACCAGCCGGGTCATCAACTCCGCGGCCCTGATCATGGTCTGCGTCTTCCTGGCCTTCGTCCTCAGCGGCAACCAGGGCGCGGCGATGGCGGGGGTCGGCCTGGCGGCGGCGGTCGCGCTGGACGCCTTCGTGCTGCGGACGGCGCTGGTGCCGGCAGCGATGCATCTGCTCGGCAGGGCCAACTGGTGGCTGCCCGGCTGGCTGGAGCGCCGGCTGCCGCATCTGGCGGTGGAACCGGGCGAGGAGCCGCAGGAGGAGACGCCCCGACCGGGCGCCGCGACGGTGGTGCACGGGTTCGTACGGGACGCGGAGGGCGACCCGGTGGCGGGTGCCGGGGTGACCCTGCTGTCGAAGGGCGGCCGCCAGCTGGACCGGGTCACGTCCCTCGCCGACGGCTCCTACATCGTCGCGGTGCCGGCGCCGGGGACGTACCTCATGGCGGTGACCTCACCCCTGTACGCGTCCCGCGCCCGGCATCTGACCGTGGGCGAGGAGCCACTGGTGCACGACGTGGAACTACGGCAGGACGAGGCGAACCCCGTCAGTCATCCTTCTTCTGCCCGGCCCTGAGGATCTGGCCCACGTCGAGGCTGACCTTGGCGCCGATCGTGTCGGGCAGCGCGACGATCTCACCGGGGGCGTGCACGCGGTGGTTCTCGTAGGTGTCCCCGGCGGGGTCCGTGAGGACATGGAGGCGCTGGTGCCTGCGGTCGACGACGACGTAGACGGGGATCTTCGCCTCGGCGTAGGCGGCGACCTTGGTGCTCAGATCGTTCTTCCAGTTCCCGGAGGTCATCTCCAGAACCAGTCGGAAGCAGACCGGGTCATAGGCGTTGTTCTCCACGAGGTGGTCCTCGACGTCGGCGTCCACCACCGCGAGGTCGGGGATGGCGTAGTCCTCGGTGTCGGTGGGGAGCCAGAGCCCGATCCCTTGGACGACCTCCGTGTCTGCACCGTGCAGCCCGGCTGTGACAAAGGGCAGCATGAGTGTGGTGAGAGCGCGAGCGTGGGGGAAATCCGGGGCTGGGGTCACGAGGAGATTTCCTCCGATGATCTCGACGCGGTAGCCCGGATGGCGCTCCATGATCTCGTCGGCAATGGCCGTGAGCGTGAACGGCTGGTCGTCGTCGAAGGGCTGCTCGACGGATGCAGCGGACATCGCGTGCCTCCTGTGGGCTGGTGTCGAGAGCATCATCGTAGGCACGGTGGGGCCCGGAGGTCCCGTTCGGCGTGGTTCACCCGATGGTGTTCATCCGGCCCGGTGCCTGCTTCCGGGGTCCGGCAGCATTCTTGTCATGCCCGGCAGGAAGTCCGCTCGCGGCCCTCAGTGCTTCGCTCGGCCCGCTTCGAGGATCTCGGCCACGTCGAGGGCGACTTCGGCGCCGATGGAGTCGGGCAGAGTGACGGTCTCGCCGGGGGCGTGCACGCGGTGGTTCTCGTACTTCTCACCGGCGGGGTCCTGGAGGACGTGCAGCCGCTGGTGCCTGCGGTCGACGACGACATAGACGGGGATCTTCGCCTCCGCGTAGGCGGCGACCTTGGTGCGTAGGTCGGCCCGGTAGTTGCTGGACGTGACTTCCAGAACCAAGCGGAAGCAGACGGGGTCGTAGCAATTGTTCTCGATGCAGTGGTCCTGGTAGTCGGCGTCGACCAGGGAGAGATCGGGGATCGCGTAGTCCTCGACGCCCGTCGGGAGCCAGAGACCGATGCCCTGGAGCACCTTCGACCCGTTCCCGTGCAGACCGGCGGACAGGAAGGGCACCATGAGACCGGTCAGCGCTTCGGCGTGCGGGCCGTCCGGGGGCGGTGACACGAGGATCTGTCCTCCGATGATCTCGACGCGGTAGCCCGGAAGGCGGTCCATGAGCCGGTTCGCCTCGGCGATCAGTGGCCGGTCCCCGTGCGGCCGGTCCCTGTGCGGCCGCTCAACAGCTGCTGCGGACATCAGGTGCCTCCTGTGGGCCGGTGTCGAGAGCATCATCGTAGGCACGGTGGGGCCCGGAGGTCCCGTTCGGCGTGGTTCACCCGATGGTGATCAGCCGGGCCGGTGCCTGCTCCCGGGGTCCGGCAGCATCCGTGTCATGCCCGGCAGGAAGTCGGTGAACAGGTCGTGCACCTCGTGGACCAGGGGGCGCAGTACGCGGAAGCGGGCCAGGGCGACGCCCCGTGCGGTGAGGCGGGCGCCGCGCTCGGCCAGCCGGTAGCTGCGCTCGCGGCCCTGGGTCCGGTCGAAGATCCAATACAGCACGAGCCCCATCTGGGAGAGCCACATCAACTCGGGCAGTGCGTCCCGCAGATCCTCCGGCACCTTGCTCTTCGCCCCCGCCAGCACCTCCTTGTGGACGGCGATGGCCTCCAGGCGGGCGTGCTCCGATTCGGGGGAGAAGGGGCTGAGCGGGCTGTCCGGGTCGGCGGCGTTCTTGAAGAACTGCACCGCGAACTCGTGATACGGCGTCGCGATGTCCAGCCATGCCTCCAGGACGCCCGCGAGCCGGGCCTCCAGGTCGGTCTCCCGCTCCAGCACCTCCCGGACCGCCACCCGGTGCTCGGCGGCGATCCGGTCGTAGAAGCCCTGGATCAGGTGTTCCTTGCCCTCGAAGTAGTAGTAGGCGTTCCCTACGGAGACCCCGGCCTCCTTGGCGATCGCCCGCATCGTCGTCTTGTCGTAGCCGCGCTCCTGGAACAGCCGCATCGCGGTCTCCAGGATGAGCGCACGGGTCTGCTCGGACTTGGTGGGCGCGGCGGTCTCGTCGGCTCGGTCGTTCTTCGGGGGCACGGACAGAGAGCCTAACGAGTGGCGCAGGCGCCGCCGTCGCACCCGGGCTCGGTGTAGGTCCACCCCGAGGCCGGATCGTAGGTCCAGCCGTCGCCCGACTGGTAGGCCCGGCCGCCCCACTGTGCCCCGCGCCATTTGGCGGCCGCCAGCACCATCCCCTTGGCGAGCCCCGCACCCGCCGGTGTGCTCAGCCGGTGGGCGAGGGCGCGGTGGCCGCGCAGGGCCCACAGTGTCACGACCCAGGCGGCGGGTCCGCGGTAGACCTGACCGGCGTCACCGACGACCGTGATCTCGTCGAGGGTGGCGCGGTGGTCGAGTTCGGGGAAGCGCCGGCGTGCCTCCTCGGAACCGGCCGGAACCAGGTCCAGCGGCACCAGTTGCGGCTGCCGCACCAGCCAGTCGCGCAGAAAGGCGCACAGGGAGCACTCGGCGTCGTACAGGACGGTGAGCCCCCGGACCGGGACGCGCGCGGCGTCCCGGACCTCCGCGGCCGTCATGGCTCAGACCCCCGTCGAGGGCTTGACCCAGCCCTGCGGCCCGACGGGCGGCACCTGCTCCCGCTCCATCACACCGCGCCGCCGGATCCGGTTGAGGACGTACACATTGCCCAGGTGCATCACGCCGAGCACCAGCAGCACCACGCCGAGCTTGGTCGACAGGGCCTCGAAGACGCCGCGGGTGTTCTCGACGGTGTCGTGGCTGTTCAGATACAGCGCGACGAACCCGAGGTTGACGAGGTAGAAGCCGACCACCAGCAGGTGGTTGACCGCGTCGGCGAGCTTCTCGTTCCCGTGCAGCACGTCCTCGAGGAAGACCCGCCCGTTGTGGCTGAGCGTGCGCGCCACCCAGACCGTCAGGGCGACGCTGATCAGCAGATAGACGACATAGGCGATGACCGTGAGGTCCATGCCCCCACCCTTCTTGAACACGTTCAAAAAGCTGACGGGAACGACTGTAGACCTGTTTTTGAACGCGTTCAACTAGTGGGACCGCCGCAGCAGGAGGCTGCCGTCGCCCGCCGATCGCACGACAACGCCCGAGGGCCCCGTTTCCACCGGAAACGGGGCCCTCGGGCGTTGTGCTGCGGGCGAGGCTCAGAAGCGGCGCGTGATCAGCGCTCGCTTCACCTCCTGGATCGCCTTGGTCACCTCGATGCCGCGCGGGCAGGCGTCCGTGCAGTTGAAGGTCGTGCGGCAGCGCCACACGCCGTCCTTGTCGTTGAGGATCTCCAGGCGCTGCTCGCCGGCCTCGTCACGCGAGTCGAAGATGAAACGGTGCGCGTTGACGATGGCCGCCGGGCCGAAGTACTGGCCGTCGTTCCAGAACACCGGGCACGAGGACGTGCAGGCGGCGCACAGGATGCACTTGGTGGTGTCGTCGAAGCGCTCGCGGTCCTCCGCCGACTGCAGACGCTCACGGGTCGGCTCGTTGGTGCCCTTCGTGATCAGGAAGGGCATCACGTCCCGGTACGCCTGGAAGAACGGCTCCATGTCCACGACCAGGTCCTTGAGGACCGTGAGGCCCTTTATGGGCTCGACCGTGATCGGCTTCTCGGGGTTGATGTCCTTGATCAGCGTCTTGCAGGCCAGACGGTTCTTGCCGTTGATCCGCATGGCGTCCGAGCCGCAGATGCCGTGGGCGCAGGAGCGGCGGAAGGTCAGCGTGCCGTCCAGGTCCCACTTGATCTTGTGCAGACCGTCGAGGACGCGCTCCTTGGGGTCGAGCTCCAGCTGGAAGTCTTCCCAGACCGACTCCGCCGAGACCTCCGGGTTGAAGCGGCGGATCCGGAAGGTGACGGTGATGTACGGGGAGGCCGCGGACTGTGCCTCGACCTTGTCCAGAACGGGGGTAGCCATCAGTACGTACGCTCCATCGGCTGGTAGCGGGTCTGGACGACCGGCTTGTAGTCGAGACGGATGGACTCGGTGCCGTCGTCGCCCACCTCGCGGTACGCCATGGTGTGGCGCATGAAGTTGACGTCGTCGCGGGTCGGGTAGTCCTCGCGGTAGTGACCGCCGCGGGACTCCTTGCGGGCCAGCGCGGAGACGGCCATGACCTCGGCCAGGTCCAGCAGGTTCCCCAGCTCGACGGCCTCCAGCAGGTCGGTGTTGAACCGCTTGCCCTTGTCCTGGATCGCCACGTTCTTGTAGCGCTCCCGGAGCTCGGCGATCTTCTCGACCGCCGTCTTGATCGTCTGCTCGGTGCGGAACACCATGACATTGGCGTCCATGGTGTCCTGCAGCTCGCGGCGCAGGTCGGCCACGCGCTCCTCGCCCGTGGACGCGCGCAGCTGCTCGATCTGCGAGACGACCAGCTCGGCAGGGTTCTCCGGCAGCTCGACGTACTCGGCCTTCTGCGAGTACTCCGCCGCCGCGATGCCGGCCCGGCGTCCGAAGACGTTGATGTCCAGCAGCGAGTTGGTGCCGAGGCGGTTGGCGCCGTGCACGGAGACACAGGCGACCTCGCCGGCCGCGTACAGACCCGGGACCACGGTGGTGTTGTCCGCCAGGACCTCACCCTCGACGTTGGTCGGGATGCCGCCCATCGCGTAGTGCGCGGTCGGCTGGATCGGGATCGGGTCGGTGTACGGCTCGATGCCCAGGTAGGTGCGGGCGAACTCGGTGATGTCGGGCAGCTTGGCGTCCAGCTGCTCCGGCGGCAGGTGGGTGAGGTCCAGGTAGACGTGGTCGCCCTCGGGACCGCAGCCCCGGCCCTCGCGGATCTCCGTGTAGATGGAGCGGGACACGACGTCACGCGACGCCAGGTCCTTCATCACCGGCGCGTACTTCTCCATGAAGCGCTCGCCGTCCTTGTTGCGGAGGATGCCGCCCTCGCCGCGCGCGCCCTCGGTGAGGAGGATGCCCATGCGCCAGATGCCGGTCGGGTGGAACTGGAAGAACTCCATGTCCTCCAGCGGCAGACCGCGGCGGTACACGGCCGCCTGGCCGTCACCGGTCAGCGTGTGCGCGTTGGACGTCACCCGGAAGAACTTGCCGCAGCCGCCGGAGGCGTAGATCACGGCCTTCGCCTGGAAGACATGGATCTCGCCGGTCGCCAGTTCGTAGGCCACCACACCGGCCGACTTCTTGACGCCGTCGACCTCGGTGATCAGCTGGTCCAGGACATAGAACTCGTTGAAGAACTCCACGCCCTCCTTGACGCAGTTCTGGTACAGCGTCTGGAGGATCATGTGGCCGGTGCGGTCGGCCGCGTAGCAGGAGCGGCGCACCGGCGCCTCGCCGTGGTTGCGGGAGTGACCGCCGAAGCGGCGCTGGTCGATCCTGCCCTCGGGCGTCCGGTTGAACGGCAGGCCCATCTTCTCCAGGTCGAGGACCGAGTCGATGGCCTCCTTCGCCAGGATCTCGGCGGCGTCCTGGTCGACCAGGTAGTCACCGCCCTTGATCGTGTCGAAGGTGTGCCACTCCCAGTTGTCCTCCTCCACATTGGCCAGCGCGGCGGCCATGCCGCCCTGCGCGGCGCCCGTGTGGGAGCGGGTGGGGTAGAGCTTGGTCAGCACGGCGGTGCGGCTGCGCTTCGTCGACTCGATGGCGGCGCGCATGCCCGCGCCGCCGGCGCCGACGATGACGGTGTCGTACTTGTGGATCTTCATGATTCTCGCAGCCCCGTGCCTAGCGGATGTTCGGGTCGAAGGTGAAGATCACCAGCGTGCCCAGCAGGATGGTCCACACCGTGGCGGTGTACAGCAGGCCCTTGAGCCACAGGCGGGTGCCCGGCCGCTCCGCGTAGTCGTTGATGACGGTACGCAGGCCATTGGCGCCGTGCAGCATCGCCAGCCACAGCATGGCGAGGTCCCAGACCTGCCACCACGGGGAGGCCCAGCGGCCGGCCACGAAGGCGAAGCCGACCTTGGAGACGCCGCCGTCGAGGACGAGCTGGATCAGCAGGTGGCCGAGGACCAGGACGACCAGGACGATGCCGGACAGGCGCATGAAGAGCCAGCCGTACATCTCGAAGTTACCGCGGGTGGACTTCGGGGTCTTGTTCGTCCGCTTGCGCGGGGCCTCGATGACCGGCGCGGGGTGGTCGACGCCGTACACGGGGGCGCTCTCGACGGGGCCGATGCCGGAGGCGGTGGTTTCAGTCGTGGACATGCGCGTCAGCTCCCGAAGACTTCACGAGCGGCGTGGCCGAGGACGGGGTAGATCGCCCCGAGCATCAGCACGACCCAGACGCCGACGACGGTCCAGAGCATCTGCTTCTGGTAGCGCGGGCCCTTCGACCAGAAGTCGACGGCGATGACGCGCAGGCCGTTGAGCGCGTGGAAGAGGATGGCGGCGACCAGGCCGTACTCCAGCACGGCGACGATGGGCGTCTTGTAGGTGGCCACGACCTTGTCGTAGGCCTCGGGGGAAACACGGACGAGAGCGGTGTCCAGCACGTGTACGAACAGGAAGAAGAAGATGAGGACACCGGTGACTCGGTGAGCCACCCAGGACCACATACCTTCCCGGCCGCGGTACAGCGTTCCAGCCGGCACGGAAGATCCCTCCGGGGAGCGGGGCTAGGGCCGCGCCGGGTTCTGTGTCGGTCGGGCCCGGCCGGGTACGGTCCACCGGCCCTGAGCATCCTAGCGACGTGTCGCGGGATCGCTTACGGCGGCCCTACCGATGTGATCAAACTGGCAATCAAACGGGTTATTCCAAGGGATGTGCGGGGGTTTGCGGTGCACCGCACCGGCTTCGGCTCCGGCCCCGTCACCGGACGCTTTCGGCCATGGCCAGGCCCGACGGGTCGCATATCAGGCGGGTCAGCCTGCCCCTGGCCAGACGGCGCAGTTCCTCCGCCGCCAGCGGGCGCTCGTCGTCCGGATCGTTCGTCAACCGTGACCGGATCGCGTCCAGGACACGGTCGGCCGCCTCGTCGGGCGCCACGTCGTCCAGGCAGATGACGAACATGTGTCCGAATCGGCTCTGGTAGGCCGTATGGGCCGCGCTCAGGGCGGTGTGCGCGGCGGAGTGGGCGCCGGCCGGGAGCGGGGCCAGGGATTCACGGGCCAGGGCCGCGGTGAGATCGCCGGGCGTGAGGTCGTACGCCGCCTCGTCGGCCGCGGCGAGCAGGGAGTCCAGGTCCGGGTAGGGGCGGTGGTCGGCGACGCGATGCGCCCAGCGCGGGCTCCGGCAGCAGGTCAGAAGGGCGCGCCGGGCGTCGTCGGCGGGTGCCGCGTTGAACTTCTCCAGGTCCGCGGGGGCCTCGGGGCGGCGCGCCGGTGGGGCGGTGGGGCCGGGGAGGCGCGGAAGACGGTGCGAAGGCAGCGTGGGTCCTCGGCGAGTGAACGGGCGTGCGTCGTAAGGACGTCACGGCCGGATCGGCAGGGGGCGTGGGGGAAGTGCGCCGCCACGTTATCCGTGGCGGGTGCATGGACGTCCAGTTGCTGCCCGGATTTCACCCGGATGGGAGAGTTACCGGCCCTCTCGTGGACGGGCGGGGTCCCCGGGGGCCTTAGGTTCGGAGGGGGGCTCGCGTATGGAGGTGAAGGGTGTGCGGTTGAAAAGCGGACGCATACGTACGGCCGTGGTGTCCGGGGCGCTACCTGCGCTTATCGGCACCGTGTGGTGGTGTACGGACAGGGAACGGGGTGTGAAGCGGTGAGCGGCCGGAGGAGACGGGCGGCCCCGAAGAAGGCGGTGCGCCGGCGCAACGGCTTTCTGCTCGGTGCCGGGCTGCTGGCCGCGGGCGCGATCGCGGCGGCCGTGACGCTGTGGCCCTCCGGCGGCGGCACGCCGAACGGGACCGGATCGACCATCGCCGGGTCGCCGACGCGCACCTATCCCATGTCGCAGGCGCCGCAGACCGTTCCCGCCGTCCGTGAGCACACCGCGGCCCGCGGTCCCGGCTGGCGGCCCTCGTCGGGCGCGCGGGTGGTCGTCGACGACGACGCCCTCGCCGACGAGGGGCGGCTGATCGCCGGGGAGCTGAAGTTGAGCTACGCGGGGCGGACCGGCGCCCGCGACGGCGACGTGGAGCTGAGCCTGTCCGGGAGCGGCGACCAGGAGTCGTACACCATGACCGTGCAGAACGGTCGGGTCAAGATCGCCGGTCCGGGTGAGGCGGGCGTCTTCTACGGCACGCGCACCCTCAAGCAGGAGGTGCACGGCGGCGGTACGGCACCCGAGGGCGTCGTGCGTGACGCGCCCGCCAAGCCGCGGCGCGGGCTGATGCTCGACATCGCGCGCAAGTACTTCACGCCCGGCTGGATCGAGGACCGCATCCGGGAGATCGGCGATCTGAAGTACAACGAGATCGGACTGCACTTCTCCGACGACCAGAGCTTCCGCATCGAGTCCTCCTCGCACCCCGAGATCGTCTCCAAGGAGCATCTGACCAAGGCGGAGGTCAAGAAGATCGTCGACCTCGCGGCGAGCCGTCACATCACCGTGGTCCCCGAGATCGACTCGCCGGGCCATCTGGGCGCCGTGATCGCCGCGCACCCGGACCTCCAGCTGCGCAACGCCGCGGGCGTGCCCACGCGCGGGGCGATCGACATCTCCAAGCCCGCCGCGGCGAAGATCGTGGACGACCTCCTCAACGAGTTCGCGGACGTGTTCCCCGGCTCCTACTGGCACCTCGGCGGCGACGAGTACCAGGCGCTGATGGCGTCGAACCCGGCCACCGCCTATCCGCAGCTCGCCGCCGCGGCGAAGGCCAGGTTCGGTGCCGGTGCCGGTGTCGCCGACCTCACGACCGGCTGGCTGAACGACCGCGCGGACGTGATGCGCAAGCACGACCGCACGATGCGCGCCTGGAACGACGGCTTCTACCGTTCGAGCAGCGTGCCGGCGGCCAAGGACCTGGAGGTCGCGTACTGGACCGGCAAGGAGATCGGGGCCCGGCAGCCGACGGAGTATCTGGATGCGGGCCGCAAGGTGATCAACTACAACGACGAGTTCCTCTACTACGTGCTCGGCGAGCCGCAGACCTTCGTCTACCCGACCGGTCAGCGGATCTTCGAGCAGTGGAACCCGCGTGTGCTGCGCGGCACGACCGCGGTGCCCGCACGGTACGACGGGCAGATCCTCGGCGGTGTGTTCGCGGTCTGGTGCGACTACGCGACCGCGCAGACCCAGGATCAGGTGGCGGCCGGCATCAGGATGCCGCTGCGGGCCATGGCGCAGAAGGTGTGGGACGCGCGCACGCCCACGATGTCCTGGACGCAGTTCAAGCAACTGGCGGACCGTCTGGGCTGAGCCGGCGGTCGGGCCCCTGTTCCGGAACGACATGTTCCGGGGCGGGGGCCCGTGTCGTTCCGGGCCGGTGGCCGCGGAGCCGGCGCCGTACGCAGGGGAGCGGTCCGGGGCCATGGCGCAGTTGGCCGAAAATGAATTCTTCGAACTCGGGGACCGTCCGGCCATGGTGCCCCGGTGACACTCCCGGTAGCTTGCACGCAGTAAGGGGAAGTGTGGGCTCCGTGAAGTGTGAGGCGCCCCTGTGAGGCGTTTTCGAGGAGGCGTGATGAGTCTGGTGGATCTGATCGCGGGGGCCGACGAACGGACTCTCGCGGCAAGCGGGTTGGCTTGTTTGGATCGATGCGTTCCTTTGCTCGGGGGCGAGGACGAGGTGCTCCGCCCGTTGTGGGCCGACCTCGCCGAGGACCGTTCCTGGCAGGAGCCGCTCGCGAAGGCACGGGCGGAACTGGGCGTCGGGGGCCTGGTCGAGGACGACGCGGACCACGCCTTCGAGGCCGAGGCCGCGGAACTGGCCCGCCGGATGCTCGACGGGGCGCCGGACGAGCCCTCCGCCTCCGCCGACGCCCTGCGCCGGTGGGCGGACGCCTGCTCGGACGCCGCACTGCGGATACACCGTCTGCTGGACCCCGCCGCCGACGAGGAGTCCTCGGTGACCGACTGCCGGGAGGGCCGTACGGACGGGGTGCCCCCGCTGGTGGCCGCCGAACTGCGCCGCCAGATCGCCGTGCTGGAGCTGGTCACCGCCCATGGCTCGGGCGGACTGCGCCAGGTCCTCGAGGTGTCCACCGAGGGGCGCCGGGTGCTGCGGGCCGTGGTGTCCCGGCGTGCACGGGGCCGCTCGGTGTGACGTTCGGCGCCCCGGGCGCGCTCTTCGGGATGTGAACGCAACTGAGACCGACCGGCCTGGGGTGATCAGGCCCGAGGCCGCCGCCCGGCCGGTGCGCTGGGCCGCCGATGTCGTCACGGCCATGCGCGAGGGCGCCCGGCTGAGGCTCGACTACTCGGCGCGGAGCCTGTGGCAGGTGGACCGGACGATCGAGGAGATACGCCGCCAGGGCGCGCCCCTGGCCGCCGTGGAGACCGCGCTGCGCGGCTTCGGGGCGTACGCGGGCGAGGTGCTGGTCCGGCTGACCGGCGGCGAGTGGTGGACCGGTGACGGCGACCACCGGGTGCGTACCCCCGACGGCCGGGTGTGGGATCCCGTCGAGGAGGCCCGGCGCTGTTACCGGGGCGACGGTTCGCTGCGTCTGCTGTGCCGTGACGCGGCGCGGTTGGCGGAAAACTGACGCGGGCTCATGTCCGGGGTGACATTTCCGTGAGCGCCGACGCTGATGACCCTGGGGGCGTGGGCACGACCGGGTGCCGCACGTGTGGGCACGCGAGACCACTCGCCACGACCGAGGACAGCGTTGGGTCAGGCACGGGAACCCCGTCGCGCACACGCGCACGACGGAGAGCTGGGCGCGGCCGTCGCCCGCGCGCAGCAGGGGGACGAGACCGCCTTCGCGGTCGCCTACCGGATCGTGCAGCCGGGGTTGCTCGGCTATCTGCGCGGACTCGTCGGCGACGACGCGGAGGACGTGGCGTCCGACGCCTGGTTGGAGATCGCCCGTGATCTGTCGCGGTTCCGGGGGGACGGGGCCGGCTTCCGCGGCTGGACCGCGACCATCGCCCGGCACCGCGCGCTCGACCATCTGCGCCGCAGGCGCGTCCGCCCGGAGTCGGCGGTGCTCGGTGACGACGTCCTCGAACTGCCCGGCCGTCAGGACACCCACGACCAGGCCCTGGAGTCCCTGACCACGCGGCAGGCCCTGCGGCTGGTCGCCCGGCTGCCGCGCGACCAGGCGGAGGCGGTGCTGTTACGCGTGGTCGTCGGCCTCGACGCGCCCGCCGCCGCCCGGGTCCTCGGTAAACGGCCCGGCGCGGTCCGTACCGCCGCCCACCGGGGGCTCAGGCGTCTGGCACGCGAGCTGGCTCCCCGGGTGTGACGGATGGCGGCGCCGGGACGCTGGGGGAGTCGGGACGAGGGCGAGCGCGGTGGGATCCGGGGGCGGACACGGTCATGGGTGAGCGACACGAGGGCGGAGGATGTACGGGCCGTCCGCCCGTGCGCCCCGGACCCGAGACACTGACGGCGGATGCCCTGCTGGCCGCCGTGCGGCCCCGGCATCTCGACCCGGAGGCGGAGGCGCGGGCCCTCACCGCCTTCCGGGACGCCCGCGAGGAGCGGCGGCGCACCCGGTCCCCACGCGCCCGGCGGCGCGACGACTGGCGCCCGCATGCCCGGCGTCTGACGGGGCGTTCGCTGCCGACGCTGCTCGCTCTAGTGCTGGGCTGTGCGGCGCTCGGTGGTGTCGCCGTCGCGACCATCGGCGTCCCGAAGCACCACTCCGCCCCGCCGCGGCCCGCCGTTCCACGGGCTCCCGTGACCCCCGGGCCGGGGGAACAGCCGACCGGCGGGCCCCGGGTGGGGGACACGGGCGAACCGTCCCGGACGCCTGACGGGGCGTCGGAGGAGACGACGGCGGGGGCGGCGGACACGACAACGGGGTCGGGGTCGGCGTCGGCTGCGGATGCGACGGCGGGGTCGGCGTCGGCTGCGGGCGAGGACGGTGAGGTCGCGGAGAAGGCCGTCGAGAAGGGGGTGCAGGACGCGGCGAAGGCGGAGGCGAAGGCGGCGAAGAAGGCGGACAAGGCGGCGGAGAAGGCCGCGAGGGATGCGGAGAAGGCTGCCCGCGCCGCGGACAAGGCCGCCGAGAAGGCGGCGAAGGACGATGAGAAAGCCGTCCGTGCCGGCGAGAAGGCCACACCGGGGGCATGAGGAGCCGGGGCGGGGAACAGGGCGGGAAGCGGGGCGGTGAGGTGCGGGAGGCGTCCTCCGCGCAGGCCCGCCCGCTCGGCGCCGACGGGTTCGGCCGGGAAGCGAGGGGGGCAACGGCCGGGGCCGCCACCCCCCACAGGAGAGGCCCCGGCCGTCGCGCGCTACGGGCCGCGCGGCGGCCCGTACTCTCTACAGCGTCATGGATGCGTTTTCTGTCACACCCCCGCGCGTCACAGGTTGGTCGCGCGTTGTACGAACGTGGACGGAGAACGGTTTCAAGCCGTAACGTGCCTTTCGCGCCGACCGGCGGATGATCAGTTGAACGGGTGCTGCGACCGCCGCACCCCATGAGCGGCTCAGACCATGACAGGTCGAGGGATCACGACGGTGGGAACCCGGTTCGCGCGAGGCGGTGCCGGCTCAGGCGCACGGAGGGGCAAGTTCGGGTGCTGGGGGAGGACGCGGAGCTGACGGCCGCGGTGCTTGCGGCACAGGGTGGGGACGAGACCGCGTTCCGGACCGTGTACCGCACGGTTCATCCACGTCTGCTCGGATATGTACGGACGCTGGTCGGTGAGTCGGACGCGGAGGACGTCACCTCCGAGGCCTGGTTGCAGATCGCGCGTGACATCGAGCGGTTCAGCGGCGACGCCGACCGGTTCCGCGGCTGGGCGGCCCGTATCGCCCGCAATCGCGCGCTCGATCACATCCGGATGCGCGGGCGCCGCCCGGTGATCGGGGGTGACGAGACGGAACTGGCGGGCAGGGCGGCCGAGTCGGACACCGCGGGCGAGGCCATGGAGGCCCTGGCCACGGGACGCGCCCTCTCGCTCATCGCCCGGCTCCCGCAGGACCAGGCGGAGGCCGTGGTGCTGAGGGTGGTGGTGGGCCTGGACGCCAAGACCGCCGCGGAGACGCTCGGCAAGCGGCCCGGGGCCGTCCGCACCGCGGCGCACCGCGGCCTCAAGCGGCTCGCGGACATGCTCGGCGCCGGCGCGCAGGTGGATCCGGAGTCGCTCGGCGCCCTCGGTGTGCAGCCTCCCCGGCATGAGACGCGCCGGCGCCCGGTGCCGTCGTCCGTCGGTGTGACGCATCTGCATTCGCGTACGCAGAAGGACATGTGATGGCCGACGAGCAGCACGGGTGGCTGAGCGACGACGCGGCGGAGCGACTGCTGCGCGGCGAGCCGCCGACCGCCGTCGACGACGTTACGCGCGCAAATATCGCCAGACTCACCGAGACCCTCGCCGCCCTGGCCGCGACACCCCCGCCGGCCGGCGCCGAACTCCCGGGCGAGGCCGCCGCGCTGGCCGCGTTCCGGGCCGCGCGGACGACCGGGAACGGTGCGGCGGCAGGTCAGGACGGCCGACGGGACCCCGCGGCCCTGTCCGCCGACACCGGTCTGGTCCGCCTCGGGCGCCCCGACGCCGGTCGGCGGAAGGCCCCTAGGGGACGGCGGGCGCGCTTCGGCCTCGCGGCCGTGATGACCGCGGGGATGATCGGCGGGGCCGCCGTGGCGGCCGGGACCGGGGTGCTGCGCACACCGCTCGGCGATACACCCGGAACCGCCGCGTCCGCGTCCGTCTCGCCCGCCGGGACCTCGGAGCAGCCGCCCTTCCCCCCGGCGCCCCAGGGATCCGCCACCGGGGGCTCTCCTTCCCCGACGGCCGGGAGCACGAGCGGCGCGCCCGGGCAGGTCGGACCCTCGTACGACGCGGCGGACGACGACTCCGCCCCCACCGGCGGTCTGGGCGGCGCCGGTGCCTCCGCCGGGGGCCGGGAGTGGTGGAGCGGGCTGCGCTCCTCCTGCAGCGACCTCGCGGGCGGCAAGGAACTCGACGCGGAGCGCAGGCGGAGCCTGGAGGACGCGGCCGGGGGCAAGTCCCGGGTGAAGGGGTTCTGCAAGGGGGTCCTGGGCGGCGAGGACCGGGCGCGTCCGGGCGGCACCCGGGGATCCGGCAAGGGCGAGAACGGCCGGGACCACCGGAGCGGCGATCAGGGTGAACAGGGAAACCAGGGAAGCCAGGGAAGCCAGGGGAATCAGGGAAAACAGGGCGGTCAGGGGGACCAGGGCGGAAACGGCGGCGGCGATCAGGGCGGAAACGGCGGTGATGGCGAGGACCACAGAGGGCCGGGTGGCCCCGGACTGGCCGCCACCCCCTCGGCTGTACCGCACACCGCCCCGCCCCCTTCCCGGCGGTGGGGAACGAGGTCCCCGCACCCGACGTACGGGGCACGGAACGCGTTCCTGGTGCGCTGAGCCACCCACGGCACAGCGAGAGCTCTTGCGCATCCCTCTGTGACCTGCGCTTTCCCGGTTCTGTGAGGTTCTCCTCCCGGGGGTGTGACACTTTCGGCCCCCGCTGCGCAGTAGTGAGTGAGCCGACTGGTCATCGGCCGTCGCACGGAGCCGGGGTTCCCCCCGTACCTACGGCTCGGTGCATCCCGGCGCGGGTGGGACGCGTTCCCCCGGTCCCGCCCGCGCCACGCACACCGCCCGCGGTCCCGCTCACCAGGAGACGACCACCTTGTCCCCGGTCCGCACCGCGGAGAACAGCGCCGAGACCGCCGCCTCGTCCCGTACGTTCACACAGCCGTGCGACCCACCGGAGTATCCGCGCGCCGCGAAGTCGTACGAGTAGTGCACCGCCTGACCGCCGCTGAAGAACATCGCGTAGGGCATCGGCGAGTCGTAGAGCGTGGACACATGATGGCGCGACTTCCAGTAGACCTGGAACACCCCTTCGCGGGTGGGGGTGTACGAGGAGCCGAACCGGACGGCCATCGTCGAGAGGGTCCGCCCGTCGATCATCCAGCGCAGGGTCCGGCTGGTCTTGCTGATGCACAGCACCCGGCCCGTCATGCAGCGCGGGTCGGGGGCCGCGGCCGGCTGTCCGCCCATCAGATACAGCTCCCACTTCCCGGGCCGGTGCGTCATCCCCAGCAGCCGTCGCCAGGTGGTGGTGTCGACCCGGCCCGTCCGCGGCAGCCCCCGCTTGCCCTGGAAGCCCTTGACGGCGTCCTCGGTCAGATCGTCGTAGCTGCCCGTCGGGCCGTCGAAGAGCCAGTCGATCTGGCGCAGCCGGGCCTGTAGTTCCCGTACCCCGGGACCCGAGTCGCCGCGCGTCCACAGCACGGGGGCCGAGGGGGTCTTGGGGGCGGGGGCAGTGCTGGGCGTGGCGGTCTCGGAGGGGGTGTGCGGGATCTCGATGCGCACCGGCGAGCGGTGCTTCCCGTCGGCGTCGTCCGCGCCCACCGGCTGCACCGTGCAGCCGGTGACGGCGACGAGGACCGCGACCCCGCCGGCCGCGATCACGGTGCTCCCCCTGCCCCTGGTCCGGCCGGTACGGCCCTCGATACGGCCCTCGGTACGCATGCCCACCCCCGTCGTCCCCACCGCTTCCGGTGCCCGGTCGTGTCACCCGGATGTTCCCCGCGCATGACCGCCGGCGAACTACGGTGCATGGTGGAGACATGGCCATGGCGCACGAGTCGGAGTCCGGACTGCCCATCGAGCCGGTGTACGGGCCGGACGCCCTGGACGGCTGGGACCCGGCCCGGCAGCTGGGCGTGCCCGGGGGCTACCCGTTCACGCGCGGGGTCTACCCGACGATGTACACCGGCCGGCCCTGGACGATGCGGCAGTACGCCGGCTTCGGCACCGCGACGGAGTCGAACGCACGGTACAAGCAGTTGATCGCCAACGGCACCACGGGCCTGTCGGTCGCCTTCGACCTGCCGACCCAGATGGGCCACGACTCCGACGCCCCCCTCGCACACGGCGAGGTCGGCAAGGTGGGCGTCGCCATCGACTCGGTCGACGACATGAGGGTGCTGTTCGACGGGATCCCGTTGGACAAGGTGTCGACCTCGATGACCATCAACGCGCCGGCCGCGCTGCTGCTGCTCCTGTACCAACTGGTGGCGGAGGAGCAGGGCGTCCCGGCCGGCGAGCTGACCGGCACCGTCCAGAACGACGTCCTGAAGGAATACATCGCGCGCGGGACGTACATCTTCCCCCCGAAGCCCTCCCTGCGCCTGATCGCGGACATCTTCCGGTACTGCGGGGCCGAGATCCCGAAGTGGAACACCATCTCGATCTCCGGCTACCACATGGCCGAGGCGGGCGCGTCGCCCGCGCAGGAGATCGCGTTCACGCTGGCGGACGGCATCGAGTACGTGCGCACGGCGGTCGCGGCCGGTATGGATGTGGACGACTTCGCGCCACGGCTGTCCTTCTTCTTCGTGGCACGCACCACGTTCCTCGAGGAGATCGCCAAGTTCCGGGCGGCCCGGCGGATCTGGGCGCGGGTGATGAAGGAGGACTTCGGCGCCGAGGACCCGAAGTCGATGATGCTGCGCTTCCACACCCAGACGGCGGGCGTCCAGCTGACGGCGCAGCAGCCGGAGGTGAATCTGGTCCGGGTCGCCGTCCAGGGCCTGGCGGCGGTGCTCGGCGGCACCCAGTCGCTGCACACCAACTCCTTCGACGAGGCCATCGCGCTGCCCACGGACAAGAGCGCGCGGCTGGGCCTGCGCACCCAGCAGGTGCTGGCCCATGAGACGGATGTTGCGGCGACGGTCGACCCGTTCGCGGGGTCCTACGCCATGGAGAGGATGACGGACGAGGTCGAGGCGGCCGCCCTGGAGCTGATGCGGAAGGTCGAGGACCTGGGGGGCGCGGTGTCCGCGATCGAACACGGCTTCCAGAAGAGCGAGATCGAGCGCAACGCCTATCGCATCGCCCAGGAGACGGACGCGGGTGAGCGGATCGTCGTCGGCGTCAACCGCTTCCAGCTGGACGAGGAGGAGCCGTACGAGCCGCTGCGCGTCGACCCCGCGATCGAGGCCCGGCAGGCGGAGCGTCTCGCCGGGCTGCGCGCCGGGCGTGACCGGACGGCGGTGGACAGGGCGCTGGCGGACCTGAAGAAGGCCGCGGAGGGCACGGACAATGTGCTGTACCCGATGAAGGAGGCCCTCAGGGCCCGTGCGACGGTCGGAGAGGTGTGCAACGCGCTGCGGGAGGTGTGGGGGACGTATGTGCCCTCGGACGTGTTCTGAGCGACGCGCCCCCGAGCCGGGCGCGGTGACCGATCCGTCCGTCTCGCTCCCCGAAACCCGGAACCGGAGTGTCATACCCCCGTGCGACACTCCTTCCCATGTTCGGAGTCATCCATCTCCCCACGTATCTGGCCGGGCTGGTCCTGATCGTGCTCCTGCCCGGGCCCAACTCCCTGTATGTGCTGTCCGTCGCCGCCCGGCGCGGGGTCCGGGCCGGGTACACCGCGGCCGCCGGCGTCTTCTGCGGGGACACCGTGCTGATGACGCTGTCCGCGGCCGGGGTCGCCTCGCTGCTCAAGACGAACGCCGTGCTGTTCGGGATCGTGAAGTACGCCGGGGCCGGCTATCTGACCTGGCTGGCGTTCGGGATGCTGCGGGCCGCCTGGGGCATGTGGCGGACGCGGCGGGAGCGGACCGAGGCCGAGACGCCGGCCGTCGCCGCCGGGACCGGGGAGCGGTCCTATCGCCGGGCCCTGGTCATCAGTCTGTTCAACCCGAAGGCGATCCTGTTCTTCATCGCCTTCTTCGTGCAGTTCGTCGACCCGGGATACGCCTACCCGGCGCTCTCCTTCGTCGTCCTGGGCGCCTTCGCCCAGCTGGCGAGCTTTCTCTATCTCACCGTGCTGATATTCAGCGGCACACGCCTCGCGGAGGCCTTCCGCCGCCGCAAGGCGCTGTCCGCGGGCGCCACCTCGGCGGCGGGCGCCCTCTTCATCGGCTTCGCGGTGAAGCTGTCGCTGGCGAGCACCTGACGCTCGCCGGCACGGCCCGACGGAGACGACGCGGGCCTGCCGGGTCAGCCCAGCAGGCGCCGCAGGTTCAGCCTGCCCCACAGCAGGCTGGCGCCGAACGACAGGGCCATGACCGTGATCAGCAGACCGACCAGCAGCAGCCCCGCCACGGGTCCGCTCAGGTCCGGCGAGACCAGCGGTGCGACGACCTCCTCGAGGAACAGCACATGGACCATGTACGCGCCGAGCGCGGCACCGGCCAGCTTCTGCAGCAGGGGCCGCCATTTCTCGGGGATCTGGATCCGGCTGACCAGAAGGAGCACACAGATGCACATCGTGCCGACGAACAGATGCGCGTTGGGGATCACATAGTGGATCTGGGTGTTGTACCAGAGGCAGCCGGCCATGGTGAGCGGCAGCAGGACCCACAGCGCCCGGCGCCACCGTCCCACGGCTCCGGCCGGCAGGGCGAACAGCATCGCGCCCCCGACCGCGTACACCACTGAATAGGTGCCGAATCCCCAGGCCACCGACGGCATGCTGTGGTGCGTGACCTCGCCGAGGGTGGTCAGCACGCTCGGCAGGACCGCGATGCCGAACAGCGCCGCCCCCAGCCCCAAGGGCCGCTTCCCCGCCCTGATCAGCATCGCGAAGGCGAGCAGCGTGATGATCGGGATGTAGTTGTACATGAACCACAGGTGGTAGGCGGGTTGTACGGAGCCGAAGAGGGAGTTCGTCGCCAGCTCGGTCATGGGCCGGTCGTTGCGGTCCCGCAGCCAGGCCCAGATCAGATAGACCGCCGTCCAGGCGAAGAGCGGAACGGTGTTGCGGACGATCCGCTTCCACATCCGGGCGCTGTCCCGCGGGGGCGCGCCGACCAGCACCGCCCAGCCGGCGATGGCGAAGTACATGGGAACGGCGAACGGGTTGATCGCCTCGGCCACATGTCCCGCCCAGTACGACCCGGAGCCATGAGCCGGGTCGTTGCCGGTGGAGTGGATGAACGTGGCGCCCACGTGCCCCAGCATGACGGTGGCGGAACAGATCAGCCGCATCAGATCGATGTCGAAGCGGTGTTCCCGTGGTGCGGCGGCCTTCTCGGACGAGGCGCTTCTCTGCTGCGGCACGTGTACGGCTATGTCATTGGGCACCGCGCAACTCTCATGGCACCCGGTGTACGGGAGTTGAAGGGGCGGTGGCTCCCCTGTGGCCGGTGGGTCTCGGTTGGCCGTCCGGGGCAGGTGAACGGGCAGGTCACCCTATGCGGAACGAGTTCAAACGGCGAAACGCGTCCCGCCCGGTCCGGCCGACGGGCCGAGCCGGGCGGGACGCCGCAGCCGTTTCCTCCGGTTCACCCCCGCGTCACTTCTGGACGCGCCGCCGCACCGCCCTGCGCACCACCCGCTTCGCGCGGCTGACCTGGACCTTGGCGCGCGACCGCGGGTGGCTGCCGGGAAGGCCCAGCTCGGCCAGCCGCAGTTCGGGGAAGTAGTAGCCGGGGCTGTCGGCCAGATGGTTCCGCAGCCAGTCGGCCGTCGGCTCCCGCAGCTCCGGGTACGTCTTGGGCTGCATACAGAAACCGATCGCCCGGACCAGGGGTGACAGCGTCTCGGGGGCCCTGCCGACGAGCGCCGGGGTCTCCTCGCGCTCCAGGTCGGGCACCAGGTGGTCGACCACGGCCAGGGGCACGCGATTGCTGTTCGGGTAGGGCTTGAGCCGCCGCATCACCAGCGAGGTCCCCACGCGTGCGATGGGTACGTCGAAGTAGGCGGAGGCGGTCACCATGGCCGTCGAGAAGCAGCCCACCACGAGCGTGGGACGGCAGTGGTGGTACAGCGTCTCGGCCAGCAGTGGCGCGTCCAGCACGGTGAGCCGGACGCCGGCGTCCGCCGCCGCCTTGCTCAGCGCCGCCGAGTAGCCGGCGGGGGCCGTCGGATGGGGCTTGAAGACCACGGACCGGTGCCCGGCGCGCACGGCCCCGGTGAGCATCCGCACATGGAGGTCCTCCTCCTCCTGCGCGCTCAGGATGTTGATCGCCGCCAGGTACTGGCCGAGGAGCACGGCCGTCGGCTCCTCCTTGAGGACGGGCGCCAGCCGCGGGTCGTCCGCCGCGTCCCGGGAGATCTCGTCGAGCACGCCCCGGAACGCCTCGTCCGGGACGATCTCGGGCTCGACGCCGTACTCGGACAGCAGCAGCGGGCGCAGTCCGGGGATCAGGTCGAGGTGGAGCAGGCGCCGGATGCGGCACGCGATGGTCAGCGGCAGCTTCTCCCGGGTCGGGCCGTAGCTCATCAGGCCGTCGGCGTACACATGGACGGTGCCCTCGGAGAAGATCGCCGCCAACGCACGGGCCGGGTTGACCTGGATCGACTCCACGGCGAGCTCGATCAGGTCCCGCTCGTCGATGTCCCACAGCAGCCGGAGCGCCCGCTGCCACATCACCGTGTCGTTCCCCCGCGGACCCCAGGTGCTGGGGTGCTGGGGGCTGATCGCCTCGTTCCAGCTGACCACCGAGTCGAACCGGCCGGCTATTCGCTCATAGCCGTGCATCTCGTCGAGGCGCAGGGCCGTCTCCGGTATCGCGGCGTTGTTGGAGACCAGCAGGATGCGCCGGGCCTCGTGGCGCGGTCCGAACAGGCCCGCGTCGAGCGCCGCGGCGAGGGTGGCGGCTCCGTAGAGGGTCGAGACCTGGAAGATCTGGGTCTTGCGGGGCATGGATCAGGCAGCCTTCCGCCCGTCACGCAGGCGGCTGAGCAACCTGCTCCGAGTGCTGTCGATGGTGCTGAGGGTCTCCTCCAGCGCGCGCTCGGGCATGCGGTGGAGCGCGGCTCTCGCCTCACGCCGCAGTCGCTGGGCCGCCGCGGGCTCGTACTCGTTCGCCTTGCCGACATGGAAGGCGATCATGGCGCAGTAGGTCCGAACGGCCTTGGGGAGGAAGCGTTCTGCCTCCGGGTCCTCCAGCAGATTCTTCAGCACCGCGTCGTACGCCGGGATGAAGTCCAGCTGACGGGAGTCCTTGATCTGGGTGAGCGAGGTCGTGACGCCCCGCCGGTAGAACACGCCGTGCAGACCCAGGGACGCATAGGTCCTGGCCTTCAGATGCAGGCGCCAGATCCACAACCGGTCCTCGCAGGTGCGGAGTTCGGTCGCGAAGCGCATACCGCCGTCGTCGAAGAGATGCCGGCGGTAGATCCCCGCCCAGACGAAGGGGTAGTCGACCATCGTCTCCATGTCGGCCGGCGCGATGCCGTCACGTGGATCCATCACGATGTTGCGCACCGGTGCCGGGGGCCGCCTGACCACCCGCTCGGTGCCGGTGACCTGCACATGGTCGGTACGGGCGAAGTCGCAGCCCAGTTCCTCCATGGCGGACACCAGTTCGGCCAGGTGACCCGGCCCGTACCAGTCGTCGCCGTCGAGGAAGGTGATGAACTCGCCGTCCGCCGCGTCGATACCGCTGTTGCGCGCCTGCGCTATGCCTCGGTTCTTCTCGTGCCGGATCACTCTGGCGTTCGGAAGCTTCTCCGCCCAGCGGTCGACCACCCAGGGAGTGGAGTCCGTGGAGCAGTCGTCCACGAGCAGGAACTCGACGTCGGGATCGGCGTTGTTCGCGAGGCTTCGCAGCGTGTTCTCGGCAAACGCTTCCACATTGTGCATGGGGACGACAACGGACAGTCTCGGCACGTGCGCCTCTCACGCTTGAAGGTTGGAGATTGGAACAGGCTAACGACGCTCCCTGCGGGGGCAGTGTCGCCCGAGCTGAGGAGAGATGAATTCCTTTCGAATCAGTTGTGAACTCCCTGCGCCTCATGCCGGACCGAAGGTCTCCCGGAGCTCGTCGAGGTTCGAACGGGTGGTTTCCCACAGGAATTTCTGTGCGTCGTGCACGTCCGCCACCGCGGCCGCGTGGTCGTCGAGGATCGCCGTCGCCCGCTCCGTGAGCCGGGGGCCGAGCTCCCGGTCGTGCACGGACAGTCCCCATTCCTCGCGGCCGATGTCGGACAGGAAGTAGGCGAGCTTTGGGTGGGAGACCAGGCTGAGGATCGGGGTGCCGCAGCCGAAGGGGATCATTCCCGCGTGCCCGCGCATGCCGATCACCAGCCGTGCCCGGCTGTACAGGTCGCGAACGGCGTCGTTCGACATGTCGTACAGCGGCTCCACGGGCAGGCCGATGCCGTGCTCCCGGCGCAGGTCGTGCACGAACTTCTCGTCGGCCGGCATATGGGCCGCGTAGCGCACGTCCGTCCGCTCCCGCAGCTCGCGCAGCGCGGTCGCCATCTGCGCGAGGAAGTGACCGTAGTCATGGCCGAAGCGCAGCCCCGCGCGGTCGTAGGCGCAGTTGAGCAGCACGGTGTCGGACCGCCGCGCCGGGTCGAACCGGTCCGGCAGAAGGTACCGCGCCACCGTGGTCGGGCAGGGCTGGTAGCGCACCCGGTCGCGCAGCTCCTCGGGGAGCAGCTCGCGGACCCGCTCGATCGAGCCGTGGTTGCGCAGCCCGAAGAACGCCGACCGTTCGACGAGGACCCGCAGGCTCTCGGCGAACCGGCCCCGGCGGTAGAGCTGCCCGTCGAACACGTTGTAGCCGACCGCGAACACCGCGAGCGGCGTGGTGATCCGGGCCAGAATCTCGTCCGGGACGTTCCACTGCCAGTGGCTGTTGCCGTTGGGGGAGGTGTCCGGGAGAAAGAGCCCGCCGCCGCCCACGATCACCCCGCGCCGCGCGTTCAGCTGCTCGAGCGCCGCCTCGTCGACCAGCCGGTGCACCGGCTGCGGGTACCAGCGGCGCGGCCCTGTGTCGCTGTCGAAGCACATCCGCACGGCCTCCGGCAGGACCTTGTCGCCGGCGTTCTCCTGCCCGTCGGCGAACAGCGCCACATGCGCCAGCTGCTGCCCGGCGGCGTCCGGCCGGTGCGGCTCCCGACTCTCGGGGCGGGTACGGACGTGCCAGCTGTGGCAGCCGGCGTCGGTGGGGTCGGCCTCCAGGCCCTGGAGCGCGTAGGCGTGCGCGTCCTCCTCCCGACCGCACAGCCACGCCAGGCGGGCGAGCTGGGCGAAGGCGCGCGGGGCGACATCGGGGGAGGCGGCCGCCAGCAGCAGACGCGCCTCGGCTTCGTCGTAGCGCGACAGCGCCATCAGACAGACGCCCAGGGTCTCCTGGCAGCGGGGCGCGTCCAGCCGGTCGGCCACCACCGGGGCGAGGACGTCGACGGCCTCGTCGTAGCGGCCCTGCCTGCGGTACACCTCGGCCACCATATGGGCGAGACCGAGGGAGGGACGGGTCTCGAGCAGGGGCGGCGCACAGTGCGCCAGGAGGTCGGGGTGCTTGTCGCCGGGCAGCGCGCAGTAGGCGGCCCGGAACTCCTCGTCGCTCATCTCGAAGCGGCGCCGCGCCTCGGCGGCCGGACCGTGCCCGTGCTCGTCGGAGGGGCCGGTGAAGTGGAGGACGGTCACATTCGAGGGCACCGGCGTGCCGTCGTGGAGCCGGCGGGTGAGGAAGTCGTGGCGCGCGTCCACCGGAACCAGGACGTCCGCGGGCAGGAGGCTCGGGTCGCCGTCGGCGAGCCGGGCCGCCAGGGCGTCGTCCACGTCGGCGCGCTGGAGGACCAGCAGACCGCCGGGCAGGACGGCGCGCCGCTCACCGCCGTCCCCGTCGCAGAGCACCTGCGGGACGGCGCCCACCCCGTGGCGCATCCGCAGCAGCTCACCGATGTCCCCGAGCACCACCATGTCCGGGCTGAGGACCACGACGGTGTCGTAGCCCTCCAGCCGGAAGAGATCCGCACGGCTGTCCGCCCGGCGTGTGACGACCCGCGGGTGCAGACGGCGCAGCGCGTCGAACGCGGAGCCGTCCGGTCCCGGGTGCAGGACCACGAAGTCCTCGCACACGCCCGGGTTGGTCAGCGCCAGGCTGCGCAGCAGCGTGGCGAGACGGGGCAGGCCGTCGGTGTCGGTGTGGACGGCGAAGGCGATCCGGCGTCTGCCGGTGACGGTGCTCCGGTCGTCCGCCAAGGAGTGGGTCATCGCAGGGCGATCCTCATCTTGCTGTCGTCGACATCTGTCGCGTGGTCCATGACCCACTCGGCTTCCCTCGGCCGCAGCCGGCCGGGCACACCGAAGCCGATGAGGTCCAGACGGGGGCTGACGTCCAGGAAGTCCAGCAGCCTCAGGACGGTGAAGGCGGTGCTGGTCGCCGCGTCCCAGCCGTCCTCGCCCAGCAGCGCCGGGTCGGTCAGGGGCCGCCGCAGGGAGGCGTCACCGACCTGCTGCTGCGCCCCGGGCACCAGCCGCTGCCGCGTGGCGCGGCGCCACGCGGCGGCCGGGTCGCCGAACACCAGCCGGATGCCGGCCGGCTGTGTCCAGGCGGGTCCCTCCCACGGGGCGTCGCCCCGCAGCGTGACGGCGTGCAGATCGGTGCGCTCGCCCTGCGCGCGGGCAGGGAGCGCGTCGCACCGCACCACCAGGTCGTAGCGGTCGGTCTCGGCGCCCCGCGCGCCGGGGGCGGTCTCCCCGGCGTCCGAGACCAGGCAGACCGTCCGCCCCTCGAGCAGGCCGCGCAGCCCGCCGACGCCGATCGGAGTGCTCCCGCCGAGCAGCGGATCGGACAGCCCGGTCCGCTCGACGAGCCGCCGGTAGGTGCCGTACAGCGCCAGCAGGCGCCGCACGGCGGGGTCCCCGGCGCCGTGCTCGGCCACCTGAGCCCGCACCAGGGCGGCGAACTCCGGTGCCGTGACCGCGGTGGGCCGTCCGAGCAGCTCCCGCAGCGGGGCGGCGGGCCCGGGGAAGAGCGCGACGGCCTCCTCCAGACATGCCCGCCGGCGCCGCAGGGTGTCCATCCTGCGGACGATGTGCTCCGCCGCGGCGGTGTCCTGGAGCAGCGTGAGGTGGTGCTGGTAGCACTCCAGCGCCTCGTCGCCGCGGCCGAGCCCGTCGAGAGCCAGGCCGCGCAGCCGCCAGGCTCCCCTGGACCGCTGCCGGATGCCGGTGGAGGTCTCGGCCACGCCCAGGGCGAGGTCCAGCCCGCGCTCCCCGCCGGCCTCCAGCGCGCGCTCGCCGACCTTGAGCAGGGAGTCGAAGGGGTCGGCCGACGGGGTGTCCAGGGAGGCGGCGAAGGCGCCGATCGCCCGGTTGAGGCGGGTGTGCCGGGGCGTGGGCGTCTCGCCGTGCGCCGCGAGGTACTCACCGCACAGGCGCATGCCCCGGGCGAACAGGTCCAGCCTGGCGGCCTCCTTCTGCCGTGCCTTGAACAATCCCGCCAGGGGGTTCGTCATGCGTGTTCCACCGTCCTCCGATCGGAGGACGAATGTGCCCGAGCGCGACGGGTCGCGAGTGACTTTCCGGTGTCCAGCGGGTAAACAGTCCCCCGCTCGCGGCAGGTCGGAGGACACCGCCCGGTGCGGACCGGGGGTCCGCCGCAGGGCCGCCGCACCTGCGGCGGGGCCTTTGTCCGGATGCGCCGCCGGGGCCCGCGAGCCCGGCACGATCCGGACGAGGGGCACCGGGTGCGGACGGGCCTCCCGCGGTCCGTCAGCCGCGGAGGGCCTTCTTCAGCGCCCGCGCCCGCCGCACCATCCGGCGCGCGGTGGAGTTGCGCGGCAGGAACGCCAGTTGCCGGGGGATGCCGCCGGGGAGCCCCAGCGAGGCGAGCTGTCTGCGCGTGAAGTAGTGCTGGACGCGCGGGCCGTGGTGCCGGGCGAGATAGCGCTCCGCCGCCGGGCGCAGCGACGGGTGGATCTGCGGCTGCATGGTGAAGCCGAGCGCGGTGACCAGGTCGTTCAGTTCGCCGGCGGACAACGCGTCCGCACTCCTGCCGGACACCAGGTCCGGCAGGAGTGCGTCGGCCAGGACGGCCGGGACCCGGTTGCTGTTCTGGTAGGGCGTCAGCCTCTCCAGCAGCGCCTCGGTGCCGATGCGGGCGACCGGCAGGCCGTAGAGCGTGGACGCGGTGAACAGCGCGGTGGAGAAGCATCCCACCACCAGGGCGGGCCGGGACCTCTCGAAGAGCACCTCGGCGAGCACGGGCTGATCCAGGACGGTGAGCTCCACACCGAGCCGGCCGGCCTCGGCCTCCAGGACACGGCTGTGGCGGGCCGGCGCGCTCGGGTGCGGTGTGAAGACGACGGTGCGGTGGCCGCGCTCGACGGCGCCCCGCAGCATCCGTACCTGAAGGTCGTCCTCCTCCTCGGGAGAGAGGATGCCGAGCGCCGACAGATACTGACCGAGCAGCAGCGCCGCGCCGTCCGGCACGGCGGGCGACGCGCCGCTGTGCCCGGACAGCTCCCCGATCGTCTTCAGGAAGGCGGGCGTCGGCACCACGCGCGCCGGCACCTCGAACTCGGTCAGCAGCATCGGGGTGAGGCCCGGCACCAGGTCCAGGTGCAGCAGCTGCCGTACCCGCGTCCCCACCAGCGGGTCGAGCTTGTTGCGGGTGGGGCCGTAGCTCATCAGGCCGTCGGCGTAGACATGGATCGGGGCCCCGGTGAACAGCTGGGCCACCGCGAGGGCCGGGTTGACCTGGAGGGACTCCAGGACCAGCGTCACCCGGTCGTCGCCGAGCCCCCACAGCAGCCGCAGATGGCGTTCGAGCAGCGGGATGTCGTCGGAGCGCGGCGTCCAGGCGCTCGGGTGGAAGGGGCGGATGGCCCGGTTCCAGGACAGCACCCCGTCGAAGTGCTCACGCAGCGGCGCGAAGCCCGGCATCTCGTCGACGGCGGGCATGGTCTCCGGGGTCGCGGCGTTGTTGCACACCAGCAGCAGCCGCCGGTCCGCCTCGGGGAGACACCCGGACTCGAGCGCGGCGGCCAGGGTCGCCGCACCGTACAGCGTGGAGGCGCAGAAGATCTGGGTGGTGCGGGACATCAGGCGGCCGCCTTCGCTGTGGAACCCCGGCGGCGCAGCCGTCGCAGCCTGGAGGAACGGTTCAGATCCATGGTGTCGAGGACATCGTCCAGCAGGTTCTGGGGCATCCGCCCGAGCGCCGCGGCACCCTTCGTCCGCAGCTGCCTGGCCACGGCCGGTTCGAACTTGTCGATCTCCGCCAGATGGTGGGCGATGATCGCGCAGTAGGTGCGCACCGCCTTCGGCAGCAGCCGGTCGGCGTCGGGATCGGCCGCGGTCTCCTCGATCACCTGGTCGAAGGCGCGCAGGAAGTCGAGCTGACGCACATCACCGATCTGGGTGAGGGAGCCGGCCACCCCGCGCCGGTAGAACACGCCCAGCAGACCGACCACGGCGAAGGACTCCGCCTCGCGGTGCAGCCGCCAGATCCACGGCCGGTCCTCGGCCGTGCGCAGTCCGTCGGTGAAGTGCAGCAGACCCCGGTCCAGCAGACGGCGGTGATAGGCACCGGCCCAGGCGTAGGGGTAGTCCACCGAGGTCGTCCGGGTGGCGGGCAGGATCGCCTCGCGGGGGTTCGTCACCTCCCCGCGCGGCCCGTGCGGCACCCGCTGCACGGTGCGGGCACGGGCGGTGGCCCGCACATGGTCGGTACGGACGAAGTCGCAGCCCAGCTCGTCGATGCTCGCGACCAGCTCGGTGAGATAGCCGGGGGCGAGCCAGTCGTCGCCGTCCAGGAAGGTCAGATACTCCCCCTGTGCCACGTCGAGGCCGGTGTTGCGCGCGGTGGCGAGACCGCCGTTCTCCTTCCGGAGGACGCAGCGCACCGCGGCCACCTCGGACAGCTCCTCGGCGGCCCGCTCCAGAACAGCCGGCGTGTCGTCTGCGGAACAGTCGTCTACCAGGATGAACTCGAATTCCGGCCGGGCGTTGCGGCGCAGGCTTCTGAGGGTGTCCGGCGCATATTGCTGCACGTTGTAGAACGGCACAATCACGGAAAGCTTTGGCACTCGCGAAAGCGTAGGGGGGCGCCCGAGTGCAAGCCTTTCCGGCAGTGATACGGGGGGTGAACTCCATGTGTCGGAACGGTGCACCGCATGTGTTTCTCGTATTTCCGCGGGCCGATTCGGCTCCCGGTGGGGCGCTGTTAACCTTTTGTTGATTCGCGGTTCGGCCGTGCCTCGGAATTGCTTCCTAGCGTCTGGGACCGTGCCAGCACGTCATACGAAGTCCCTGCGGATCGCCGTACTCGCGGATTCCGACACCCGGTGGAAATGGGGTGCGCTGACCGCGAGCCGACTGGCCGCGGGCCCCGCCCCGGACGCCGGATCGCCCGGCGGCGCCCCCGACGGTCCCGCCCCGACCGGTTTTCTGCTGCGCGGCCGTGCCACCCCGACCGTCCGCCAGCTCGAGGAGGTCGGGGTCCGCGCGGAGTCCCTGCGCGAGGTCACGGCCGGTGAATTCCTGAGCGCGATGGCCGAGGAGTCCTACGACCTGCTGGTGATCGCGCTGGTCGGCGGCGGCGTCCAGGCGATGCTGCACGGCCTCGCCCATGTCTGGAAGGACCGCACCCGGCGGCCCGTGGTGGTCACCGGCTATGTCGGCGTCGTCTACGAGAAGCTCGCCGACGGCCTGCTGCTGCGGCACGGCGCCGATCTGGTGCTCGCCAACTCCCGCCAGGACGCGGAGCGTTTCCGGGCCGTGTACGAGGGAGTGGGCGCCGACGCCTCGTCGGTGACCGAGGTGGCGCTGCCGTTCCTCGGCGGTGCCCCCTACGAGAAGACCGACCCGTACACGGTCGTCTTCGCCGCCCAGCCCTCCGTGCCGGAGAGCCGCAGGGACCGTGGCTATCTGCTGGAGCGGCTGATCCGGCACGCCCGGTTGCACCCCGGGCGCGAGGTGCTGCTCAAGCTCCGCTCCAAGCCGGGCGAGCACACCACGCACATCGAGGAGCTGCCGTACCAGAAACTGGTCCAGCGGCACGACCCGCCCGCCAACTTCCGCCTGGTGTACGGGAACATGGGCGAGGTCCTGGACCGGACCGATCTGCTGGTCACCGTCAGCTCGACGGCCGCCCTGGAGTCCCTGCACCGCCGGATCCCCACCGTCGTCCTCACCGACCTCGGGGTCCGGGAGGCGCTCGGCAACCACCACTTCGTGGGCTCCGGCTGCCTCGCCTCCTGGGACCAGCTCGACGCCGGGCACCAGCCGGAACCGGACGCGCGCTGGGTGGCCCGGCAGGGCGTTGCCGCCGACGGCGCCTATGCGACCGCCTTCGACGAGGCGGGCCGGCGCATCGCCGAGCTGCTCGCCGCCCCCGGGCTCCCGCCGCTCAGGCCCTACTACACCCCCGTCACCGCGCCCGGCTATCTGCCCGGCGTGCTCGCCCGCCACCACCTGGCCCCGGACGGCAGCCCGCTGCCCGGCGCACCCGCCGCCGACAAGGCGCCCGGCCCCGTACGCCAGATCGTCCGCCGCGCGGCCCGCGGCGCCTACCGCCACGGAGTGCAGCGTGTGGCGCCCGTGATCCGACGGATGGGGGAGCTGTGAGCGAGCGGATATCCCGCCCAGGACCCCAAGGAGTGCAGCCCATGTCCAACCCGGAAGCGGGACGGCCGACGCCGGTGCGCCGCGTGCTCGCGGTGATCCCCGCGCGCGGCGGCTCCAAGGGCGTGCCCGCCAAGAACCTCGCCCCGGTCGGCGGAGTGCCGCTGGTGGCCCGCGCGGTGCGTGCCTGCCGGGCCGCCCGCCTGGTCACCGATGTGGTGGTCTCCACCGACGACCAGGCGATCGCCGTCGCCGCCCGCGCGGCCGGCGCCGAGGTCGTCCCGCGGCCCGCCGCCATCGCCGGTGACACCGCCACCTCCGAGGACGCGGTCCTGCACGCCCTGGACGCCCATGAGGCGCTGCACGGCGCGCCGGTCGACGTGGTGCTGCTGGTCCAGTGCACCAGCCCCTTCCTCACCGGTGAGGACGTCGACGGGGTGGCCGGCGCGGTCGTCGAGGACGGCGCGGACAGCGCGCTGACCGTGGCCCCCTTCCACGGCTTCGTCTGGCGCGACGGGGCCGACGAGACCGACGAGAACGCCGCCGCCGCGGACGGCGGGCACGGCGTCAACCACGACAAGGCGTTCCGCCCGCGCCGCCAGGACCGCCCCCAGGACCTGCTGGAGACCGGCGCCGCCTACGCCATGGACGTGGCCGGCCTGCGCACCCACCGGCACCGCTTCTTCGGCCGCACCCAGCTGGTGCGCACCGACCCGGCCCGGGTGCTGGAGATCGACGACCCGCACGACCTGGCCCGCGCCCGGGCGCTGGCGCCCCTCCTGGACGCGCCGGGGCAGGGCGCCCTTCCGACCCGCGCCGACATCGACGCGGTCGTACTCGACTTCGACGGCACCCAGACCGACGACAGGGTGCTGATCGACTCCGACGGACGTGAGTTCGTCTCCGTGCACCGCGGGGACGGCCTCGGCATCGCCGCGCTGCGCAGAAGCGGCCTGTCGATGCTCATCCTGTCCACGGAGCAGAACCCGGTCGTCGCCGCCAGAGCCCGGAAGCTGCAGATTCCGGTGCTGCACGGCATCGACCGGAAGGACCTCGCACTCAAGCAGTGGTGCGAGGAGCAGGGCATCGCGCCGGAGCGCGTGCTCTACGTCGGCAACGACGTCAACGACCTCCCGTGCTTCGGCCTCGTCGGCTGGCCCGTGGCGGTCGCGAGCGCCCATGACGTCGTGCGCGGCGCCGCACGCGCGGTCACCACCGTTCCCGGCGGCGACGGCGCGATCCGAGAGATCGCCAGCTGGATCCTCGGCCCCTCTCTCGACTCCCTCGACAAGTAAGGAACCTCCCTGCCATGAGCAGCAGCACCTCCCGTCTCCGCAAGTTCGGCTCGCGCACCGCAGGTCCGGGCCACCCGGTCTATGTCTGCGGCGAGATCGGCATCAACCACAACGGCGATCTGGAGAACGCCTTCAAGCTGATCGACGTGGCGGCCGAGGCCGGCTGCGACGCCGTCAAGTTCCAGAAGCGCACCCCCGAGATCTGCACCCCCCGCGACCAGTGGGACATCGAGCGCGACACCCCCTGGGGCCGGATGACCTACATCGACTACCGCCACCGCGTGGAGTTCGGTGAGGACGAGTACCGTCAGATCGACGAGTACTGCAAGGAGAAGGGGATCGACTGGTTCGCGTCCCCGTGGGACACCGAGGCCGTCGCCTTCCTGGAGAAGTTCGACCTCCCGGCGCACAAGGTGGCGTCCGCCTCCCTGACCGACGACGAACTGCTGCGCGCCCTGCGCGCCACCGGCCGGACGGTCATCCTGTCCACCGGTATGTCGACCCCGAAGCAGATCCGCCACGCGGTCGAGGTCCTGGGCTCGGACAACATCCTGCTGTGCCACGCCACGTCGACCTACCCGGCCAAGGCCGAGGAGCTCAACCTGCGCGTGATCAACACCCTGCAGCAGGAGTACCCGAACGTCCCGATCGGCTACTCCGGCCACGAGACGGGCCTGCAGACCACGCTCGCCGCGGTCGCGCTCGGCGCCACCTTCGTGGAGCGCCACATCACCCTGGACCGCGCCATGTGGGGCTCCGACCAGGCCGCCTCGGTGGAGCCGCAGGGCCTGCAGCGCCTGGTCCGCGACATCCGCACCATCGAGGCGTCGCTGGGCGACGGTGTCAAGAAGGTCTACGACTCCGAGCTCGGCCCGATGAAGAAGCTCCGCCGGGTCTCCGGTGTGGTCGCCGAGGCGGAGATCGCCGCGGCCGCCGGTGAGCCGGTGTCGGTCTGAGTGCCTTACGGGACGGTCGTACGCCGATGAACCCCCGCGCCGGAACCGCCGGCCACACCACGCTCGCCTTCGTCGAGAGCCCCGTACAGCTCCTGAACGTCCTGGAGTGGGCGCACGCCCATGCGCACGCCCTGCGCACAAAGGGCGACGGCGCGCCCGGACATGCGGTGGCGATCCCCGCACAAGGGGGACGGCGGTCCGGGGCGGGGCGTACGACGGCGGACGGCGCGGGGGCGACGGGGCTGCCCGAGGGCGAGGGACTCACCCTGGTGGTGCTGTCCCCGACCGACCCCATGACCCGGGGCCAGCTGCGCCGCATGGCGCAGCTGGCCCGGGACGAGGGCCACGAGGTCCGCTGGGAGGAGGCGCGGGGCGGCGCGACGGCCCCGTTGAAGACGGTCCGCGGCCTCGCCCCGCTGCTGCGCGGGGCGTACCGGGTGGTGATGGGCGACCCCTTCTCCCGCTATGTCCAGCTGCTGTTGACCATCACCCGGGCCCGTGAGCTGGTGGTGGTGGACGACGGCACGGCGACGATGGAGTTCGTCGCCCAGCTCGCCCGTGGCGAGCGCCTGGTGCGCTGGCACCGCAAGGGCGGCCGGCCGGCCGCCCGCGATCTGCTCTTCACGCCGGTGTCGGCGTCGGCGCGGCGCCGGCTGAGGCCGGGCCCGCGCCGCACGGTGAACGTCTTCTCCTCGATGCCCATCGAGGAGACTCCGCCCGGGGTCACGGTCACGGCCAACGACTTCGCCTGGACCCGCTCCCGGTTCGGGCCCCCGCTCCTGACCAAGGGCGCGGATCTGGTGGGCACCTCCCTCGTGGAGACGGGTGTGGTGGACGGCCGGCACTATCTGGAGGCGGTCCGGGCCCTGGCCGAGGCGCACGGCGCCCGCCGCTACTTCGCCCACCGCCGGGAGAGCCCGGAGAAACTGCACGCGCTGGCGGTCGAGACGGGCCTGGAGGTGGTCCGCCCCGAGCTTCCCCTGGAGCTGATCGCCCGCCGAGGGCCCACCGGCCGTACGATCCTGAGCTTTCCGTCCACCGTCGTCCACACCCTGCCGCTGGCGCTGGCCGGTACCGAGGTGCGGGTGGCGGTGTGCGACATCGACCCCGCATGGCTGACGGAGAACGCCTCACCGCGGGCCCAGGGCTTTCTGTCCGGAGTGACGGGAACGGCCCGGGACGTGGACAGGCTGTCACCGGTGGCGCCGCGCTAGGCCTTCCTTCGCATCTCCAGGAGACCCCCACATCTCCCGCACCGAACGGACGTGTTCGCTTCACGAGTTGTCCATATCGCGCGGGTGGGCCCGCCATGATCCGGCCATTGAATCTCCCCGCGTGGAACCGACCGGTTCCACGCGGGGAGATTCGTTTCCGCAGTGGGGGGACCACATATGGCGGCCACGCATCAGGGGTCCGGCAGCAACCGAGCTGCGGACGGAGCGGGCTGGGACGTGCCGGATTCCGGAAGATCAGATTCCGAACGATCGGACATGAGCAGACCGGACGCGGACAGACCGGGTTCCGGTGAATCGGATTCGGACAGACCGGGTTCCGGCGAACCGGACGCGGAGAGACCGGATCCGGCCAGATCAGGTTCCGGTGGATCGGGTTTCGGTGAACCGGACGCCGAGAGACCGGGTTCGGCCAATCCGGGTTCGGCCAGACCGGGTTCGGGCGGACCGGATGCCGAGAGACCGGATGCGGCCAGATCGGATGCCGGTGGATCGGGTTCGGGCGGACCGGGTGTCGGCGGATCGGATGCCGGTGCAACGGATGCCGACGCAATGGCGTTCGGGGTGCAGACGCCCCGGCGGCCCCGTTCCGCGCGGGGGATCGGGGACCGGCTCTTCCGTCTCCAGCTGACCGCCACCGGTGTCGTCGTCCTGGCCGTCATGGCGGCGGTCGGCCTGTTCCTGCTGCTGAAGGCCGGGCAGGCGCTGCGCGTCGCCAAGTTCTCGTTCTTCACCACGGCCGAGTGGCAGCCGGACGTCCATCACTTCGGCATTGCGGCCGTGCTCACCGGAACCCTGCTGATCGCCGCCGTCGCGGTGACCCTCTCCGTGCCCCTGGCCATCGCGACGGCCCTGTTCATCTCGGATGTGGCGCCGCGGAAGCTGCGCCGCACCCTGGTCACCATGGTCGACCTGATGGCGGCCGTGCCGTCGGTGGTGTACGGCCTGTGGGGGCTGTTCCTCCTCCAGCAGAACGTCATCGGGCTGTCGCGCTGGCTGTCCGACTGGTTCGGCTGGATCCCCCTGTTCACGGTGGACGGCACCCAGCCGGGCGACCCGCTCGCCTCCGCCAGCGTCTACACCGCGTCCACCTTCGTCGCCGGCATCGTCGTCGCCCTGATGGTCACGCCGATCCAGTGCTCGGTGATGCGTGAGGTGTTCGCCCAGGCACCGGCCGGCGAACGCGAGGGCGCCTATGCGCTCGGCGCCACCCGCTGGGGGATGATCCGCGCGGTCGTGCTGCCCTACGGCAAGGGCGGCATCATCGGCGGGACCATGCTCGGCCTGGGCAGGGCGCTCGGCGAGACGATCGCGATCTACATGATCATCTCCCCGGTCTTCGTCATCCAGCCGCACATCCTGCAGACCGGCTCGAACTCGGTCTCCGCGCTGATCGCGCTGCATTACGGCGACGCCTCCCCGTTCGGCATGTCGGCGCTGATGGCGGCGGGCCTGGCGCTGTTCGTGCTCACCCTGGCGGTCAACTTCACCGCCTCCACCATCGCGGCCCGCTCCCGTTCCGGCGCCCAGAGCGAGGCATGAGATGACCGTCGTCCAGGACACCGCCCAGCACATCGCCGGAGGCCCGGCACCCGTCGGCCCTCCCGCGCCCGACCGACTCCCCGACCGGCCCCGCCGGATCGGCGGCCCGACCCGCTCGGGCGTACTGGCCCTGTGCGGAGCCGCCCTCTCGGGGTTCTGCGCCGCCGTGCTGCTGTTCGGGCAACTCGCCCCGTTCTCCGGCCTGCTGGGGTTCGTGGTCACCGCCTACCTCGCCTTCCTCGGCTGCTACGCGGTGCTGACCGGACTGGAGGAGGACCGGCAGGCCGTACGCGACCGGGTGATGACCGTGGTGCTGTGGACAGCCGCCACCCTGCTGTTCTTCGCGCTCGCCCTCGTCGTCGGCTTCACCGCCTGGCGCGGGCACGAGGCGCTGGGACACCTCAACTTCCTCACCGAGGACATGCAGTCCACCGGCCCGCTCGACCCGCTCACCCGCGGCGGCATCGCCCACGCGATGCTCGGCACTCTCATCATGATGGCCATCGCCCTGGCGATCACCGTGCCGCTGGGCCTGGCCTGCGCGGTCTATCTCAACCAGATCCCGGGCCGCTTCTCCCGGTTCGTGCGGACCATCGTGGAGGCGATGACGGCGCTGCCGTCGATCGTGGCCGGCCTGATGGTGTACGCCACCTGGATCCTCGGGCTCGGCATGCAGAAGTCCGGTCTCGCGGCGGGCTTCGCCATCAGCGTGATGATGCTGCCGATCGTGATCCGCGCGGCGGACGTCGTGCTGCGGCTGGTGCCCGGCACGCTGACCGAGGCGGCCGAGGCGCTGGGTGCTCCGCGCTGGCGCACCGTGTGGCACGTGGTCCTGCCGACCTCGCGCACCGGGCTCGCCACCGCGGTGATCCTCGGCACGGCCCGCGGTGTCGGTGAGACCTCGCCCGTACTGCTCACCGCCGGTTACATCACGGCGTTCAACGCCGACCCGACGAACGGCCCGATGATCTCGCTGCCGCTCGCCGTCTTCACCCTGGTCAAGTCGCCCGAGCCCGCGTACATCGCCCGCGGCTTCGGCGCGGCGGCGGTCCTGATGGCCCTGGTCCTCGTGCTCTTCGCGGTCGCCCGGGTGATCGGCGGACGCGGACCCGGCCATCTCAGCCGCCGTCAGGCCCGCCGTGCGGCCCGCGCCTCACGCCGTGACACCGCCCGCTTCGCCGAGCTGCACGCTCCGGGGCTCTCGCTGTTCGACAGCGTCCCGGGGACCACCGACCCGTCCGCCACACCTTCCAGGCCCCTCACCGAGGGCCCGGCACACAAGCCCGGAGAGACCGACTGATGCGCAGTCACCTGCCCCTTCGTCCGCGCCGCCTGCGCGCGCCGGCGGTCCTAGGCGCGCTGCTCGCCATGATCGCCGGACTGCTGGCCGGCCCGCTGGCGACGACCGCCGCCGCCGAGAGCTACACCCCGATCGCCGGAGCCGGCTCCACCTGGGCCGAGAACGCCGTCGACGAGTGGCGCCGTGCCGTCAACCAGTACGGCATGCGGATCAGCTACGCCGGCACCGGCTCCTCCGACGGCCGCCGTCAGTTCCTCAGCGGCACGGTGGACTTCGCGGTCTCCGACATCCCCTTCCAGACCAACCCGACCGACGGCTCCGCCGCCGAACGGCCGGCCGGCGGGTCGTACGCCTATATGCCGATCGTGGCCGGTGGCACCGTCTTCATGTACCACCTGACGGTCAACGGCCAGCGGGTCACCAACCTCCGGCTCTCCGGTGACGTGGTCACCAAGATCTTCACCGGCGCGATCAAGACCTGGGACGACCCGGTGATCAAGGCCGACAACCCCGGTCTGCAGCTGCCGCACCGCACCATCGTCCCGGTGGTCCGCTCGGACGGTTCCGGTTCGACGGCCCAGTTCACGCTGTGGATGGCCAACCAGCACAAGGGCCTGTGGCAGGACTACTGCCGCAAGGTCGGACGCTCCGGCGCCTGCGGGCAGACCTCCTACTTCCCGACCGTCCCCGGCATGATCGCCCAGTCCGGCGACCTCGGTGTCGCGGGGTACGTGGCCCAGAGCTACGGCGAGGGCGCGATCGGCTATGTCAACTACTCCTACGCGCTCAACGCGCACTACCCGGTCGCCAAGGTCCTCAACCGCGCCGGCTACTACACCGAGCCGACCCCGCAGAACGTCGCGGTCTCGCTGCTCAAGGCGAAGATCAACACGAACAAGAACTCGCCGGACTACCTCACCCAGCAGCTCGACGGCGTCTACAACGACAGCGACCGGCGCAACTACCCGCTCTCCAGCTACTCGTACATGATCCTGCCGCTGAAGGTGCAGGGCACCTTCACCAAGGAGAAGGGCAAGACGCTCGGCGCCTTCTCCTACTACTTCATGTGCCAGGGCCAGCAGCAGGCGCCGCAGCTCGGCTACTCGCCGCTGCCGATCAACCTCGTCGAGGCGGGCTTCGACCAGATCCGCCGGATCCCCGGTGTGCAGGCCCAGAACATCAACATCAAGGGCTGCAACAACCCGACCTTCACCGCCGACGGCCGCAACAAGCTCGCCGAGACAGCGCCCTACCCGGCGGAGTGCGACAAGAAGGGCGCCGCGGCCTGCACCACGGGCAGCGGCGGCGCCAAGTCCGGCGGCTCCGGAACGTCCGGCGGTGCCTCCGGCGGCTCCACCGGCGGGGGTACGACCGGCGGTACGAACGGCGGCGCGACCGGCGGTACGACCGGCGGTTCGGCGACCGGCGGCTCCACCGGGGGCGCGGCGACCGGCGGTTCGGCGTCCGGGGGCGCCTCCGGCGGTGGCTCGGGCGACACGGGCGGCGCGGGTGGCGCGGGTGCCTCGGGCGGCACCGGCGCGGACGGCGGCGGACAGCCGGCCGTCGACCCCGACACCGGGCAGACCCTCGCACCGAACGGCACCTCCGGCGGCGGTGCCACCGTCGCCGACGGCACCATCGCCCTGGCCCAGCCGGTCGCGGTGGCCGGGCGCCACGGCTGGACCGGCGCCCAGACGCTGATGCTGATCAGCGCCCTGCTGCTGCTCGGGCTCGTCCTGCTGCCCTCCGTCGTCTCCCGGGCGATCACCGCCCGCACCGGCGACCGCGGCGGCCACGGCCGCTTCACGGACGGGGGTTCGCGATGAGCCGGTACACCACGGCCGGAACGGCGCGCCTGCGCCGGCTGCTGCTGCGCCTGGTGGCCGGGGCCGCCGCCGGGGCCCTCGCGGGCCTCGGCGTGGCCCAGGCCGCCCAGCCCGCCACCGCCGCGAGCGGTGCCGCCGGCTCCGGCTCCGCCGTCACGGTCTCCGGGCGCGGCGAGTTCAAGGGCATGAAGTTCACCGTCGACCAGACCACCCGTCTGACCAGCCAGGCGATCACCGTCTCCTGGACCGGCGGCACCCCGACCACCTTCGCGGGCACCCGGTTCAACACCGACTTCGTGCAGATCATGCAGTGCTGGGGCGACGACGACGGCACGGTTCCGGGCAACCCCGGCCCGCCGCGCACCCAGTGCCAGTACGGCGCCTCCCCGACCACCGACCGCGGCAACTGGCCGGGCAACGACACCGACGACACCCGCAACGTCACCTACAGCGCCGCCCCCACGAGCTACGGCGAGGACGACCGGTACGGCGCGGGCGCCCCGTACGGCCAGGGCGAGGTGCCCTTCAAGTCGGTCGACGGCACCGTGGTCACCACCCACACCCAGAACAACCCGTTCTACAACCGCAACACCACCAACGAGATCGACTTCGCCCGCACCGGCGCCGACGGCACCGGACGCGAGTACTTCGAGGTGCAGACCGCCAACGAGGCCCCGCACCTGGGCTGCGGTGTCCAGGTCGCCAAGAAGGGCACCGCCCAGCCGCGCTCCTGCTGGCTGGTGATCGTCCCGCAGGGCCACCTCGACCTCGACGGCGAGCCGTACGCCGACAAGAGCATCGTCAACGCGGGCTCGCCCGTCTCCTCCACCAACTGGAAGAACCGCATCGCCGTCCCCCTCCGCTTCAACCCGGTCGGCAGCGGCTGCGCCCTCGGCGCCGACGAGCGGCCCACCCTGGGCAGCGAACTCGTCGCCGACGCCATGACCAGCTGGCAGACCGCCCTCTGCCCGACCGGCACGGTCTACGGCTACACCAAACTCGGGGAGCCCGACGCCCGCGCCCGGCTCGCCGACACCGGCTCCGCAGGACTCGCCTTCACCACCCGGGCCCTGGGCGCCGACGAGGGCAGCACCGCGCCGTCCGGCACCACGACCTACGCGCCCGTCGCGCTCTCCGGAGCGGTGATCGGTTTCACCATCGAACGCAGGCCCAAGTCGGGCGCCCCGGACGACATCCGCAGTCTCGCCGGGACGAAGGTCGAGTCCATCGACCTCACCCCCCGCCTGGTCGCCAAGCTGCTCACCGAGTCGTACCGCAACTCCCCCTGGGGAGCGGTGCTCGGCGACCAGATCGCCAAGGGCTACGACTGGGCGGGGAACAACCCGGCGGGCCTGGCGAGCGACCCCGAGTTCATCGCCCTCAACCCGGAGTTCGAGCATCTGTCGGTCTCCGAGACCCCGGCCACCGACACCGATCTGATCGCCTCGCTCGGCCACTCGGACACGGCCCGCGCGCTGTGGCAGTGGATCCTGTCCGACCAGGACGCCCGCGGCTTCCTCGCCGGAACCGCCGACCACTGGGGCATGCGCGTCAACCCGTACTACAGCACCGACGCGCAGCTGAACCCGACGGGCATGGCCTTCGACCCGGCCCGTACCGACGACTACCCCAAGAGCGACCCCTGGTGCACGATCCCGCCGGGCACCGACGCCACCGACAAGCAGTGCATGACCGACTTCCATCCCTATGTGCCCGACATGCACGCCGGCGCCCTGCACACCCGGCGCGCGGACACGCTGTGGAAGGCGACCTGGGACGCGCTGGCCAACCCGCCCGCGTACAAGAGCACCGGCCCGCAGACCGTCGGATCGCGGTTCGTGATGACGGTCACCGACGCGGCCTCCGCCGAGCGCTACGGGCTGCAGACCGCCCGGCTGCGCAACGCCGCCGGCCGCTTCACCGCGCCCACCACGGCCTCCCTGACCGCCGCCGCCAAGAGCGCCGCCGGCAAGGGGGCGCCGGAGATCAGCCCGGTGAAGGCCACCGCCCAGGGCGCCTACCCGCTCGCCCAGCTGATCTACGCGGCCGCACGGCCGGGCGAGCTGGACGCCGCCGCCCGCAAGGACTACGCGGCCCTGCTGCGGTACGCGGTGGGCGAGGGGCAGATCAGCGGCGCCGACCCGGGCCGTCTTCCGGCCGGATACGCCCCGCTGCCCGGGGATCTGCGCACCCGCGCGGTGCATGCCGCCGACGCGCTCGAGCACTACACCGGGCCCCCGTCCCAGGACGGCGGCGCGGGAGGCGGCTCGACCGCGGGAAGCGGGGGCTCCGGCTCCGGCGGCACGGGCGGCTTCGGTTCCGGCGGCTCCGGGGCGGGGGGCTCCTCGGGCACCGGGGACCTGTCGGCCGGCGGTGCGGCCGGGGGCGACACGGCTTCCGGCGGGCCTGCCCCGGACGGCGGGGACGCAAGCCCCACGCCCGGCGCCGCGCCCTCCTACGACGGCGGCAAGGCCGTGCAGACCACGGCCCTCGGCACCACGCCGGCCGACCCCGGGAACGCGCTGCGCTACGCCGTCCCGATGGGGGCCGCGCTCGGCGCCGCCGCCGCGGTGGGGGCGCCCTTCGCGGGCGGCAGCCGACTGCGTCTCCCGCTGCGGGTGCCGCTTCCCGGCGGACGCACGGTGGTCCTCGTACCGGCGTTCACCCTGCCCGAACGGCTGCGGCGGCTGCTGCCACCGGGCCGGGGCTGACCCCCGACCGACCGGGGTCCGGCCTTTCGGGCCGGACTCCCCACAGACGGCCGCCCGCCCCGAAAGGCAGTCGGGGCGGACGGTCTGCACCACCCTGCCAGATTCCCGGCGTGCTCTCGGCCGGCTCGACGCAGGGGACTTCTCACACACCCACGCACAGCACCTCCACGCATACCGTCAGGAGACTCTCGATGCGTAGAACGCGCTCTACGGCCGCGCTCGTCGCCGCCGCCGTGGTGGCCGGTGGCCTCGCTCTGGCGAGCCCGGCGTCCGCCGACCCCACCCCCGCCGGAACGTTCCGTCAGCTTGTCGGCGTGGGCTCCGACACCACCCAGGACGTGCTCAACGCCCTCGCCGGTGACGCCCCCGGTTACGCCGGCTCCGCCGTCAAGTCGGCGAGCGGCGCGGGCATCGCCTCGTACGACGCGGTCGAGCCCGGCACCGGCTCCACCACCTCCAAGATCAAGACCCGCACGGACGGCCCGTCCTTCCTGCGCCCCAACGGCTCCGGCAAGGGCCGTCTCGCGCTGAGCATGTCGCTGACCGGCGACAAGTTCCCCGACGGCACCGGTGTCGCCGTCAAGGACCAGGTCGACTTCGCCCGCTCCTCCGGCGGCCCGAGCACCTCCGGCAACGCGCTCACCTACATCCCCTTCGCCCGGGACGCGGTCGGCGTCGCGGTGCGCGGCTCGGCCCTGGACACCCTGACGGTCGACCAGCTGCACGACATCTACGCGGGCAACCTCAAGCAGGTGAACGGCCAGGACGTCCACCCGTACATCCCGCAGAACGGCTCCGGCACCCGCTCCTTCTTCCTCGGGACGCTCGGTCTCAACGACTCGACGATCGACCCCAAGATCCCGACCGTCCAGGAGAACCAGGCCAACGACGCCGTCACCGTCGACGGCGCGCTGGTCCCCTTCTCCGTGGGCAGCTGGATCGCCCAGATCAACGGGGTCGCCCCGGACCACAGCAAGACCGCCGCCAACGGCGGCGCCCACCTCGCCTCGGTGCAGCTGCCCGGCGGCAAGGGCGCCACCGACCCGGTGACGACCGTCGACGGCCGGCTCGAGCCGGTCCGCGGCTACTACGAGAACGCCACCTTCGGCCGGGACGTCTACAACGTCGTGCCCAGCCGGGCGATCGACCCCACCAGCATCTTCTTCGACAAGGACCTCTACGACGTCTTTGTCACCGACGGCGGCCACACCGCCAAAATCGCCACCGACGAGGCCCAGTCGGTCATCGCCGACTTCGGCTTCATGAACGAGTCGTACAACGGCTCGGTCAACCCGGCCAAGCACGCCAAGCTCGGTGGTCTGGAGCAGTCGGGCATCGACAGCAAGGCGCCCGCCGCGCCGGCCCTCAAGGCCACGCCCGGCACCGGGAAGCTCGCGCTGACCTGGACCGCCCCGGCCGCCCCCGCCCTGCCGGTCACCGACTACCGGGTCACGCTGACCCGTGCGGACGGCACCGTCGTGGCGGCCAAGGACGTGCCGGTCGCGACCACGTCGTACACCTTCAGCGGTCTGGCCGACGGCAAGTACACCGCCACGGTCGCCGCCGCCAACCTCAACGGCACCGGTGCCCCCGCCACCTGGACCGGTACCGTCAACGTCAAGTCCGCGAGCACCACGAAGGCGACCGCCGCGGCGACCGCGTACGGCAAGACGCCGAAGGTCGCGGTCACCGTCACCGGCCCGAAGGGCGTCGTCCCCGGCGGCAAGGTGACGGTGAAGGAGGGCTCCACCACCCTCGGCACCGGCACCCTCAACTCCTCCGGCAAGGTCAGCGTCGGCCTGTCCAACCACCTCAAGGTCGCCACCCACAAGCTGACCGTCTCCTACGCCGGCGACAGCAAGCTCAACACGTCCTCGGCGACGGTCTCGCTCAAGATCACCAAGGCGGCGCCGGCGGTCTCCGTCACCCGGCCCGCCTCGGTCAAGCACACCGCCCGCGCCAAGGTCACCGTGAAGGTCACCGCGACCGGCACCACGCCGGCCGGCACCGTGCGCATCTACCAGGGCTCCAAGGTGATCGCCACCGGCACGCTGAAGTCCGGCAAGGTGACCATCACCCTGCCGAAGCTGAGCCGCGGCAAGCACACCCTGCGCGCCACCTACGCGGGTTCCTCGACCGTGAACTCCAAGAGCAGCGCCAACTTCACCATCAAGTCCACCTGACCCGCCCCGCCGGGGAGACCGCCGCGACGGCGGTCTCCCCGGCGGCACCCGACACCCCAAGACCCATGAAGGAGGCGGGCCGCCGTGACGGTCGCCGTACAGACCACGCCCCGACGGGCCCTGCCCGGGACACCCGCCCGGAGCGTCCCGGCCGTCCGCCATCTCGCCCGGGGCGCCCTGCTCAGCCTCGCCGCCCTGCTGCTCGGCATCACCGCCCAGCTGCTGTTCCTCAGCGGCGTCCAGGAACGGGCCGCCCAGCACACGGCGTACGACGAACTGCGCAGCGCACTCGCCCTCGGCACGGCCCCGGTCTCCCAGACCGACCAGCAGGGCAGGCTGCTGGCGCCCGGTTCGCCGGTCGCCCTGATCGACATCCCCTCCCTCCAGGTGCGGCAGGTGGTCCTCGAGGGAACCGACTCCGCCGTCCTGACCGACGGCCCCGGCCACCGCAGGGACACCCCGATGCCCGGGCAGGCCGGCACCAGCGTGCTGATGGGGCGGGCGGCCGCGTACGGCGGTCCCTTCGGGCGGCTGGCCGACCTCGCCGAGGGCGACACCTTCAAGGTGACGACCGGTCAGGGCAAGGCGACGTACCGGGTCATCGGCGTACGACGGGCCGGAGACCCGGCGCCCGCCGCGGTGGCCCCCGGCAAGGGCCGTCTGGTGCTGGTCACGGCCACCGGCCCCCGCTACATGGCGGACGGCGTGCTGCGTGTCGACGCCGAGCTGGTCTCCGAGACCTTCCAGACCCCGGCGGCCGTGATCCGCCCCGGCACGCTGCCGGAGGCCGAGCAGCCGCTGGCCAGCCCCGCCGGGGTGCCGTGGCCGCTGGTGATGTGGCTCCAGGCCCTGCTGGTGGCGTCCGTCGCCGCGGTATGGACCTGGCACCGCTGGGGCCGCCACCAGACATGGATCGTCTTCGTGCCGGCCGTCGCCGTGCTGGGCCTCCAGGTCGCCACCCGGACCACCGAACTGCTGCCCAACCTGACCTGACCGCTTCCCCAGCCCAGCCGCGAACCGAGGTACCCGCCGTGACCGACACCATCGACTCCCTGACCGACACGGTCGTCCTGCCCGCCACCGCCACTGCCACCGCCGTCCCCGCCGCCCCGGACGGATCCCCGGCCGCTCCGGCGACGCTCGAGGCCCGCTCGGTGTCGGCCTGGTTCGGCAGCCACCAGGTGCTGAGCCGGGTGTCGCTGACGATGCCCGCCGGCCAGGTCACCGCCCTGATCGGCCCCTCCGGCTGCGGCAAGTCGACGTTCCTGCGCACCCTCAACCGCATGCACGAGCTGATCCCGGCGGCGGCCCTCGCGGGCGAGGTGCTCTTCGAGGGCGAGGACATCTACGCCCCCGAGCGGCGCCTGACCGAGGCCCGGCGACGCATCGGGATGGTCTTCCAGAAGCCCAACCCGTTCCCCGCCATGTCGATCTACGACAACGTGGTGGCGGGTCTGCGCCTGACGGGCACGCGCGCGAGTCGCCGGACGAAGGACGAACTGGTCGAGGAGTCCCTCACCCGCGCCGGCCTGTGGAAGGAGGTCAAGGACCGGCTCCGCCAGCCCGGCGGCGCGCTCTCCGGCGGCCAGCAGCAACGTCTGTGCATCGCCCGCGCGCTGGCCGTACGCCCCCGGGTGCTGCTCATGGACGAACCGTGCTCGGCGCTCGACCCCACCTCCACCCGCCGGGTCGAGGAGACGATCCAGGAACTCGCCGGCCAGGTGACGGTCGTGATCGTCACCCACAACATGCAGCAGGCGGCCCGCGTCTCCGACCAGTGCGCCTTCTTCCTCGCCGAGCAGGGGACCCCCGGCGGCATCGTCGAGCACGGCCAGACCGACGACGTCTTCGGCACCCCGAAGGACCCCCGGACGGCGGACTACGTGGCGGGCCGCTTCGGCTGACCCGGCCGCAGACCTCCAGAAGAAGGGATCACCGCAGGGCGCCTTCCGGGGCGCCGGGTGCGGGCCCCGAGGTCACTCCGTCGGCCCCCCTCACCACCCATACGGCCCCTTCGCCCGGAAAGCCGGGCGAGTTTACCCGCCTCGGCCGCCGCTCATGCGGTGCGCGGCCCACTTTCTTCCCCTGACGGGCTGAAAGTTTTGTGATCGAGGGGAGATCGGCCCCTCGATCGCCTTACCCTTCAAAGGGTGAACCAACTGATGTCCAGAGAGTCCGAGGCCGATCAACCCGGGGACGCCGTGCTCCCCGGCGCACTGCCCGAGGCGTTGCGCGCCGAACTCGTCGCCTTCCGCCGCGACCTCCATATGCATCCGGAGCTCGGCAACCAGGAATTCCGTACGACCGCCGCGATCAAGGCCCGGCTGGAGCAGGAGGGGCTCGCCCCGCGCGTGCTCGACACCGGCACCGGCCTCATCTGTGACATCGGCGACCCGGACGGCGCACGCCCCATGCTGGCGCTGCGCGCCGACATCGACGCGCTCCCCATCCCCGACGCCAAGGCCCACTGCGCCTACCGCTCCACCGTGCCCGACCGCGCCCACGCCTGCGGCCACGACGTGCACACCACGGTGGTGCTCGGCGCCGGGCTCGTCCTCGCCGGACTGCACCGTGAGGGCCGGCTGCCGCAGCCGGTGCGGCTGATCTTCCAGCCGGCCGAGGAGATCCTCCCGGGCGGCGCCACCGACGCCATCGAGTCCGGGGCCCTGGAGGGCGTCGGACGGATCATCGGGGTGCACTGCGACCCGAAGGTCGACGCGGGGCGCATCGGGCTGCGGCACGGCCCCATCACCTCCGCCTGCGACCGGCTGGAGGTCGCCCTGGACGGCGCGGGCGGCCACACCGCGCGCCCCCATCTCACCACCGACCTGGTCACGGCCGCCGCGCGCGTCGCCACCGAGGTGCCGTATCTGGTGGGGCGCCGCGTCGACGCCCGCAGCGGGCTCGCGGTCACCTGGGGGCGCATCGAGTCCGGGCACGCCTGCAATGTCATCCCCCAGCACGCCGAACTCTCCGGGACCGTGCGCTGCCTGGACCTCGACGCCTGGCGGCAGGCGCCCGACCTGGTGCATGCGGCGATCGACGAGATCGCGGACCTCTACCGGGCCAAGTCCGAGATCAACTACATCCGGGGCGTTCCGCCGGTCGTCAACGACCTGGTGGTCACCGAACTGCTGCGCGACGCCATGGCCGCCCGCCGCGGAGCCCACTCCGTCGAGGACACCGAACAGAGCCTCGGCGGCGAGGACTTCTCCTGGTACCTGGAGCAGGTGCCCGGCGCCATGGCCCGCCTCGGGGTCCGCCGGCCGGGCGACCGCACCGTGCGCGACCTCCACCAGGGCGACTTCGACGTGGACGAGCACGCCATCACGGTCGGCGTGGAGCTGTTCACGGCGGCGGCTCTGCTGGGCGCGGAGCGGTAGGAGACCAGCTTTTCCGGACGGTCGGCACAAATCGATAACAGCCGTGAGGAACCCCGTTCCCCTCCCCTCTCTACGCGCGTTACTGTGCGCCGGAACTCGCCGCGGTGGCGGCGGGTCGGGGATGCGGTCCGGTGACGGTCCGTGGGGACGAAGGGGTGCTTGCTTTGCGTCTGAACTCTCGGAGGACGAGATTCTCCCAAGCTGCGGTGACCGTCGCGGTCATCGCCCTCGCGGCTGCCGGCTGCGGCAAGTCCAGCACGGAGTCGGGCGGGGGCTCGGACAAGAGCTCCTCCGGCTACTCGGGCAAGGGCATCGGCCTGGCGTACGACATCGGCGGCAAGGGAGATCAGTCCTTCAACGACGCCGCGTACTCCGGTTTCGAGAAGGCCGACAAGGAATTCAAGATCGGCGGCCGGGACGTCGAGCCGCAGGACGGCGAGTCCGACGCGGACAAGGTGCAGCGTCTGGACCAGCTGGCGAAGTCGGGTTACAACCCGATCATCGGTGTCGGTTTCGTGTACGCGCCCGCCGTGAAGCAGGTGGCGGCCAAGTACCCCAAGGTCACCTTCGGCATCATCGACGACGAAACGGTCCAGGCGAAGAACGTCGCCGACCTGGTGTTCCATGAGGAGCAGGCGTCCTATCTGGCCGGTGTCGCGGCGGCCAAGGCCACCAAGAAGAACCACATCGGGTTCATCGGCGGTGTGGACATCCCGCTCATCCACAAGTTCGAGGCGGGCTTCGTCCAGGGTGCCAAGTCGGTCGACCCGAAGATCAAGATCGAGTCGCAGTATCTGACCCAGACGCCTCAGGAGGGCGGTTTCTCCAGCCCCGACAAGGGTGAGAACGCCGCGAACGGTCAGATCGACACGGGCGCCGATGTGATCTACCAGGCCGCCGGTCTGTCCGGTCAGGGCGTCATCAAGGCCGCCGCCGAGCACAAGGTGTGGGCCATCGGCGTCGACTCCGACCAGTACGAGCAGAGCGCGCTGGCCAAGTACAAGGACTACATCCTCGGTTCGGCCCTGAAGAACGTCGGCGGGGCCGTCTACGAACTGACCAAGTCGGTGGTGGAGGGCAAGCCGCTGTCCGGTGAGGTGCGCGGCGACCTCGCCTCGGGCGGTGTGGGCTTCGCGGACTCCAACCCGAAGTACCGGGCCATGAAGGACGTCGTCGCGGCGGTCGACAAGGCCAAGCAGGACATCATCGACGGCAAGGTCACCGTCGCCACCAAGTGAACCGGCGCCCGGTGAGCCGTGCCCACGGCCACCGGGAGACCATCGAGGGGGAGCCCCCGGCCCGATGCGGGCCCGGGGGCTTTCTCATCCGCTCCTCACCCACCGGCTCTCGCGAGGTCGTCCCCGTATGCGCACGCTGCCCCTTGTGTCGTTAACCGTCGTCTCGGCTGCCGCCGTGGGAATCGGCGGTCCCCTCCTCGATGCATCCGCCGGCCCATGGGCAAGGGCGCTCGGGGCGGCCCTGGTCGCCGGCTGGTGTTACGCGGCCATCCCCTTTTGCCTCGGCATGGCCGGCACATCCAAAGTGAAGGCCGCCGTCGTCGGCACGACCGCCTTGCTCATCACGGTGGTCCTCTACTACTCGACCAAGGCCGCGCAGGGCGATTTCAGGACGGTCGATCTCTCGGAGACCAGTGGCAGAGAGTTCTTCTCATGGGGCCAATTCGCCGGTATGACGCTGTATTGGTGCCTCGCGGGCCTGATCCTGGGACCGCCTCTCGGCCTGGCGGGCCGGATGGCGCGCCAAGGCGCGATTCGCCTCCCGTTTCAACTCCTCGTCCCCGTCATCACACTTGCCGAGACGATGATGCGGTTGCAGGTCGAAGCGTCCATGGCCTCATCTCCGGTGGTGTGGGCCTGGGAGTCCGTTCGTGCGACATCGATTGCACTGATCGTGCTTCTCATCGGCGTGGCGGCATGGAAAAAAGCACAATCGTCATTTCCCCGCGCAACGTGACGGCTGAGTGACCCCACGTATGAAGGGGCCGCCTGCTCGGTCGCTCGGTCGCCTTCTCGGCGGCGGCAGCCAGGTGGCGGCGGGCGGTGGCGGCCACGGGGTGGACGGCGTCCGGGCCGCCCCGGCCTCGGGCTATGGTGCCGCGCAGGTGCCCCGGTCAGGGGCCCCTCGGGCCCGCCGCAGGGGGAGTCGCCCGTACCAAGGGCCCACCAAGGGTTCAAAACGGTCGCATAACACTCTGGCAAGGTGGGGTTCTCTGGTATGTCTACGCGCGTTACGCTGCGGCGGAACCAGCGCCTGGTTGAGGCGCTTGCACAAAGGAGTCACGTTCCATGCGCCGGGTGTCCCGTATCGCGGTCGCGAGTGTCGCGACCGCAGCTCTCGCTGTCACCGTATCCGCTTGTGGCGGTAGCTCGTCCAGTTCTTCCGCCGGGGACGGCAAGAGCAAGGGCATAGGCCTTGCCTACGACGTCGGCGGCAAGGGCGACCAGTCCTTCAACGACGCCGCGTTCTCGGGCCTGCAGAAGGCCGAGAAGGATCTCGGCGTGAGCGGCCGGGACATCGAGCCGCAGGACGGCGAGTCCACCGCGGACAAGGTGCAGCGCCTGGAGCAGCTGGCGAAGTCGGGTTACAACCCGATCATCGGTGTCGGTTTTGTGTACGCGCCTGCCGTCAAGCAGGTCGCGGCCAAGTACCCGAAGGTCACCTTCGGCATCATCGACGACGACACGGTCCAGGCCAAGAACGTCGCCGACCTGGTCTTCCACGAGGAGCAGGCGTCCTATCTGGCCGGTGTCGCGGCGGCCAAGGCCACCAAGAAGAACCACATCGGGTTCATCGGTGGCGTGGACATCCCGCTCATCCACAAGTTCGAGGCCGGCTACATCCAGGGCGCCAAGTCGGTCAACCCGAAGATCAAGATCGAGTCGCAGTATCTGACCCAGACCGCCGAGGAGGGCGGCTTCTCCAGCCCCGACAAGGGCGAGAACGCCACCAACGGTCAGATCGACGCGGGCGCCGATGTGATCTACCACGCGGCCGGTCTGTCCGGTCAGGGTGTCATCAAGGCCGCCGCCGAGCACAAGGTGTGGGCCATCGGCGTCGACTCCGACCAGTACGAGCAGAGCGCGCTGGCGAAGTACAAGGACTCCATCCTGACCTCGGCGCTCAAGAACGTCCAGGGCGCGGTGTACGACCTGGCCAAGTCCGTCATCAAGGACGGCAAGCCGCAGACCGGTGTGATCCGCGGCTCCCTGGACAACGGCGGCGTCAGCCTGGCGGACTCCAACCCGGCCTTCAAGGACAACGCCGACCTCCAGGCCGCGCTGAAGAAGGCCGAGCAGGGCATCAAGGACGGCAGCATCAAGGTCAACGCCTCCTGACGTCCGCGGCGGTCGTTCCGGGGCCCGGGGCTCCGGGTGTCCCGGCTCCGGTATCACGATGCCGGGACACCCAGGACAAAAGGCCATAACGGTCCATGGCCAAGACGTCGCCGCGATGGCAGCGTGTACGGCTACGCCATGGGGGTGTGGGGAGGGCCGCCCACCCACACCCCTTCGCGCGGCACAATGCTCGGCAATTGATCGGAACCGATCAGGTCCGAGCACTATTTGAGGCAGGGGCGCTACGCGCGTAGATCGGCCCCTTTTGCAAGGAGAGTGCGCCATCGACGCGTCCAGCAGCCCTCCGCTCACCGCACAGTCGACGACCGCGGTCGAGCTGACGGGGATCACCAAACGATTCCCCGGTGTCGTCGCCAACCACGACATCCACCTCACCGTCCGCAGAGGCACCGTGCACGCCCTCGTCGGCGAGAACGGCGCCGGCAAGTCGACGCTGATGAAGATCCTCTACGGCATGCAGAAGCCGGACGAGGGCACCATCGTCGTCGACGGCGAGCAGGTGACCTTCAACAGCCCCGCCGACGCCATCGTGCGCGGCATCGGCATGGTCCACCAGCACTTCATGCTCGCCGACAACCTCACGGTCCTGGAGAACGTGGTCCTCGGCAGCGAGAAGCTGTACGGCATCGGCGGCGGTGCCCGTAAGAAGATCAAGGAGATCTCCGACCGCTACGGGCTGGGCGTGCGCCCCGACGTCCTGGTCGAGGACCTCGGTGTCGCCCACCGCCAGCGCGTGGAGATCCTCAAGGTCCTCTACCGCGGCGCCAGGACCCTGATCCTGGACGAGCCGACCGCGGTCCTGGTCCCGCAGGAGGTCGACGCGCTCTTCGACAACCTGCGCGAGCTGAAGTCCGAGGGCCTGTCCGTCATCTTCATCTCCCACAAGCTGGGCGAGGTGCTGTCCGTCGCCGACGACATCACCGTCATACGACGCGGCACCACCGTCGGCACCGCGATACCCTCCGAGACCACCCCGCGCCAGCTCGCCGAGCTGATGGTCGGCAGCGAGCTGCCCACCCCGGAGACCGCCGAGTCCACCGTCACGGACAAGCCGGTCCTCGAGGTCGAGGGCCTCACCGTCTACGCCGGCGGCGCCCCCGCCGGGCCCGTGGGGAACGCGGCCGACGCGGTGCGGCGCATCCTCGACGACGTCACCTTCACCATCCACGCCGGTGAGGTCCTCGGTATCGCCGGTGTCGAGGGCAACGGCCAGACCGAGCTGATCGAGACGCTGATCGGCCTCAAGAAGGCCGACTCCGGCGCCATCGCCTTCCTCGGCGAGGACATCACCCCCTGGCCCACCCGCAGGCGCCGCGAGTCCGGCATCGCCTACATCCCCGAGGACCGGCACCGCCACGGTCTGCTCCTCGAGGCCCCGCTGTGGGAGAACCGCATCCTCGGCCATGTCACCGAGAGCCCCAACGCCAAAGGCTTCTGGCTCGACCCCAAGGGCGCCCAGGAGGACACCCGGCGGATCGTCGAGGAGTACGACGTCCGCACCCCCGGCATCGACGTCACCGCGGCCTCCCTCTCCGGCGGCAACCAGCAGAAGCTGATCGTCGGCCGGGAGATGAGCCACGCTCCCAAGTTCCTGATCGCCGCCCATCCCACCCGCGGTGTGGACGTCGGCGCGCAGGCCGCCATCTGGGACCACATCCGGGACGCCCGCCGCGAGGGCCTCGCGGTGCTGCTGATCTCCGCCGACCTGGACGAGCTGATCGGCCTGTCCGACACCCTGCGGGTGATCTACAACGGACGGCTGGTCGCGGACGCCGACCCGGCCACCATCACCCCGGAGCAACTGGGCTCGGCCATGACCGGTGCCGCGTCCGGCCACCTGGAAGACGTGGAGGAATCCACCGAGGACGAGGCGGACGCCGCCGCGAAGGGCGAGAACCGATGAAGAAGTTCGACAAGGAGCGGGCGCTCCTCGCGGTGGCCGGACCGGTCATCGCGCTGGTCGCGGCGATCCTGCTGACCTCGATCGTGCTGGTCGCCTCCGGCAAGAACCCGTTCGAGCCGTACCGGCTGATGATCGAGCAGGCGACGTTCTCCGACGTCCAGGTGCTGATCGTCAACCAGGCGTCGATGTACTACCTCGCGGCGCTCGCGGTGGCCGTCGGCTTCCGGATGAACCTGTTCAACATCGGTGTCGACGGCCAGTACCGGCTCGCCGCCATGGTGACCGCCGTCGTCGGCGCGCACCTCGCCCTGCCGTCGTTCCTCCAGGTCCCGCTGCTGCTGCTGGTCGCCGTCCTGACCGGCGCCTTCTGGGCCGGCATCGCGGGCATCCTGAAGACCACCCGGGGCGTGAGCGAGGTCGTCGCGACGATCATGCTCAACTCCATCGCCACCAGCCTCATCGGCTACCTCACCCTCTCCGACGTCTGGGGCGTGCAGGTCGGCAACAACATGACGACCGGCGAGATGAAGGAGTCCGGCTGGGTCCCGGGCATCGGCATGGGCTCCGACGCCGGTGAGATCTACGGCCTGGTCTTCCTCGCCGTCATCGCGGGCGTCCTGTACTGGCTGGTCCTCAACCGCACCCGCTTCGGCTTCGACCTGCGCGCCACCGGCGCCTCCGAGACCGCCGCCGCGGCCTCCGGCGTCGACGCCAAGAAGATGGTCCTCACGGCGATGCTGATCTCCGGCGGTGTCGCGGGTCTGTCCGGGCTGCCGCTGCTGCTCGGTGACGCCCACACCTACAGCCTGAGCTTCCCCACGGGTCTCGGCTTCACCGGTATCACCATCGCGCTGCTCGGCCGCAACAACCCGGTCGGCATCGCCTTCGCCGCGCTCCTGGTCGCCTTCCTCGACAAGGCGTCCCCCGCCCTCGACTACGCGGTCCCGGTGGCGTACGAGAAGGAGATCGCCACCATCATGCAGGGCCTGATCGTCTTCGCGGTCGTCATCTCCTACGAGGCCGTACGCCAGTGGGGTCTGCGCCGCCAGCAGAAGCGGGTCGGCGCGGAACTTGCCGCGGAGGCCGCCCGCACCAACAACTCGATCAAGAAGGAGGTGGCTGTCTGATGACCACCGCGACCATCGCGAAGCCGAAGGCGCAGCAACCCGTCAAGGGCAGCCGCCGCGTCTCGCTCCCCGTACTCCTGCTGATCATCGCGGGGGTCCTCGTCCTCACCTCGGTGGTCCGCCTGATCACCGGTGCCCACGGCATCACCTCGACCGGACAGATGTCCACGGCGCTGCGCCTGGCCGTCCCGATCGGCCTCGCGGGCCTCGGCGGCCTGTGGGCCGAGCGCTCCGGCGTGGTCAACATCGGTCTCGAGGGCATGATGATCCTCGGCACCTGGTTCGGTGCCTGGGCCGGCTACCAGTGGGGCCCGTGGGCCGGTGTGGCCTTCGGCATCATCGGCGGTGCGCTCGGCGCCGTGCTGCACGCCATCGCCACCGTCACCTTCAATGTGAACCACATCGTCTCCGGTGTGGCGATCAACATCCTGGCCCTGGGCACCACCCGCTATCTGTCGAAGTTCACCTTCGAGAACGCCCCGCAGGGCTCCTCCAAGCAGTCCCCGCCGATCGACTCGCTGGGCACCTTCGACATCCCGGGCCTGTCCTCCTGGCTGGACACCCTCAACCAGAAGCACTGGTTCCTGGTCTCGGACGTCGCGGGCCTGATCGGCGGTCTGGTCACCGATCTGTCGCCGCTGACCGTCATCGCGGTGGCCCTGATCCCGGTCACCTGGTGGGTGCTGTGGCGCACCTCCTTCGGCCTGCGCCTGCGCTCCTGCGGCGAGAACCCGGTGGCGGCCGAATCGCTGGGCGTCAACGTCTACAAGTACAAGTACCTCGCCGTGATCATCTCCGGTGGCTTCGCCGGACTGGGTGGGGCGTTCCTGTCGATCGTGGCGTCCAATGTGTATCTGGACGGCCAGACGGCCGGCCGCGGTTACATCGGTCTCGCCGCGATGATCTTCGGTAACTGGATGCCGGGCGGCCTCGCCCTCGGTGCGGGCCTGTTCGGCTACACCGACAGCCTCAACCTGCGCGGCGGCACCACCAACGTCCACGCGCTGATCCTGCTGCTGGCGATCCTGCTGGTGTTCGGCGCCGCCTACCTGGTGTGGAAGAAGAAGTACGTGCCCGCGATCGTCACGGCCGTGATCTCGGCCCTGATGTTCGTCTGGTACCTCGACACCCACGAGGTTCCCAAGCAGCTGGTGACGGCGACGCCGTACATTGTGACTCTGCTGGTGCTCTCGCTGTCCGCACAGCGTCTGCGGATGCCCAAGGCGGACGGTATGCCGTACCGGAAGGGACAGGGCAAGTGACCGCGCCCACCACGGTGGACTGGGCGGCGCTCCGTCAGGAGGCGCGCGCGGCGATGGCCCGTGCCTACGCCCCCTACTCGGGGTACCCGGTCGGCGTCGCGGCCCTGGTCGACGACGGGCGCACCGTGACCGGCTGCAACGTCGAGAACGCCTCCTACGGCATCGGCCTGTGCGCCGAGTGCGGGCTGGTCTCCCAGCTGCAGAACACCGGGGGCGGCCGGCTGACCCACTTCACCTGTGTGGACGGCCGGGGCGAGGTCCTCGTCCCGTGCGGCCGCTGCCGCCAGCTGCTCTACGAGTTCGGCGGCCCCGGACTGCTGCTGGAGACGCCGGCGGGGATCCTGCCGCTGTCGGAGATGCTTCCCCAGGCCTTCGGTCCTGACCATCTCACCAAGTGATTCCCGTGCGGCCCCCCGAGCCGGTCTCGACGGCCCGGGGGGCCGCACACCTTCAGAACTTCGGAAGGAAACCATGGCCATGGACGCCATCTCCGTCATCCGCACCAAGCGGAACCGCGGTGAGCTGAGCGACGAGCAGATCGACTGGGTCATCGACGCGTACACGCGGGGCGAGGTCGCCGACGAGCAGATGTCCGCGCTCGCGATGGCCATCCTGCTCAACGGCATGAACCGCCGCGAGATCGCCCGCTGGACCGCCGCGATGATCGCCTCGGGCGAGCGCATGGACTTCTCCTCGCTGTCCCGCCCCACCGCCGACAAGCACTCCACGGGCGGTGTCGGCGACAAGATCACGCTTCCGCTGGCCCCGCTGGTCGCCGCGTGCGGCGCGGCCGTGCCGCAGCTGTCGGGCCGCGGGCTCGGCCACACCGGCGGCACCCTGGACAAGCTGGAGTCGATCCCCGGCTGGCGTGCGCTGCTGTCGAACGAGGAGATGCTGGACGTCCTCGACACGACCGGCGCGGTGATCTGCGCGGCCGGCGACGGACTGGCCCCCGCGGACAAGAAGCTGTACGCGCTGCGCGATGTCACGGGCACGGTGGAGGCGATCCCGCTGATCGCGTCCTCCATCATGTCCAAGAAGATCGCGGAGGGCACGGGCTCGCTGGTCCTGGACGTGAAGGTCGGCTCCGGCGCCTTCATGAAGACGATCGAGGACGCCCGCGAACTGGCCTCCACCATGGTCGGCCTGGGCACCGACCACGGGGTGAAGACCGTCGCCCTCCTCACGGACATGGCGACCCCGCTGGGTCTGACGGCGGGCAACGCACTGGAGGTCCGTGAGTCGGTGGAGGTCCTGGCGGGCGGCGGTCCGGCCGATGTGGTCGAGCTGACCGTGGCCCTGGCGCGCGAGATGCTCGACGCGGCCGGGCTCAAGGACGCGGACCCGGCGAAGGCCCTGGCCGACGGCTCCGCCATGGACGTCTGGCGCCGCATGATCGCCGCGCAGGGCGGCGACCCGGACGCACCGCTGGCCACCTCCCGCGAGCAGCATGTGATCACGGCGCCGTCCTCGGGCGTGCTGACCCGGCTGGACGCCTATGACATCGGCGTCGCCGCCTGGCGCCTCGGCGCCGGCCGCGCCCGCAAGGAGGACCCGGTGCAGGCGGCGGCGGGCGTCGAGATGCACGCCAAGCCGGGCGACCCGGTGACGGCGGGCCAGCCGCTGCTGACGCTCCACACCGACACCCCGGAGCGCTTCGAGTACGCACTCCAGGCCGTCGAGGACTCCTACGACATCGGCCCGTCGGACACGGCCTTCAAGCCCAACCCGATCGTGCTGGAACGCATCGCCTGACATGGCTTGACCAGGGCATTCCCCATTCGGGTGAACGGGACCGGTGGACCACCACCGGTCCCGTTCGGCGTGCTGGGATCAGTGACGCACCGACAGGAGACCGCCATGAGCGCACTCATCATCAGCCACAACGCCGATCAGGGCTGGGAAGGCCTCGTCCGGTTCCGGGAGGAGACGGACTGGCCCGAGGGCAGCAGGGTGGAGATCATCGAGGGGATCATCACCGTGGCGCCACCGCCGTCCGAAAAGCACAACGACACCACTGAGCTGCTTCACGAACGCCTGTACGGCGCGCTTCCGCCCAATTGCGACTGGGGTGTCTATCGGACGCTCGGGCTGACGTGCCCGGAGACAGGCAGTCTGTTCGTCCCTGACCTGTGCGTGGTGCCGAGGGCTTTCCTGCGCCGCGGCACGCGGGTGCATGTCGGCGACGCGGAACTGGTCGTCGAGGTCACGTCTCGGAGAGACGCCCATCACGACCGCATCAAGAAGGCCCATGGCTGCGCCGCCGGAGGCGTGCCGTTCTACCTCCTCCTGGACCCCTGGCATTCGGGCCGTCCCACGGCAACGCTCTACGGCGAGCCGCAGAACGGCACGTACCGGGTCCTCGCATCGGTCGAGTACGGCGACGAGCTCAAACTCCCCGAGCCGTTCAAACTGATCCTCGACACCGGCATCTTTCCGGCGTCCGAGGTGTAGTCATCCCTTACGCGGAGGGGTTTCCGGTGGCGGAGTTCGGGCTCCTGGGACGGTCATGACGGCCAGGGCGCCGCCGCCGGGTGCCTGGTGCAGGCCCACGGTCCCGCCGGACGCCTGTACCGCCCTGGCGACAATGGCCAGGCCGAGGCCGCTTCCGGGGAGGCTGCGGGCCGAGGGCGAACGCCAGAAGCGTTCGAAGACATACGGGAGTTCGTCCGGCGGGACACCCGGGCCCTCGTCCTTGATCGACAGTCGGCCTCCTTGGAGGCGCAGCGACACCGTGCCTCCGGCCGGTGAGAACTTCACCGCGTTGTCCAGCAGGTTCACTATGGCGCGTTCAAGAGCGGCGGGCTCACCCCAGACGAACCAGTCCTCCAGCTCGCAGGTGAACGTCAGTTCCTTACCTCGAAGTCTCGCCCGTGCGAGGGCTCGCTCGGCCCCCTCGTGAAGCGCGACAAGCCGCATGGACGCACTACCCGGCGCGGCGTCCGGCCGGGAGAGCTCCTGGATGTCACCGATGAGGCCGGCCAGTTCCGTGATCTGCGCCTCCACCGAAGACAGCAGATCCCTGCGCACATCGGGGGGAAGCTCCCTCCCCGTCTTCTCGCTGCGCATCATCAGCTCGATGTTCGTCCGCAGGGAAGTCAGGGGTGTTCGCAGCTCGTGTCCCGCATCCGCGACCAACTGCTGCTGCCGCTCCCGAGATGAGGCCAGAGCGGCTGTCATCGCGTTGAAGGACTCCGCCAGGCGTGCGATCTCGTCGTCACCGTCGACCCGGATCCGTACCGACAGGTCCTCGGTCCGGGCGATGTGCTCGGTGACGTCCATGAGCTGCTTCATGGGACGCAGTCCTGCACGGGCGATACCGACCCCGGCGGTGGCCGCACCCACGACGCCCACCCCGGCGACCCCCAGGAGAAGCCACGCGAGACTGTTCAAGGGCTTGGAAATCACGCTCAGAGGTTGCGCGATCGATACCGCGTAGTTCCCGCTCATCTGGGGCAGGCTGTCGGGGCGCGACGTCGCGACGCGCATCGCCTGTCCCTCTTCGGACACGGCATCGTGCAAGGAGTTTTCGCGGAGTCCGAGAGCCACCGCAAGGTCACCGGCGCCGACCTTGATGGCGGAGCTTCCAGGAGCGGTACATACGGTCCCGTCACCGGTGACGACTTGAACCGTGTACGGAGTCGGCGTGCGGTCGCCCTTGTTCTGCTCCGTCGGAAGCTCTTGGACCTGGCACATCCTCAGCAGACCTTGGATGTAGGCGGGCGAGGCCTGCACGCTACGAAGGTTGGAGTCGAGCTGGCTGTTGAGCTGCCGCTCCGTGAGCAGCCAAGCCGTGACCGCGACCCCCGTCACGGCGACGGCCACAGCGGCAGCGGCGAGCAGGCCGAGCCGTGCACGAAGCGACAGACGTCGCACATACCCCTTCAACGGTGGGCTTTCCCTCGCGTCAGCGACCCCGCCCGCTCCGCCTTGCCGTGCCCGGACGCCGAACCGGCACCCTCCGCTGTGATGTACATGAGGGCAGTGTGCGGAATCGAGATGAGAATCAGGTGAAGGGGCGGCACCTCGAACCCCTCACAGCCCGTCACCCCAGCAGCGCCGCGATCGCCACCAGGACCGGTACCGACAGGAGCGTCGACAGGAGGATGGCCTCGCGGGCCAGTGACTCGGCCACGCGGTAGCGGGAGGCGTAGGTGAAGAGGTTCTGGGCGGCCGGGAGGGCCGAGGTGACCACCACGTCCAGCAGGGGTGCTCCGCGCAGGCCGAAGACGGACGTCGCCAGGGCCCAGGCCGCCAGGGGCTGGCCCGCCGACTTCAGGGCGACCGCGAGCAGCACCGGACGGCGGTCCTGGCCCCGGCCGGGGGCCGTGCTGCCGTGCAGGGAGATGCCGTAGGCCAGCAGGACGGCCGGGACCGACATATTGCCGATCAGGGTGATCGGGTCCATGACCGGTCCGGGTATCCGTACGCCGGTCGCCGAGACCAGGACCCCGCTCAGTGAACCCACCGCGATCGGGTTCCGCAGCGGGGTGAGCAGGCGTCCGAACAGCGCGCGCTTCTCGCCCGCGCCCGACAGATCCAGGATCGTCAGTGCGATCGGCGTGACCATGATCTGCTGGAACAGCAGGACCGGGGCCACCAGGGACGCGTCGCCGAGGACATAGGCGGCGATCGGGATGCCGAGGTTGCCGGAGTTGACATAGCTGGAGCACAGGGCGCCGATCGTGGTGCGGCCCACGCCCCAGCGGCGCACCACGCCGAAAGCGACGAAGACGCCCGCCGCCGCGGCCGTGCTCAGCGCCGTCACCAGCAGCCGGCTGGAGAAGATCACCGAGAGGTCGGCCCGTGCGAGCGTGGTGAACAGCAGGGCGGGGGTGGCCACTTGGAAGGCCAGCCCGGTCAACACCTCGCGGCCCTGGTCACCGAGGGAGCCGCGGCGCCCGATCAGCCAGCCGACGCCGATCACGACCGCGATGACCGCGAACCCGCTCAACACCCCCTGCACACGGCCTCCTCGGCGGGCAGGAGGCCGTCGGACGTCCAGGGCGGTGCTGATCCACGGGGCATGTCGCCACCCTCCGGGGAGGGCCGGGACCGGGTCAATGTGATCTTCGACGACCCTCGGAGCCCCGGGCGACGATGAGTTGTGCCCGGCGGGAGGGTCCCCAGAGCATGGATGCCGGGACACCACCTGCCGTGCTCGTGCTCACCGGTCTCGTCACACGGGACCAGGTGCCAGGGCTGTGCGACGACGTGCGGGCACGCCTCGGGGCCACCGGGGCCGGAGTGGTGGTGTGCGACGTCGGCGGGCTGGGACCGCCGGGACTCGGCACGGTCGACCTGCTGGCGCGGCTCCAGCTCGCCGCCCGGCGGGCCGGGGGCCGGATACGGCTGCGGGACCCGGCCCCCTCCCTGTGTGCGCTACTAGGTCTGGTCGGTCTGTCCTTCGAGCTGGAGGGGCAGGTCGAACAGCGGGAACCAGCGCCGGATGTCGAGGAAGCAGTGGAACCCGGTGATCCGGCCCCCTGATATCTCCAGGGTCTGGAGCGCCCAGGCCGTGAAGCCGCCGCTGTCCGGGTCCGGCTTGTACTGGGCGAAGCCCGGCAGGCCGTTGACCCGGACCGGCACCAGCCGTGAGCCCGCGCAGGCGGAGCCGAGCGTGGTCATGAAACCGGTGATGTCCGAGGAACCGCGCAGCCACAGATCGAACGGCGGCATCGTCATCACCGCGTCCTCGTGCAGCAGGGCCGTCAACGCCGCCATGTCGTACGCCTCGAAGGCCGCCACATAGCGCTCGAGCAGCGCCTGCTGCTCCTGGTCCAGGGGATCCAGGACGGCGGCGTCGGCACCCCGCGCGCTTCGCTCGGCCAGGGTCGCGCGGGCCCGTTGCAGCGCGCTGTTGACCGAGGCGACCGAGGTGCCGAGCAGCTCGGCGACCTCGCTCGCCCGCCAGGCCAGCACCTCGCGCAGGATGAGCACCGCGCGCTGCCGGGGCGGCAGCTGCTGCAGGGCGGCCACGAAGGCGAGCCGCACCGACTCCTTCGCCACCGCGGCCTGCTCCGGGTCGTCCGCCGCAGGCAGCACCCGGGCGTCGGGCACCGGCTCCAGCCAGGTGGTGTCGGGCCGGGGGGAGAGAACGGCGCGGGCCAGCGGGGTGGAGTCGGTGAGGTCCATCGGGCGGGCCCGTCTGCCGCCCGCGCCCAGCATGTCCAGACAGACGTTGGTCGCGATCCGGTACAGCCAGGAGCGGAGCGAGGAGCGGCCCTCGAACTTCTCGAAGCTCCGCCAGGCGCGCACCAGGGTGTCCTGCACCGCGTCCTCGGCCTCGAAGGAGGACCCCAGCATCCGGTAGCAGTACCCCGTCAGCTCCACCCGGTGCTGCTCCAGCCGGGCGTCGAGGCCGTCCCGTGTGGTCGTGCCGTCACTCATGGTCCCTCACCCCGTGGCCGTTCTCCTCGCGCGAGTGCGCCCAGTACCACGCAAGCTAGCCCAGACCACTGACAATGCCCCAGGACCGGGGAGAAGAAGCAGGTCGGCGGCGGTCCCGAAGGACCGCCGCCGACCTGCTTCGAACGAAAGCCCCCTAGGCGGACCGCACGGCCACCGCCGCCCGGGCCGCCCGCGAGCCGAAGACGGTGATGGTCACCACACCGAGCACCGCCAGCACACCGATGGCCACCGTCCCGGACCAGCCGCCCGAGTGGAAGGCCGCCGCGCCGAGGGCGCTGCCCACGCTGGAGCCGATGTAGTACGCCGACTGGTAGAGCGCGGCGGCCTGGGCGCGGCCCCGCTTCGCCGTGTGGCTGACCGCCGAGGAGGCCACCGCGTGGCCCGCGAAGAAGCCCGCCGTGATCAGCACCAGACCGGCCAGCACCAGCATCAGGGAGGATGCCAGGGACAGCGCCAGACCCGTGGTCGTGGTGCCGGCCGCCAGATAGAGCGCCCCGCGGCGGCCCAGCCGGCCCACCAGCCGGCCCGCGGTCGACGCCGACACCGTGCCCACCAGATACACCAGGAAGATCGAGCCGATGATGCCCTGCGGCAGCCCGAACGGTTCCTCCGTCAGCCGGTAGCCGATCACCGTGTAGACGCCGCCGAAGACGGTCATGAACAGCGCGCCGATCGCATACAGCCGGCACAGCAGCGGGTCGGAGAGATGGTCGCGGACCGTGCGGGCCAGGACCCGCGGACGCAGCGAGCCGGGGGTGAAGTGCCGCGGCGCCGGGAGCAGCAGACGGAAGGCGACGGCGCAGCCGACCGCGACCACGCCGATCGTGCCGACGGAGACCCGCCAGCCCCACTCCTGCGCGACCCAGCCGGTGATGATCCGGCCGCTCATCCCGCCCACGCTGTTGCCCGCCACGAACAGTCCGATCGCCGTGATCAGGGCCTTCGGGCGGACCTCCTCGGCCAGATAGGCGGTCGCGGAGGCCGGCAGCCCGGCCAGGGCCGCGCCCTGCACGGCCCTGAGCGCGATCAGTGCGCCCATCGACGGGGCGAAGGGCACCAGCAGACCGACCGCCACCGCGACCGCCAGGGACGCGGTCATCACCGTGCGCCGTCCGAACCGCTCGGAGAGGGCGCTCATGGGGAGGACGAACAGGGCCAGCCCACCGGTGGCGGCCGACACGGTCCAGCTGGCCGCGCTGGCGGACGCCCCGAAGTCGCGGGAGACGAGCGGCAGCAGGGCCTGGGTGGAGTAGAGGAGGGCGAAGGTGGCCACTCCCGCGAGGAAGAGGGCGAGGCTCATCCGGCGGTAGCCGGGGCCGCCCGGGGTCAGCCGGGAGTCGGCGGCGGGGCCGCCCGGAGCGGGAGGGGAGTCGGTGGCGGTGACGGCGTCGGCGTCCACGGTGGTGGACGCCCCGGTATCAACGGCAGGCATGCTTCGAACGTACGGAGCGGACGTTCATCCGTCCAATGCACAGAAACCCCATAATCGTTCCCATGGTGCATCAGCAGAGGTCAGTGAGCAGGCTGTCACGCAACGGTGACACACGTGACGGAGACGACATCGTGGCGTTGCTCGCGCCGCGCCTGGCGTACTTCGCGGGAGTCGCCCGTACCGAGCACGTCACCCGTGCCGCGCGGGAGATGCAGGTCCCGCAGTCCACCCTGTCCCGCGCGCTGGTCCGGCTCGAACAGGACCTGGGCGTCGAGCTGTTCGCCCGCCGCGGCCGCACGGTCGCGCTCACCCCCGCCGGCCGGACGTTCCTCGCCTCCGTCGAGCGTGCCCTCGCGGAGGTCGAGCGGGCCGCCGACGAGGTGCGCGCCGACGCCGACCCGGCCACCGGCAAGGTCGCCTTCGGCTTTCTGCACACCATGGGTGCCGAGACGGTGCCCGGCCTCATCCACGCCTTCCGCGCCGACCATCCCCGCGTCCGCTTCAGCCTGGTCCAGAACTACGGCGAGGCGATGCTCGAGAAGCTGCGGGCGGGGGAACTCGACCTGTGTCTGACCTCCCCGGTGCCCGACGCCCCCGATCTGGTCGCCCGCCGGCTGGACGAGCAGAAGCTGCGGCTGGTCGTCCCCGCCGACCACCGGCTGGCGGGCCGTCGGCGCATCCGTCTCGCCGAGGCCGCCGAGGAGGGCTTTGTGACCCTCGAAGCCGGCTACGGACTGCGCCGCATCACCGACGACCTGTGTCGGGAGGCCGGGTTCACCCCGCGGGTCGCCTTCGAGGGCGAGGAGGCCGAGACCCTGCGGGGTCTGGTCGCGGCGGGCCTCGGCGTCGCCCTGCTGCCCCCGCCCGCCGTCGCCCGTCCCGGGGTCGTCGAACTGGCGGTCACCGCGCCACGGGCGGTGCGGGAGATCGGCGTCGCCTGGCTGGAGGGGCATGTCGACACCCCGCCGGTGGCCGCCTTCAAGAAGTTCCTGCTGTCCAGGAGGGGAAGCCTGCTGCCGGACTGAGGGCACGCCCCGCCGGGGCGCCCCTCATCTGCGCAGCGTCTTCCCGAACCCCGCCGCCAGCGGCATCCGCAGCCCCAGTGGCGGCGGGGCGGCCAGCGCGTCCTGCACCGGGCGGGAGAAGGCCCGTCCGAACAGGGCACCCATCACGAAGTCCTCGGCCAGCGCGTGCACTTCGGAGCGGTATTGGTGCAAACCGTGGCCGTCGGAGTGCACTTCGAAGCGGCAGATGTCGCGGTTCGCCTTCTTCGCGCGCGCCGCCAGCCGGAACGACAGCTCCGGGTCGGTGCGTTCGTCATTGGTGCCGTGCACGATCAGCACCCGTCGTCCGCCGAGCTGCCGCACCGGTTCGGGGGAGACCGCCATGTCCTCCTCCGGGAGCCAAGGGGCGAGCGCCAGAACCGAGTTGACGGCGCTGTGCCCGGCCGCACGGAGCGCGGCCCGGCCGCCCATGCTCCGGCCGACGAGGCAGACCGGCACATCTCCGTAGCGTCGTACGACCTCGTCGGCGGCCCAGTCGGCGTCCTGCGACAGATGTGCCTCGCTGCCGTTCCAGCCCCGGTAGCGGTAGTGCACCACATGGACGACCAGGCCCTCGCCCGCTCCCGCGCGCACCAGCCGGCGGCCGAGCGCGCCCACCGAGGCGGCGGCCGTGAGCGGGAACGGTCTGCGGGCGGAGACCTCGTCGCCGTCGGGCAGCAGCAGTACCACGCCGCTCACCGCCGTCGGCACCGGACCGAGCGCCCTCCCCAGCCGGGCCGTGCGAACCGGCGTCGCTTGCTGTCCCATGACAGAACAGTGTCAGAAGCCACGGTGTACGAAACCTGTTCTGCGGGTCACCGTTGGATATCGACGTCCGGTCGTGCACCGGGCTCCGGGCACGCGGAGCTATGGTGCGCCCATGACGAGCCAGCACCCGAACACCCCGGGCTGGGACCAGATCCGCCGGGCGCCCAAGGTTCTGCTGCACGACCATCTCGACGGGGGGCTCCGCCCGGGAACCGTCGTCGACCTGGCCCGCGCCTCGGGCCGTTCCCTCCCCGAGACCGACCCGGACAAGCTCGCCCTGTGGTTCCGGGAGGCCGCCGACTCCGGGTCGCTGGAACGGTATCTGGAGACGTTCTCGCACACCGTCGGGGTGATGCAGACCCGCGAGGCGCTCGTCCGGGTGGCCGCCGAGTGTGCCGAGGACCTCGCCGAGGACGGGGTCGTCTACGCCGAGGTGCGGTACGCGCCCGAGCAGCATCTGGAGGGCGGGCTCACCCTGGAGGAGGTCGTGGAGGCCGTCGACGAGGGCTTCCGGCAGGGTGAGCGGCGGGCCGCGGAGGCCGGCCGGCGCATCCGGGTCGGCGCCCTGCTCACCGCGATGCGGCATGCGGCCCGTGCCCTGGAGATCGCCGAACTCGCCAACCGCTACCGGGACATGGGCGTGGTGGGCTTCGACATCGCCGGTGCCGAGGCGGGCCACCCGCCCACCCGGCATCTGGACGCCTTCGAGTTCCTGAAGCGCGAGAACAACCACTTCACCATCCACGCCGGGGAGGCCTTCGGTCTGCCGTCCATCTGGCAGGCCCTCCAGTGGTGCGGCGCCGACCGGCTCGGGCACGGGGTGCGCATCGTCGACGACATCGAGGTCCGCGAGGACGGCTCGGTGAAGCTCGGGCGCCTGGCCTCGTACGTGCGGGACAAGCGCGTCCCGTTGGAACTGTGCCCCAGCTCCAATCTTCAGACCGGCGCCGCCGACTCCTATGCCGGCCACCCCGTCGGGCTGCTGCGGCGACTGCACTTCCGTGTCACGGTGAACACGGACAACCGGCTGATGTCCGGGACCAGCATGAGCCGGGAGTTCGCCCATCTGGTGGCGGCCTTCGGATACACGCTCGACGACTTGCAATGGTTCTCGGTCAACGCCATGAAGTCGGCGTTCATCCCTTTCGATGAACGACTGGCGATGATCAACGACGTCGTCAAGCCGGGTTATGCCGCATTGAAGTCCGAATGGCTGTTCCAGCAGACCGCTTCCACCAGCGGTTCCGCGCAGCCCGAGGACTGACGAGCCCTTGCACGGAACGGCCGCGAGGCCCCGTTCCGGCCGTTCCGGGATGTTTGCGGTGCCCCTTTTCGGGTGTCTACGGTTCTGGACCGCGCACCTCCCCGTCACCGGACCCAAGGACGTGTTCCTCATGAAGCACTCTGCTGCCAAGACCCTCGGTGTCGCCGCTCTCGGTGCCGCCTTCGCCGCCGCGGGCGCGGGTGTCGCGAGCGCCGCCCCCGCATCCGTGCCGGACGCCGCCGGGCTGCCCACCGTCACCGGGGGGCTGCCGCTGGGCAAGGTCGCCGGGACGCTGCCCGGCGCGGGCGAGGCTCTCGGCCAGGGGCAGAACGCGCTCGGCCGTGCCGCGGCCGTCGCCCGCCCCCTGGCGCACCGGACCCTCGCCGACGGCCCCGCCGCCCCGGCCGCCGGGCTGCTCGGCGGGCTGCCGGTCAAGGGCCTGCCCGCACAGGGCCTGCCGGTGAACGGGATCCCGCTGGCCTGAGACGCCTGTCCGTACGACGTCGAGGGGCGCCCCGGATCGGGGCGCCCCTCGACGTCGTAGTGCGGTCGTGCTCCGCTGTCCGGGGGTGTCTCCCGGCCGTCGGCGGTGCGGCACCGGCCGCCGTCACCAGCCCGAACGCGCATCCATCCGGTCCTCCGAGGGGAACAGGATCCACAGCGCGATGTAGAGCAGGAACTGCGGGCCGGGCAGCAGACAGGACAGCACGAAGAGCACGCGCATCGTGGTCGCGGAGGTGCCGAAGCGCCGTGCCAGCGCTGCGCACACTCCGCCGATCATCCGTCCGTGGGTGGGGCGGGCAAGGCCGGTCATCGGAACTCCTTCGCGAGCCGTGGCGGTGAGCGGGTCCCGGCGGTCGCCGGGACGTCCGGTCGGTGGCGTCCAGGTCCTCGACGGCCTCGGTGGCCCGGCGGTGCGGGCGCTCGTCGTGGCAGAGGACCTGGCGCTCCCGATGTGTTCCACGCTACGGGGACGAAGCAGGTGAAGCCTCGCTCTAAGGAGCCATTCCGACCCTGGGAATCGTCGGGGTCCGCCCCTGAGACGGCTCGTCCCGGGGGAGGGCGGCCCGCCGCCGGCACTCGGCCCTGCGGCGGATCCTGACCCGGGCCGCGGGGACGACCAGCAGATGGGCCAGCGCCACCCCGACCGTGCCGAGCAGGATCGAGTCGATGTCCACGACCTGACCGGGCACCCCGGTCTGCAGCAGTTCGACGGCCAGCGCGATCAGGGTGCCCGCGGCGACCGTACGGGCCAGCGAGGCGAGCGGGGAGACGACGAGCCGGCCGCCCGCCAGGGGCAGCAGCACCCCGAGCGGCGCGAGCAGCGCGAGCCCCTTCCCGATCCGCCGGGCGGCCTCCGGCCAGCCCAGGGCGAGATCGGCTCTGATACCGGCGAGGGGATGCAGATTGGCGGGCCTCACCCAGGGCACGTCCAGCGGGCGCAGCGTGATCCAGGCGACGAGCGCGAGGTGTGCGACGAGGAGGACACCCCCTGCCACCCGGACGCGGAACGCGGCGCTGCCGCCGTTTGAGCCTTGACGCTGCACGCCCCCCAAGACGCGGGCTCCGGCGGGATCGGTTCCGGAAGGCACCGCCGCAGATGAGTGGCCAAACACACGTACGGACCTTCGGGGGCCGGCGACCGGACGGTCCCGGCTCAGGGTCCGGTCACCTCGTGCGAGGGCGGGGGCACCGCGCCCGGCCGGGACCGTACCTCGTCGGTGCATTCATAGCGGCGCGGCGGCTGCCGGTCCGGGCCGCCGAGCAGCACGGTCCCGTCGTCGGCGGTGGTCGCCTCCGAGTCGGCGAAGGTGCAGACGATCTGCGCGAGGGCGAACGAGGTGAGGTCCTGCACCGGGGTGCTCAGCCGGAAGGTGTCCTCCGGGTCCGTGCCGTACGGCCCGCTCACCCGGATGTCGGCGGCCACGTCCGTCGTATAGCCCGCCTGCCGCTCCGTGGCGGGCGTCATGGCGAGCTGGTCGACCAGCCCCTGTGCCACCAGCACCCGCCGTTTCACTTCCGCCGTGCCGTCGGGTATGCGCATCGAACGGTCCACGGTGACCAGCTGTGAGGCGCACAGCAGGAAGACCTGGACGGGTATGCCCGGGCCCGCCTGCGGGGACGGGTGGGTGCCGGACAGCGCGCAGGGCACCCGGGACGGTGCGGGGCCGAAGTCCGTCGGCACCTGGGTGGAACGTATGCCGCAGCCGGTCAGCAGCACGGCCAGCAGCGGTACGGCCAGCCAGGGGCGTGCGCCACGTGCTCTCATCGGGCGTTCCCCTCCGTGCCGTTCCCGTTGCCGTCCCCGTTCCTGTCTCCGTCCCCGTTCCGGTGGGCGTCCCGGTCGCCCTCCTCCTCCGCGATCAGCGGTGCGGTGTGGCGCGGCAGGCGCAGGGTGAAGACCGCTCCGCCCTCCGGGGAGTTGGCGGCCGTGATGTCGCCGCCGTGGATGTGCGCGTTCTCCAGCGCGATGGACAGTCCGAGGCCGCTGCCCTCGGAGCGCGGACGTGAGGCGCTCGCCTTGTAGAAGCGGTCGAAGACATGCGGCAGGACCTCCTCGGGGATGCCGGGGCCCCGGTCCTGTACCTCGATCACCAGCTCCTCGCTCTCCTCGCGCACCGACACCCGGACCGGCGAACCGCCGTGCTTGAGGGCGTTGCCGATCAGGTTGGCGAGGATCACGTCCAGGCGGCGCGGGTCGAGGAGGGCCATGATGCCGCGCTCGGCGTCCAGCTCGACGGCGTCCAGCCAGGCGCGGGCGTCGATGCACGCGGTGATCTGGTCGGCGATGTCCACGTCGTCCTGGACCAGCCGGGCGGTGCCCGCGTCGAAGCGGGTGACCTCCATCAGGTTCTCGACGAGGTCGTTCAGCCGCCGGGTCTCGCTGACCACGAGCCGCACGGCCGGCTCGATCATCGGGTCCACGCTGCCGGTCTCCGCGTCCAGCTCCTCCTCCAGGACCTCGGTGACGGCCGTGATCGCGGTGAGCGGCGTACGCAGTTCATGGGACATGTCGGCGACGAACCGGCGGGAGGCCTCCTCGCGGGAGCTCATGTCCGCGACCTTCTTCTCCAGGGACTCCGCGGCACGGTTGAACGTCCTGGACAGGTCGGCGAGTTCATCGGTGCCGGAGACCCGCAGCCGGGTGTCCAGCTGGCCCTCGCCCAGCCGCCGTGCCGCGATGCCGAGGCGGTGCACCGGCTTCAGCACGGTGGTGGCGGCCGCCTGGGCGAGCAGGGCCGAGCCGATCAGGGCCAGCCCGGTGGCGATGCCCAGCGACCAGGCGAGGGAGTTGAGGTCCTTGGCCTCCGGCTCCAGGGACTTGAGCATGTAGCCGGTCGGGCCGCCGCCGATCACCTTGGCGCCGCCCACCAGATAGGGCTTGCCGCCGTCCACGATCCGCTGCCAGTACAGGTGATAGGCGTCCTTGTTGTTCGCGGACACCGGCTGCTGCTTGTTCACCGCCTTCTGCAGGGACGCGGGCACGTCCTGGAGGGTGAAGGTGTCCAGGTCGGAGTTGCCGACCACGGTGTTGCCGTGCTCGTCGGTGGCGAGCAGCAGCACGCTGAAGCGCTGGCTGCTGTTCGCCATCTGCCCGGCGGTGTGCTGGAGTTCGTCCTGCGTCGGATGCACCGGGAGCGAGCTCGCCCGGTTCTGCATCTCCTGCTCGAAGTCGCGCAGCACCGCGTCCTGGGCGCGGGTGAGGACGGCCTCACGGTTGAGCCAGTACGCGATGCCGGACGCCGACACGGCGGCGGTCAGCGCGACGAGTCCGAAGACCACGACCAGACGCAGTCTGAGGCTGGTGAAACGGAGCCGTGACTGTACGGCCCTGCGTGCGGCGGACCAGCCGCCGGGTTCCGCCTGCGGTTCGGTCACTGAGGGGCGTCCAGCCGGTAGCCGACCCCACGGACCGTACGGATCAGGGTGGGGGAGGAGGGGATGTCCTCGACCTTGGCGCGCAGCCGCTGCACACAGGCGTCGACCAGGCGTGAGTCGCCGAGGTAGTCGTGCTCCCACACCAGCCGCAGCAACTGCTGCCGGGACAGCGCCTGCCCGGGTCTGCGGCTCAGCTCCAGCAGCAGCCGCAGCTCGGTCGGCGTGAGCTGCAGGTCCTCGCCGTTCTTGGTGACCGTCATCGCGGCCCGGTCGATGACGAGGCTGCCGAAGGTCGCCGAGTCGTTGGCCTCGCGTTCGCCGCGGCGCAGCACGGCCCGGATCCGGGCGTCGAGCACGCGCCCCTGCACGGGCTTGACGACATAGTCGTCGGCACCGGACTCCAGCCCGACCACGACGTCGATGTCGTCACTGCGCGCGGTCAGCAGGATGATCGGCAGCTGATCGGTGCGCCGGATGCGCCGGCACACCTCGAAGCCGTCGATGCCCGGCAGCATCACGTCCAGCACGATCAGGTCCGGCCGCTGCTCGCGCAGCAGCTGAAGTCCGTCCTCGCCGGTGGCAGCGGTGGCCACGCGGTGTCCCTGGCGCGTCAGAGAGAGCTCCAGGGCCGTCCGGATGGCGTCGTCGTCCTCGATCAGCAACAGGGAAGGCACAGGGGCCATTCTGGCGTATGCCGGGCCTCTCTTTCGACTGCACCCGGACTTCGTCCGTGAGACCCCGGCCCCCGGTCGCGCCGGGCGGGTCCGGGCCGCACTCCGGCGGTACGGATGCGTAACCGGATGACTCTGCGCCGTGACTGGCGGGTAACGGGGGCGCGGATCACCCCTGTGACAGGTCTGTGACAGTCGGAGGACACGGTCATGAAGTGACCCCGGCAGGATTTTCGGCACAGGCAAGGAAGCAAGCCGGACACCGGGACTCCAGGATGGGGGGCGCGAGATGAGCACGCTGCACAGCGTCGGCGCGAGCACAGTGGTCACCCGTCTGCACGATGTCATCCGGAACGCGGAGAAGTCCGGTGCCGTGGGAGGCGCCCTGTGTGCTCGTGGCACCGGGCGCCAGCACGGCGCGTCGTCCGCTCCGCAGGGGCGCCACACCTGCCGGTCAGTGGTCGACGTGTGTACGGGGGAGTCGCACGGGGGAGCGTCGTACGGGGAGGAACCGGGGGAGCGTCGTTCGACGGCGGAGGCGGAGTTCACCGCCTATGTCGAGGAGCGCCGCGCCTCCCTGTACGCCACCGCCTACCACCTGACCGGTGACCGCTTCGAGGCCGAGGATCTGCTGCAGAGCGCGCTGTTCTCGACGTACCGGGCCTGGGACCGGATCAGCGACAAGGCCGCCGTGGGGGGATACCTGCGGCGGACGATGACCAATCTGCACATCAGCGCGTGGCGTCGCCGCAAGCTGAACGAATATCCGACCGAGGAGCTCCCGGAGACCGCCGGTGACACGGACGCGATGCGCGGCACCGAGCTGCGCGCCGTCCTGTGGCAGGCGCTCGCCCGGGTGCCGGAACTCCAGCGCACCATGCTGGTCCTGCGTTACTACGAGGGCCGTACGGACCCGGAGATCGCGGACATCCTCGGTATCAGTGTCGGCACGGTGAAGTCGAGCATCTGGCGGTCCCTGCGCCGGATGCGCGAGGACGAGGCTCTGAGCTTCGGCCGTGACCAGGAGGAGTCCTTCGGCGAGCTCGTCGCCTGAGGGATCGGGGGAAACAGGGGAAACGGGGGAATCGGGGGAAGCACGGGGGAGCGCCGCTCCGGGGGAACACCGGGGGAAGTGCGGGGCGGCGGCAGGGGGGAAACGGGGTCACGGGGGACCACGGGGGAGCACCAGGGAGCGGGACTGGCAGGGCCGGGGGGCCCGTCCAGTCCCGTTTCTCGTTCGTCCGGCCTCGGCCGGTGCCGTCGCCGGTGCGGCCTCAGGGGGTGGCTGCGGTGTCCACCGTCGACACGCGCCGGCCCGCCGCCGCTGCAGCCAGCCTGCTCAGTGCCTCGTCCCGGTCGCAGGCCGAGGCGCCCAGGGATGTCTGGCGGGCGATGATCGACCGCTCCGCGCGCATCAGCCGCCATCCGCGGCGCAGCAGGAACGGGACCGACTTGCGGCCCTCCTTGAGATCCCGCGCGAAGCGGCGGCGGAAGGTGGTGAAGGGGCCCCGGGTCAGACACAGCGCATCGGCCAGGACGCCGAGTTCGTGGCAGCGCCGCACGATCTCGGCGGCGAAGATGCCCTCCGCGACGAACACCGGGGTGCGGCCGATGTCCAGGGTCGCCTCCCCGGTCCGCGCGCTCAGCGAGATGTCGTACACCGGCACCGTCGTACGGCTCCCGGCGCACAGCTCGGTGATGGCCCGGACCGCCTCGTCCGCGTCCCAGGACTCCGGATGGTCCCAGTCGATGTCCGAACTCCCCTCCACCAGCGGCAGCGTGGGGTCGTCGCCCTCCTTGTAGAAGTCGTCGAGCCGCAGCACGGGCAGCCCGGCGAGGGCGGCGACCAGGGACTTGCCGGATCCGGAGGGACCACAGAGCAGCACGACGCGGGCGGGGGCCGGGGGATGAAGACTCACGAGACACCAGTCTGACGCATCACGTTCACCGGAGCGACGGGCGGGTCCGAGTTCGAGTTCGATGCCCGGCGTATCAGCCGTCTGACGGCCGTCGCGGCCGGAGGCATAGGGTGGAGAGCCGGTAAGGCTGCCACCGTGAGGGGTCGGTGATCACCGTTCGGAGCTCTGGCTGTGCTTTTTGATGTCACCCGGAGCGAACTCACCGACATCTTCGGCGAGGACCGGATCGCGACCGTGCCCGCCACCGCATTCCCGCCCGCCGCCGCAGACACCGAGGGCGCCCGCCTCCTGCAGATCGTCGGCGCCCCCACCGGGACGCTCCTGCTGCGCCGGCCCGACGAGGACGACGGCTTGCTGCCCCTCGTCCAGGACGTCGTCCACGTCGAGGACTTCGAAGGCGCAGCGGAGGGCGCCGGTGACTGGCCCGTCATCGGCTGGCTTCTCAACGCGTATCTCACCCTCGACCCCGTATCCGGCAAGGTGCACGCCTTCGACCCCGATGAGGGGACCGTGCGGGAACTCCACACGGACGTCTCCTCCCTCGTCCAGGTTGCCCTCCGGTTCCAGCGCCTGCTGGAGGAGTTCACCTTCAGCGGCGACGAGGACGACGAGGAGGCCGACTTCGAGCGCCTGGGCGGCGAGGTCGATCGCATTCGTGAGGAGACGAGCAGCGTCGATCCGCTCCCCTTCCAGGACGACGAGACCGTCTGGTCGGTGGTGGGCGATGAGATCGCCATGGGTCGGCGTTTCAAGGGCGACAGCCCGGGGGGCCGCTCGCTCCACCGGTGATCGGCCGGTGGGTTCGAGTTGAGTGCGCTACGCGCTTTCAACTACCGTGAGTGTCGACATGATTACCCTTGGCAGTGAGAAGGTGGCATCGCTCATGGCACGACACGCCTCCCCCAAGAACCCCACCGCCCGGCGGGCGCTCCTCGCCGTCGCGACCGCGGGCGCCGCACTGGGGGCGGGTGCGGCCACGGCGTCGGCGGCCACCGGTCCGGTGCTCGATGTGATGCCCACCCGGCCCGCCCTGGTCGGTGACATCGACCCCCAGGAGGGGCTGCCGGCGGCGACGGGGGCGGTCGGGCATGCCACCGGTACGGTCGCGGGCCTCAAGCCCAACCCGCTGGCGGGCACGGGCGTCGACCCGCTCGACAACGGGGTCGCCACCCAGGTCGCCGACTTCGCGCCGCTGTCCTCCCGGTCCCTCACCGGCCCGGTGGCCCAGGCGCCGTCCCTGGGCAGTGTGCCGGTCGTCGGCCAGTTGCTCGGGTCGGTGCGCTGACGCCGGCGCGCGGATGCCTTACAGGCAGCCGTTCTTGACGCCGTCGACGAACGGCTGCCAGGCCGCCCCGTCCAGCATCAGGACGGGGCCGGCCGTGTTCTTGCTGTCGCGGACGGGGACGGTGCCGGGGGTGTCGTCGCATACCTCGACACACTCATCCCCTTGCTCGCCCCCGCTGTAGGAGGACGTGCGCCAGCGTGTGGTGCTCAGGTCCGGGGTGGCTCGCATGGCTCGTAAATCTCCAACGTCGTTGTGATCAACGCCGCGGACTCCCTTGGGGAGAGGGCGCAGGCCTTCTTGTGATCGTACTCTCGCACGCGTCGCGTGACGGTTTCCCGGTCGTCGAAGGTTTCGCCGTACCCGAAGCTCTCCTGGTACGCGGTGGTGGAGTTGTCCGGGAGGGTGAGCAGGATGAGTGTGCCGCTCATCAGGGCACATGTATCCGCTCCGTAGGGAGCTACCTGGATCGTGGTGTGCCGTGTGTACGCCAGCGGCAGCAGCGCTCTGAGCTGTTCGCGCATCACCGCCGGACCGCCCACGACCTGCCGCAGGGTTGCCTCACTGAGGATCCACCAGAAGTCCGGCGGGCACGTCCGCCGGAGGATCTCCTGGCGGCCCAGACGGGCGGCCACCAGGCCCTCGATCTCCTCGGGGCTCCTGCCCGGCTCGGCCTCGGTGAACAGCGTGCGCATATAAGCCTCTGTCTGCAGCAGGCCGGGGATCAGGCTCGCGCCGAACGCCTGGATCCGCGCTGCCCGGGCCTCCAGTTCCAGACAGTGATCGAACCTTCGAGGTGTGTGCTCCCGCTTCACCGTCCCCCACAGCCCCTGGAACAACTCCCCCGTCCCGAAGGCCGCGTCCAGCTTCTCGGAGATCGGTGGCAACGGGAGCCGTTCCCCGGTCTCGACCCCGTGCAGATGGGTCTTGCTGTAGTTGACGATGTCCGACAGCCGGTCCAGCGACAGCCCCGCGATGCGGCGTTGGCGGCGGAGCTCCACGCCGTAGAGGTCGCGGGCGGAGTGCGCGGGGTCGAGTTCGCGGGCGGGCTGGCTCATCGTGGGGCTCCCTTGCCGTGTGGACGCGCCGTGTCGTTCCGGATCCCCGAGGGGGACACCGGTACCGTCCAACGCTAGTCGCGGTCGGTGACAGTCTGGGTGCGAACGGTGAAAAGGGGCAGGTGAGAGCTGTTCCGTAATCGGGTTCGGAACGGTGTCATCCTGTCCGACGGCGGTGTCGGGACCCGACGCTGAGGGTGTGAACAGCACGAACGCAGCGGAGGCACCCTTGGCATCCGAAGGACGTACGGCGACGGACGCGACGGCACACACCCCGGGCACGGGCGGGCAGGTCGAGCGCGCGGAGCCCCGGATTCCGGTCGGCTGGCTCGCTCAGGACACGCGGCGGGAGCGGCGCGGGGTCGTGATGGACCACCTGGACGGGTTCGTTTGGCTGCGACCGGTCGGTGGCGGCAGGGAGTGGACGGCGCGCCCCGGTGATGTGCGGCCGCTGCACGACCCCGAGCACGCGGAGGCGCGGTTGCGGGCGCGGGTGGCCGACGCCAACGCCCGTAGCAGGGGGGAGATCCTGTGACGGCCTGAGCGGCCCGCACTCAGGGGAAAAGGGAGGAGGGCCGCGTCTCCGTCGGGCGGGGGTGAGGAGACGCGGCCCTCCTGGGGGGAGGTGGCTCAGTAGGAGGAACCGGAGGCGCCCAGGGAGCCGGTCGGGTGCCAGACCGTCTTGGTCTCCAGGAAGGCCGTCAGGCGCTCGATGCCCGGAGTCGCGACGTAATCCACAGGCTGTGGACGGAGGACGCGCTTGAGGTTGTCCGCCGCCGCGATCTCCAGTTCCTTCGCCAGCGCCTCGTCGGCGCCGGTCAGGTCGATCGCGTTGACGTCCTGGTGTGCGGCCAGCGGGGCGGCGATCTCCGCCGTACGGCCGGACAGCACGTTGACGACACCGCCGGGCAGGTCGGAGGTGGCCAGCACCTCGCCCAGCGACAGCGCCGGGAGCGGGGCGTTCTCACTCGCGATCACCACCGCCGTGTTGCCGGTCGCGATCACCGGGGCGATCACCGAGACCAGGCCCAGGAAGGACGACTCCTGCGGAGCGAGGACCGCGACCACACCCGTCGGCTCGGGGGAGGAGAGGTTGAAGAAGGGGCCCGCCACCGGGTTGGCGCCGCCGACCACCTGGGCGATCTTGTCGGTCCAGCCCGCGTACCAGACCCAGCGGTCGATCGCCGCGTCGACCTGCGCGGCCGCCTTGGCCTTGGACAGGCCCTCGGACTCGGCGACCTCGCGGACGAACTGCTCGCGGCGGCCCTCCAGCATCTCCGCGATGCGATAGAGGATCTGGCCCCTGTTGTACGCGGTCGCGCCGGACCACGCCCCGAACGCCTTGCGTGCGGCGACCACCGCGTCACGGGCGTCCTTGCGGGACGACAGCGGTGCGTTCGCCAGCCAGTTGCCCTTGGAGTCGCTCACCTCGTACACCCGGCCGCTCTCGGAACGCGGGAACTTGCCGCCCACGTACAGCTTGTAGGTCTTGAAGACCGAAAGTCGCGGTTCGGTCGGCACAGACTTCTCGGACTTCTCAGACATCGAGGTACGCCTCCAGGCCGTGGCGGCCGCCCTCGCGGCCGAAGCCCGACTCCTTGTAACCGCCGAACGGCGAGGTCGGGTCGAACTTGTTGAACGTGTTGGACCAGATCACGCCCGCGCGGAGCTTGCTCGCCACCGCCAGGATGCGGGAGCCCTTCTCGGTCCAGATGCCCGCCGACAGGCCGTACTGCGTGTTGTTGGCCTTGGCCACGGCCTCCTCCGGGGTGCGGAAGGTCAGCACGGACAGCACCGGGCCGAAGATCTCGTCGCGGGCGATGGTGTGGGCCTGGGTGACGCCGGTGAACAGTGTCGGGGCGAACCAGTAGCCGGACGAGGGAAGTTCGCAGGCCGGGGACCAGCGCTCGGCGCCCTCCGCCTCGCCCTGCTCGGCGAGCGCGGTGATCCGGGTCAGCTGCTCGGCGGAGTTGATCGCGCCGATGTCGGTGTTCTTGTCCAGCGGGTCGCCGAGGCGGAGCGTGGACAGCCGGCGCTTGAGGGACTCCAGCAGCTCGTCCTGGATCGACTCCTGCACCAGCAGACGGGAGCCCGCACAGCAGACCTGGCCCTGGTTGAAGAAGATGCCGGTCACGATGCCCTCGACGGCCTGGTCGATCGGGGCGTCGTCGAAGACGATGTTGGCGCCCTTGCCGCCCAGTTCGAGGGTGACCTTCTTGCGGGTGCCCGCGACCGTGCGGGCGATCTCCTTGCCGACGGCGGTGGAGCCGGTGAAGGCGACCTTGTTCACATCCGGGTGCGCGACCAGCGCGGCGCCCGCGTCACCGTAGCCGGGGACGATGTTGACCACGCCCTTGGGCAGCCCCGCCTGGCGGCAGATGTCCGCGAAGAACAGCGCCGACAGCGGAGTGGTCTCCGCCGGCTTGAGCACGACGGTGTTGCCGGTGGCCAGCGCCGGGGCGATCTTCCAGGCCAGCATCAGCAGCGGGAAGTTCCAGGGGATGACCTGGCCGGCCACACCGAGCGGCCGGGGGCTCGCCCCGAAGCCCGCGTGGTCCAGCTTGTCGGCCCAGCCCGCGTAGTAGAAGAAGTGCGCTGCGACCAGGGGCAGGTCGGCGTCGCGGGTCTCCCTGATCGGCTTGCCGTTGTCCAGCGTCTCCAGGACCGCCAGCTCACGGCTGCGCTCCTGGACGATACGGGCGATGCGGAAGAGGTACTTGGCCCGCTCGGAGCCGGGCAGCGCCGACCATGTCCCGAAGGCCTTGCGGGCGGCCTTCACCGCGCGGTCGATGTCCGCCTCACCGGCCTGGGCGACCTCGGAGAGCATCTCCTCGGTGGAGGGGCTGACCGTCTTGAAGACCCGGCCGTCGGCCGCCTCGGTGAACTCGCCGTCGATGAACAGGCCGTACGAGGGCGCGATGTCGACGATCGCGCGGGACTCGGGGGCGGGTGCGTATGCGAAAGACATGGGGGATCAGTCCACCGTCACATAGTCGGGACCGGAGTAGCGGCCGGTGGCCAGCTTCTGGCGCTGCATCAGCAGATCGTTCAGGAGCGAGGAGGCGCCGAAGCGGAACCAGTGGTTGTCCAGCCAGTCCTCGCCGGCGGTCTCGTTGACCAGGACCAGGAACTTGACGGCGTCCTTGGAGGTGCGGATGCCGCCCGCCGGCTTCACACCGATCTGGATGCCGGTCTGGGCGCGGAAGTCGCGGACGGCCTCCAGCATGAGCAGGGTGTTCGCGGGCGTGGCGTTGACGGCGACCTTGCCGGTGGAGGTCTTGATGAAGTCGGCGCCGGCCAGCATGCCGAGCCAGCTCGCGCGCCGGATGTTGTCGTACGTCGACAGCTCACCGGTCTCGAAGATGACCTTCAGCCGGGCCCGCTGCCCACAGGCCTCCTTGACGGCGACGATCTCCTCGTACACCTTCATGTACCGGCCCGAGAGGAACGCCCCGCGGTCGATGACCATGTCGATCTCGTCGGCGCCCGCGGCCACCGCCTCGCGCACATCGCCCAGCTTCACCTCGAGGGCGGCACGGCCCGCAGGGAAGGCGGTGGCGACGGAGGCGACCTTCACCCCGGAGCCCGCGACGGCCTCCTTGGCGACGGCCACCATGTCGGGGTAGACGCAGACGGCCGCGGTGGTGGGAGCCGTGCGGTCCGTCGGGTCGGGGTGGGCCGCCTTGGCGCCGAGCGACCGGACCTTGCCCGGGGTGTCCGCGCCTTCCAGCGTCGTCAGATCGACCATCGAGATGGCGAGGTCGATGGCGTACGCCTTCGCGGTGGTCTTGATGGAACGGGTGCCGAGGGAGGCGGCGCGCGCCTCCAGGCCGACCGCGTCGACGCCGGGCAGCCCGTGGAGGAAGCGGCGCAGCGTGCTGTCCGACGAGGCGACGTCCGAGAGCGGGTGCGCGGGGGCGCCACCCTGCTCGCCGAGCGAAGCCGGGAGCCTGGGAGAGGATGCAGTGGTGGGCATGGTCACCAGGCGAGCATATCTACGCGCGTAGCGGCTGTACAGCCCCTCTGGGGAATCCTGACGCGGCCCGGACACCGGCCGGTCACGGCCCGGACACACCGCGGATACGGGCGCACACCGTGCGGGCCTCGGTTGCGTACCGGGCGCCGGGGTCCTGCCGCCCGTCGTGCAGAATCGGGTGCATGACGACCCCGGACCACCAGGCGCCCGCGCCGGACCCCTCGGCCCCCGAGTACCAGGACCGCATCTACCGGTCGCCCGCCGGGATCGCGGCCGGTGTGCTGCTGCTGGCCGTGGTGCTCTGGCTCGGTATCGACGCGCTGGTCGTCGGGCACGGCCGCACGCCCTGGCTGGCGCTCGCCGGGATGATCCTGGTGATCCCGCTCATCGTCGCCTTCACCCTGCGCCCGGCCGTGTACGCGAGCGAGGAGCGGCTGCGCATCCGCAACCCGTTCCGGGTGATCGTGCTGCCCTGGGGCTCGCTCTCCGCGCTGCGCTCCGGCTACTCCAACGAGGCCGTCGCCACCGGCGGCACCAGGTACCAGCTGTGGGCGCTGCCCGTGTCCCTGCGCGCGCGCAACAAGGCGGCCCGGCAGCAGTCCCGTTCCCAGGGCCAGGAGGGCCGCGGTGCGGCGGGCGGCTCGCCGACGGCGGCCCCGGCCGGGCCGGTGCGCGCCAGGACCGACCAGACCATGGACGAGCTGCGCGAGCTGTCCCAGCGCCACCAGAAGTCCGAGCGCGCCCAGGGCGAGCCGAGCGTGCGCTGGGCGTACGAGGTGCTCGGACCGGCGGCGGCCGGCGCGGTGCTGCTGGTGATCCTGGTGGCGCTGGGCTGAGGCGCGGGGCCCCCTGCTACCGCCCCTCCGCGCCCTCCGGATCGTGGTCGGGCCCGACTCCGTACCGTCCGGATCGTGGACGGTGCCCGGCCCCCGCAAACGGTTTCCCTCCGGCCGGACGGGTGCCTCTTCCTTGCCTAGGGGTGTCCAAGGGAACACATCGACATGAACCGTGACCCGGTGTGATCGGTTTGTCCCGGACCGGTCAGCGCGGCCTCAGTAGATTGAACAGGCCGCACAGAGGCCGCCCAGGGGGCCCTTGCCTGCGGCTCTCTCTTCGGGCGGTGGGGGTGGGACGTGTCATGGCACGGTCGGAGGGGGCGGCGAGACATGCCGTTACCGTGGGAATGCGATGTCAGATCGACATCGATGTCCGGGGCCGGTTCGGCTGGCGGCTGGTGGCGTCGAACGGGCGCTCTTTAGCCGTGTCGGCGACGGCCCATGAGTCACATGAACGGTGCCGGGCGGCCTTCACGGCGATGTGCGCCCGGCACGCCATGGCGGGCGGCGGGGTCCAGCACACCGCCGAGGGCGGCGGCTGGGTGTGGTTCGTCTGGGACGGCGGCGGCCGGCCCGTGGCGACCTCCGCACGCGCCTACGAACGCCATGCGACCTGCCGGGCCTCCTACGAACGCTTCCGCGCACTGCTGGCGGCCCTCGACCCCGCGGGACCGGAACTCTGGGGCGAGAGCTGACCCGAGCAGCGGCGCCACCCGCGTATGCTCCTCCCCCGCTCGAGCGAAGCCGAGCGGGGGAGGAGCCCCGGGGAGCGCCCGAAAGTCCCGGGCTGGATGGCTTTGTGGACCGTGCATCGGCTGCTATGACGGTTCGCGAGGAAGCGCACCGCCTGCTGGACGCCCTGCCCGAGGACCGGCTGTCCGAAGCCGCGCGGGCCGCCGATCCGGTGGAACGGTACGCGGGTCTTCCCCTGGGAACAGCGGACGCCTTCGTCGTGGCCGTGGCGGAGAAGTTCCGTGCGGGCGGCATCGCGACGCTGGACCGCCGCCATTTCGGCATGGTCCGCCCCGCGCACGTGACTGCCTTCACCCTGCTTCCGTAGCAAGCTCTCGGCTCCTCGACCGCGCCAGGCGCGGACGGTCGGACACCGCGCGGACAGGGCCCGGTCGTTCACCAGCTCGCACCGTTCCGGGGGCGATGCCAGGGAAACGGCGGCCCGGCGCAGTCCGACCCCTTTGATCGCGCCGCGAGTTCGCCCACGACCAGGCGCGCGAACTCCTCCGCTCCGGGGCCCCCGCATTCACTCGGGGCCCCCAACTCCCGCCCCGCGGAGCGAAGTTCTCCCCAGGAAACCCCTCGTTCACCCCTTGGGGCGAGCAAGTCAACCAGGCACCCGGAGGTTCGGAGGCGTGCCGTTCAAAAAGAGACAGCCCTCGCTCGCCTCCGCCGAATCCGGCGCCCCGGCCGCCGACCTCCCCCGGCGGCTGTATGCCGACCCCGGTCTGCCCGACCGTGTCTTCCGCGCCGTCGCGCGCGGCGGAGGCGGTGCGGTGCTCGCCGTCATGCTGCTGGTCGGCGGGTTCCTGCTGTACCGGGCATGGCTGGCGTTCGACCGGGCCGGCTGGTCGTTCCTGACCACGGCCGCCTGGGAGCCGGACGCGGGCCACTTCGGCATCGCGGCCGTGCTCACGGGAACGGTCCTCATCGCCTGTGTCGCCGTCTGTGTCGCGGTGCCGCTGGCGACCGGCGCCGCGCTCTACATCTCCGAGTACGCCTCGCCCCGGCTGCGCCAGACCCTGATCAGCGTCGTCGACCTGATGGCCGCCGTGCCGTCGGTGGTCTACGGACTGTGGGGCCTGTTCCTGCTGGAGGGCAAGGTCATCCCGACCGCCCGCTGGATCTCCACGTACCTCGGCTGGATCCCGCTGTTCAAGGTGGACGGCGCCGATCCGGGGGACCCGCTGGCGCCCGAGACCGTCTACACCTCCTCGACCTTCATCGCCGGGCTGGTGGTGGGCATGATGATCGCGCCCATCATGTGCTCGATCATGCGCGAGGTCTTCTCGCAGGCCCCGGCCGGTGAGCGGGAGGGCGCCTATGCGCTCGGCGCGACCCGCTGGGGCATGATCCGCAGCGTCGTCCTGCCGTTCGGGAAGGGCGGCATGATCGGCGGCACCATGCTCGGGCTCGGCCGGGCGCTCGGCGAGACCATCGCCGTCTACATGATCATCTCGCAGGTGTTCGCCGTGCAGTGGCACATCCTGCAGTCCGGCACCAGCTCGGTCTCCTCGCTGATCGCCCTGCGCTACGGCGAGGCCACCGAGGTCGGCATGTCCGCCCTGATGGCCGCCGGGTTCTCGCTCTTCGTGATGACCCTGATCGTCAACTTCGCCGCCTCGTCCATCGTCGCCCGCAGCCGCTCCGGCGCGGCCAGCGAAGCCTGACCCGCCACCCGGAGGAGAGCCGCCATGACCCTGGCACCCGACCGCCCCCGCACCACCCTGCCGACCAGGCCCCCGGCCGGCGACGAACGACGGCGCTCCGTCTCGGGGAGCCGCGCCACCGATGTGTACGCGCTCCTGGGCGCCGGGGCCGCCGCGCTCGCTCTGACCTGGCTGCTCTTCACATGGCTGCTGCCCTTCGACGGAGCCGTCGGCTTTGTCGTCGTCGCCTATGCGCTGTTCCTCGGTCTGTACGCGCTGACCGTCTCCTTCGACGAGGACGGGCCCGCGGTCGTGGACCGGCTCGCGGGTGCCGTGGTGCGCTCGATGGGGGCCCTGCTGATCACGGTGCTCGTCTTCGTGGTGGGCTACACGCTCTGGGAGGGCCGCAGGGCGCTGCCGCACCTGAACTTCTTCACCGAGGACATGAAGCTCGCCGGCCCGCTGGAGCCGCTGAGCACGGGCGGTGTGCTGCACGCGATCGCCGGCACCCTGATCCAGATCCTGATCGCTCTGGTCATCACCGTGCCGGCCGGACTGGTGTGCGCGGTGTTCCTCAACGAGGTCCCGGGCCGCTTCGCCCGGTTCGTGCGCACCATCGTCGAGGCGATGACCGCACTGCCGTCCATCGTGGCCGGCCTGTTCATCTACGCCACCGTCATCCTCACCCTCGGCATGGAGCGCTCCGGCTTCGCCGCCGCGCTGGCGCTGTCGGTGATGATGCTGCCGATCATCATCCGTGCCGCCGACGTGGTGATCCGGCTGGTGCCCGGCACCCTGCGCGAGGCCGCCTACGCCATGGGGACCTCCCGCTGGCGCACCGTCTGGCATGTCGTCCTGCCCACCGCCCGCTCGGGCCTGACCACGGCCGTCATCCTCGGCACGGCCCGCGGGATCGGGGAGACCTCGCCGGTCCTGCTCACCGCGGGGTCCACCGCCGAGTTCAACGCCGACCCGCTCTCCGGGCCGATGGTGTCGCTGCCGCTGGCCGCCTTCCAGTTCGTCCAGTCGCCCGAGCCCGCGATGATCGCCCGCGGCTTCGGCGCCGCCGCCACCCTGCTCGTCCTAGTGCTGCTGCTGTTCATCGCCGCCCGGGTGATCGGCGGGCGCGGCCCCGGCCAGTTGACCCGCCGTCAGGAGCACCGCCGGGTCGTCGCCTCCCGCCGCGACGCCCACCGCTTCGCGAGCCGCAGGTCCGCCACCGCGGTCCTCGGCAGCCGTCCGTCCGCCATCGCAGGCAAGGAACCGAGGAGTTCGTCGTGAGACCCGCAACCGCCTTCCGCCTCTGGGCGACGAGCCTCGCACTGCTGTGCGCGCTGCTCGCCGCCCGGATGCCGACCGCTCAGGCGGCGACCTACACCAAGATCACCGGCTCCGGCTCCACCTGGAGCTCCAACGCGCTCGACCAGTGGCGCCGCAACATCTCCGCGAACATCGGCATGACGGTCAACTTCACGGCCAACGGCTCCTCGCAGGGCCGTGAGCAGTTCCGCAACGGGGTCGTCGACTTCGCCGTCTCGGAGATCCCCTACGGGCTGACCGAGGGCGGCGTCCGCGACGCCCCGCCGACCCGTGGCTATGCGTACATGCCGATCGTGGCCGGCGGCACCGCCTTCATGTACAACCTCTCGATCGGCGGCAAGCGGGTCACCAATCTGCGGCTGTCCGGAGAGGTGATCGCCAAGATCTTCACCGGGAAGATCACCATGTGGAACGACGGGGCGATCGCCGCCGACAACCCCGGTCTCACCCTCCCGGCCCGCCGTGTCGTCCCGGTGGTGCGCTCCGACGGCTCCGGTACGACGGCGCAGTTCACCACCTGGATGGCCAAGGAACAGGGCGCCCTGTGGAACGACTACTGCGGGCGCACCGGCCGGAGCGGCGCCTGCGGGATGACCTCGTACTACCCGGTCCTCCCCGGCTCCTCGATGATCGCCAAGTCGGGTTCGCTGGGCGTCTCCGGCTTTGTGCGCCAGCCGCAGGCGGAGGGCTCGATCACCTACGTCGAGTACTCCTACGCCATCAAGACCGGCTTCCCGGTGGCCAAGATGCTCAACCTGCACGGCTACTACGTGGAGCCGACCGCCTCCAGCGTCGCCGTGGCCCTGACCGGCGCGACCATCAACCAGGACAAGGGCTCGGACAACTATCTGACGCAGATCCTCGACGGCGTCTACCGGAACACGGACGACCGCACCTATCCGCTCTCCAGCTACAGCTACATGATCCTGCCCACCACCATCGGCGGCGACCAGAACCCGATGACCAAGGACAAGGGGCTGTCGCTCGGCACCTTCGCCAACTACTTCCTGTGCGACGGCCAGCAGCAGGCAGAGGAACTCGGCTACTCGCCGCTGCCCAAGAACCTCGTCGAGGCGGGCTTCGACCAGGTGCGCCGGGTGCCGGGCGCGCCCACCAGCGAGATCAACATCAACAAGTGCCGCAACCCCACCTTCTCCTCGGACGGCACCAACACCCTCGCCAAGAACGCCCCGCACCCCAAGGACTGTGACCGGAAGGGCCCCACACAGTGCTCCGACGGCACCGCCGGTGCCCAGGGGCAGGACACCGCGGTGAAGCCGGAGGCACGGGGCGGCAACGGCTCCTCCGGCGGCTCGGGCAACGGCTCGGGCAGCGGCGGCGGTTCGGGCAACGGCACCGGCAAGGGCAGCGGCGGCAAGGGCACCGGCACGGGTGGCACCGGCGGCGCAGGACCGACGTCCGGCGCGACCCAGGACAGCGACGGCGACGGGATCCCGGACGCCCAGGAGTCCGCCGCCGCCACCCAGGGCGGCACGACCATCGACCCCGACACCGGCCAGGTGATCAGCGCGGACGGCGGCACCGGAGGCGGCGACACCTCCGTGGTGGCCAGTCCCGTCGGTCTCGCCTCCGACCGGTTCGGCCTGCGCAGCGCGCTGATGGCGCTGTCCGCGGTGCTGCTCCTCGGCGTGGTCGTCGGCCCGCCGCTCACCGCACGGGCCCTCGCGGCCCGCGCCCGCCGCAAGGGGGAACCGGTATGAGATCGCGGATCGTGGCGGGGATCGGCTCGCTGCTCGCCGCCCTGGTCCTCGCCCTGCTCCCGCTGCCGCAGGGCCAGGCACAGGCCGCCTCGGCCGACGACTCGGCCGTCACCAAGGCCGGGACCAAGGGCCCGTACGACGACTTCTCGGACCTCGAGGTCACCGTCCACCAGACGAACAACCTGCGCGGCCAGGGCGTACAGGTGACCTGGACCGGTGGGAAGCCGGCCTCGGGCTACAAGTACGTCGACTACCTCCAGCTCATGCAGTGCTGGGGCGACGACCCGGACGGGCCCTCGCGGGAACAGTGCGAGTTCGGGGACGCGCCCCCCAGCCCGTTGTTCAGCGGTCTGCGCGTGCTGCCCAAGGGGACGGACCCGCTGGAGACCCAGTACACCGACGGCGATGTCTTCAGCAATCCGTTCGTGCCTTTCCGCCCGGTGCACGGAGACCCGACCACCTCGGCCACCGACCACACCTACTTCAGCGGGAACGACACCAACGCCCAGTCCTGGGCGCCCGACGGGCCCGACGGCGGCGGCGACACGGTGTTCGAGATGAAGTCCTCGCGTGAGTCGCCGCATCTGGGGTGCGGCGCGCGGACCACCTCCTCGGGGGCGATCCAGCCCTGCTGGCTGGTGGTGGTGCCACGGGGCGAGCACGACCCCGACGGCACCAGTCCGTCGGACCGCGTGCTGCGGACCTCCGCGCTCAGCCAGTCCAACTGGAACCAGCGCATCGTCTTCCGGCTCGACTTCCTGCCGGTCGGCGACTCCTGCGCGGCGGACCAGCAGGAGCGTCGCATGATCGGCTCCGAGCTGGTGACCGACGCGATCACCTCCTGGCAGTCCGCGCTCTGCAAGGGCGGTGGGTCACGGTTCGTCTTCACCCAGAGCGGCGAGGAATACGCCCGCTCGATGATCACCAACCCGACCTCCTCGTCCCCGGGACTCGCCTTCACCCTCGACCCGGTCCAGCCCCCGGACGGCGCGGCACCCGTGGTGCACGCCCCGGTGGCGGTGAGCGGGCTGACGGTCGGATTCATCTGGGAGGACGACAACATCGGCGGGCGCGTCAAGGACCTGAGACTCAACGCCCGGCTGCTCGCCAAGCTGCTGACCGAGTCCTACATACGCGATGTGCGCCTCGTCGCCTATGACGTGCCCGCGCCCGAGCACCTCTCCGGAAATCCCGACTCCATCGTGATGGACCCGGAATTCCGGAAGCTCAATCCGGTCTTCGACACGGATCCGATCCACCGGCCCAAGGCGCTCATGGCCATCATGGTGACGGCGGACACCTCCGACGCGAATCGTCTGGTGTGGCGCTATCTCCAGTCGGACAACGACGCCCGGGAATTCCTGAAAGGCACCCCGGACCCGTGGGGAATGAAGATCAACCCTTATTACAAGGAGCTGAATCTCGTCTCCGACGCCCCTGACGACTTTCCCAAGGCCGACCCCACCACGACCGACGCGAGCGCCGGGGTGGTGACACTGCCGTACGGCGTGACCGACATCGGGCCATATGCGCAGGACATGCACGACGGGGCCCTGCGGGTCCGGCGTGCCGACTCCGGAAGCGTGTTCCGGATCGGCGACGGCGCGGGGCCGCCCAAGCTCGTCGGGGAGACTCTGGTGGCCGGCGACCGGCGTGTCTGGGGCATCACCGACGCCGCGTCCGCGTCGCGCTACCAGCTGGACGTCGCGGCCCTCGCCGACGCGGACGGCGAGTACGTCAAGCCGACCACCTCCGCCATGCTCAAGGCGGTCTCCCAGATGCCCGACTCCCCGGTCGCGGGCGTCAAGGCGGCCACCCCGGCGAAGGCCAGGAACGGTGCCTACCCGCTGACCTCGGTGGTGTACGCGGCCACCTCGACCGACCGGCCCAAGGAGGTGCGCGCCGACTACGCGCGCGTCATCCGGTACGCGGCCGGTGCCGGTCAGCAGCAGGGCACCGCGCGAGGGCAGTTGCCGTTCGGCTACGCCCCCCTGCCGGCCGCGTTGCGGCAACAGGCCGAGAAGGCGGCCGACGTGCTGGAGAAAGGCACGGCTCCCGTGGACTCCGGTACGACGGGCGGCTCGCACACCGGCGCCGGCGGCGGCTCCGGAGAGGGCGGCGGTACGGGCGGCACGGACTCCGGCGGCGGCTCGGGCCCGGGATCGGGCGGCGGCACCGGTTCGGGCGGCGGCCCGGGTTCCGCCGACTCCGCCGGGGGCGCGGCCGGAGCCGCCTCCTCCTCGCCGAACCCGGACACCTCGGATTCCGCGCACCCCACCGCACCCGGCCAGGACCCGGCGAAGCAGTCCGTCGCCTCGTCCGGCGGCCTCACTCCCGCGACGGTCCTCGGGATCGTCCGCTGGGTGCTCCTCGGGGTGCTCGTGGCGGGCGGGGTCGCAGCGCTGGCCGGTCCCGTGATGCTGAGGCTGTCCGTGCGCAGAACCGGGTGACCTGACCGGATCTCCCGGGGCCCGACCGGGCTCCGGGAAATCTTCATACCCGTCATGAAATTCCCTTGGTGTGATCTCGGAAAGAAGCTCTTAACCCGCTGGGCAAATGGATTTGGTGGTCCAGGTGATCCGGTATGCGGAATTGTTGGCGCTGGCCGGCCGACGGGTCGGCAGCACAAAAATCCGGATTCTGCTTGACCGTCCATTCCTCGTCATCCGTCTTCACGGAGGAGCAAAGAAGTGAACGTCAAGTCCCGTGCACGTATCGGCGCCGTCGCGGCCACCACCGCCCTCACCCTCGGCGTGCTGGCCGCCCCGGCCTTCGCCGACCCGGCCGACGGTTCCCACCGCGTGCTCGCCGGCGTGGGCTCCGACACCACGCAGGACGTCGTGAACGGCCTGAGCGAGGTCATCGGCAGCCCCAAGACCATCGCTTCCTACAACGCCACCGGCTCCGCCACCATCCAGACCCGCGACTCCGGCTGTGTCATCGACCGCCCCGACGGCTCGTCGGCCGGCATCGACGCGCTGCGCGCCTCCCTCGCCAACAACGACGGCTGCCTGGACTTCGCCCGCTCCTCGCGGGGTACCGCGGACACCTCCACGAGCAAGCTGACGTGGATCCCGTTCGCCAAGGACGCCGTGACGATCGCGGTCCGCAGCAACAGCGCCCTGAACAACAACCTGGACCTGAGCACCGCCCAGCTCAACCAGGTCTTCTCCTGCCAGCTGACCTCCCTCAACGGCGTCACCCTGACGCCGCTGCTCCCGCAGAAGAACTCCGGCACCCGCACCTTCTTCCTCGACAAGATCGGCGTCACCGAGGCCCAGGTCGGCTCGTGCGTCCGTGAGATGCAGGAGCACAACGGCGTGGAGCTCACCGGCGTCGGCGACATCGCGCCGTACTCGGTGGCCCAGTACCTCGCCCAGACCGGCGGTGTGGTGACCGACCGCCACGGCGTCACCGTCCTCGGCAAGGTCAACGGGGTCGCCCCGACCGCCAAGGGCGCCCTCAACACCGCCTTCCCCTACTCCCGTGACGTCTACAACGTCGTCCCGACCGCCAAGCTGACCGACGCCACCGTCGCGGCCACCTTCGTCGGCGCGTCCTCCAAGGTCTGCACCAACTCCGGCACGATCCAGGACTACGGCTTCGGCGCGATCGCCAACTGCGGCGACACCTCGCTCAAGGGCGAGCGCTGACCGCTCCACCCTGTCACCGCGCCAAGGCCGGGCACCCCAGTGGTGCCCGGCCCCCCGGCGTATCCGAACGGCCCACGACACCCCATGGGGGGATCCGACCATGACATCCCTCGCGCGAGCGAGAACACTTCCGGCGCTGCTGATGTGCTGCGCCCTGCTCCTCGGCGCGGCCGCGGCCCTCCTGGCCTCCGCGTCCGGCGCGCACGCCGACACCAGCATCGGCAAACTGACGCTCGATCAGGACGGCGGCAGCACGGACGACAACCCGTTCGCCGTCCGCGTCACCACGGACGCGCCCTGCCCGGCCGACCAGGCCGACCGGGTCCGGCTGATGGTGATCAACCCGGCGACCGGGGAATCGCTCTCCCTCGGCCAGTCCCCGATAGACACCTACAGCGACGCCCCCGTCTCCGTCGAGCTGAACTCCACGCTGGCCTCGCTGGCAAGCCGGTTCATCACGTGGTTCGGCAGCAGCACCGGACACGACGGCACGTACCCCTTGCAACTGCGCTGCATCAGCCTCGACGACCCCGTCGCTCCGGTGGTCTACTTCGGCCTCAACATCGTCGTCACCGGCAACACCTGGGAGGTCGCCAAGGCGGCGGTCACCACGCTGACGCTCACCGCCGACCCGGCCGACGAAGCGCAGCCGGGCGCCGAGGTCACCCTCACGGCGCACGTCGAGCCGGCGGACGTGCCGGGCGAAGTGACCTTCACCTCCTCCCTCGGCGCGAAGGGGTCCCAGGAACTCGGCACGGCGACGGTCGCATCGGGCACCGCCGTCCTGAAGACCACGGCTCTGCCGCAGGCCCAACAGACGATCTCCGCCACCTTCACCCCGGCCGACACGGACGCCTACGCGCCGTCGACCGCCACGAGCAGCTACAACGTCCACCCGATCGAGTCCCCTCCCCCCACCGACACCGGCTCCCCGACCCCCACCGACACGGGTACGCCCACCGACACGGGTACGCCGACCGACTCCGGGTCCCCGACCGGCCCGGCCGACCTGGAGGTCACCGACGCCGACGGCAACCCGCTGGAGGCCGACCCCGTTCTCACGCCCGGCCAGACGGTGCACATCACCGCCCGTGGCTACACCGAGGACGCCAAGGTCGAGGTCACCCTCGCGGACAGCAGCGCGACCTTCGACGAGGCGACCGCCGACGCCGACGGCACCGTGACCGACTACCCCTTCACGGTGCCCTCCGACATCGCCGACGGCAGCCATGTGCTGACGCTCGCCGAGACCGGCGGCCACAGCGTGGACTTCGCCTTCAGCACGGGCGACGTCGGCATCAAGTCCCCGAACCCCTCCCAGAGTTCGGGTCTGACGGGCGGCTCCTCCGGCTCCGGCGGCGCCGACTCGGGCGGCTCGTCCGGCGGCAACGGCACCGACCCCGGCCCCACCGGATCCATGGCGCACACCGGCAGCCAGGTCGCGGCGGCCGGGCTCGCCGGCCTCGCGCTCTTCAGCGCGGGCACCGCCTGTGTCCTGATCGCCCGCCGCAAGGGCCTGCTGGCCTTCGGCGACTGACCGGCACGGGCCCGGGGCACGGCTGTGCCCCGGGCCCGCCCCGACCTCGAGGAGTGCACCACCGTGACCGTGCTCGCCCCACCGCCGAAGGCGCCGCCCACCGCCGCGGCATCTGCGGCCCGCCCCGTGGCGCCGCCCCCCGGCCGCCCCGGACTCGCCCTCGGCGGCGCCATGCTCTGCGTCCTGGCCGCGGTCCTCCTGGGCTTCGCCGCCCATCTGACGATCGTCGGACACCTCCAGCACGCCCGCGACCAGCGGACCGCATACGCCGAGCTGCGCCGCCAACTCGCCCTGGGCACCGCCCCGGTGGGCCAGCACGGCTATGACGACAAGCCGATCGCCCAGGGTGACCCCGTCGCCCTGCTGCGCATCCCCGCCCTGGGGGTGAGGCAGGTCGTCGCCGAGGGCACCACCTCGACCGTGCTGGAATCGGGACCCGGGCACCGCCGGGACACCCCGATGCCCGGACAGGCGGGCACCGTCGTCGTCATGGGCCGCCAGTGGGGCTACGGGGGCCCCTTCAACGCGCTGCACCGACTGCCCCTCGGCGCCCGCGTCGAACTGACCACCGGACAGGGCACCTCCGTGTACGAGATCACGGGGATCCGGCACGCCGGGGACGAACTGCCCGTCCCGCCCGGCCAGGGACAGGGCCGGCTCACCCTGATCACCGCCACCGGAGCCCCGTACACACCGAACGGTGTCCTCCGCGTCGACGCGAAGCTGGTCACCGAGGTGCAGCCCGCCCCGCCGCGCTCCGGCGGGATCGCCCCCTCGGAAGAGGCTCTGGCGGGCGAGGACGACGCCTGGCTGCCCGTCTTCCTGTGGTCGCAGGGGCTGCTCCTCGCGGCCCTGCTCACCGCCTGGTCGTACCGCGTCTGGGGCCGCTGGCAGACCTGGATCTGCGCGGCGCCCGTCCTGGCGGCGCTGGGACTGGCCGACGCCGGTGCGCTCACCGTCCTGCTGCCGAACCTCCTCTGACCCGCCGAACGGGAGCTGCCCCATGACCGACATGCCCGGCCTCATCGACACCCCCGGCCCCTCAGGCCCCTCCGACCTGGTGGACACCCTCGTCCAGCCGCGCGTCGTCGCCGGGGCGAATCCGGCCACCCTCCGCGCCGAGGACATCTCCGCCTGGTTCGGCACCCACAAGGTCCTCGACCGGGTCTCGCTCACCATGCCCGCGGGACGGGTCACCGCCCTCATCGGCCCCTCCGGCTGCGGCAAGTCCACCTTTCTGCGCATCCTCAACCGGATGCACGAACTGATCACCTCGGCCTCGCTCGCCGGACGGGTGCTCCTCGACGGCGAGGACATCTACGACCGGGGCCGCCGTATCACCCATGCGCGCCGTGAGATCGGCATGGTCTTCCAGAAGCCCAACCCGTTCCCCGCGATGTCCCTGTACGACAACGTCCTCGCCGGTCTCAAGCTCAACGCCATCAAGGCGAGCCGGGACGGCAAGGACGACCTCGTCGAGGAGTGCCTCACCAAGGCCGGGCTCTGGAAGGAGGTCAAGGACCGGCTTCGCCAGCCCGGCGGCGCGCTCTCCGGTGGCCAGCAGCAACGCCTGTGCATCGCACGCTCGTTGGCGGTACGACCCCGGGTCCTGCTGATGGACGAACCGTGCTCGGCGCTCGACCCCACCTCGACCCGCCGCATCGAGGAGACCATCGCCGAACTCAAGTCCGAGGTCACCATCGTGATCGTCACCCACAACATGCAGCAGGCGGCGCGTGTCTCGGACACCTGTGCGTTCTTCCTGGCCTCGCACGGGACGCCGGGCGTGATCGTGGAGCACGGCGAGACGGACGCGATGTTCCACGCCCCGCGCGACGAACGCACCGCCGACTATGTGAACGGACGGTTCGGGTGAGCGGTCCCGCGAGCGCGGGGGCGCAGGACTTCGATTCCGGGGCCACGGGGGCCGTGGGGTCGGTGGCCGGCCGGTACGGGCGGGGGAGCGCGGGACGGTGGCGGGGCGCCGTACGACGGTCCAGGGGCCCGGGGGCGGCCGCGTCCGTGGTCGTGCGGGTGCTCGGCCTGCTCGCGGGCCTCGCGCTGGTGGTCTCCTGCGCGCCGGGCGGCGGTTCGGCGCGGGGCGCGCCGGTCGTCCGGGTCTCGGGGGTGTCCGGGGCGGACCCGGTGTCCGGCGACCCCGCCTCCGGAAGCCCCGCGTCCGGGGACCCGGGGTCCGGGCACGGCCGGGACGGGGGCGAAGAGGGCGCCGCCCGCCCGCCGGGTCCGTCCGGTCCCTCGCCCGAGGTGGCCTCGCCCACCGCCGCTCCGGCCCGGGAGCGCCCGGCCTCCGGCAGCCCGGCCCCCGGTCCGTCGGCCTCCGGCGGTGCGCGCGTTCCGGGGCCCGATCTCTCCCGCCCGTCGACGAGTCCCGCGGCACCTTTCACGGCGGCCACGACCCCCACCGCCCGAGCCACCACCCCCTCCGGCCCGTCCCCCGAGCCCGGACGGGCCGTACTCAGCATCGGCGACTGGTCCGCCTCCGTGGCGCGCGGCGGCCAGGACGAGGTGGACGCCTGCCGGGACGCGGTCCAGTGGGCGGGGCCCGAGATAGGCGACGAGGACGGCTACGAACTGCGGACCCTGGTCGTCGTCGGGCACGACTACTGCCGGGGCTTCGACCGGTTCGCCACCCTGCCCGTGGGCAGCACCGTGACGCTGACCACGACCCGGGGCAGCTGGACCTACCGGGTGTACGCGCACTACATCACCCCGGGCCGTGGCGCCCCTGCCGCCGGACTGTACTGGGGCGACCTCACCCTTCAGTCCTGCGTGGGGCCGGACACCGGCTTCAGCTATCTCATGCGGGTCTGAGGCCCCCGGGAGCGCGGAGAAGCCCGATCCGTCGTGGATCGGGCCCGTGGTCCGCTGCCCTCGGGGCAGTGCCGTGCCTGGCGGTCAGATGCCCGCCGCCGCGGCGAAGTCCCGCTTGAGCGCCTCCAGAAGCGCGGTCGCCCTCCGGCGGGCCTCCGGGAGCTCGTCGTGCCCGGCGACCGGGACCACGACCTCCAGATAGCACTTCAGCTTCGGCTCCGTGCCGCTGGGGCGCACGATCACCCGGGCCCCGTCGAGCGTGTAGCGCAGCCCGTCGGTGGGCGGGAGCGTGGCGGTACCCCGGCTGAGGTCCTCGGAGCCGGTGACGGGCAGGTCCCCGAGCCGGGTCGGGGGCTGCTCGCGCAGCCGCCGCATCGCGTCGGCGATCACCGAGAGGTCCTGGACGCGGACCGAGAGCTGGTCGGTGGCGTGCAGCCCGTGCTCCACGGCGAGGTCGTCCAGCAGGTCGAGCAGGGTGCGGCCCTGCTCCTTGAGCTCGGAGGCCAGCTCGGTCACCAGCAGCGCCGCCGTGATGCCGTCCTTGTCGCGCACGCCCTCGGGGTCGACGCAGTAGCCGAGCGCCTCCTCGTAGCCGTAGCGCAGGCCCTCCGCACGAGCGATCCACTTGAAGCCGGTGAGGGTCTCCTCGAACGCCAGCCCGGCCCGGTCCGCGATGCGGTGCAGCAGGGAGGAGGAGACGATCGACTCGGCGAAGGTGCCGGTGGCCCCGCGGCGCACCAGATGCGCGCCGAGCAGGGCGCCCACCTCGTCGCCCCGCAGCATGCGCCACCGACCGCCGTCCTCGACGGCCACCGCGCAGCGGTCGGCGTCCGGGTCGTTGGCGACGATCAGGTCCGGATCCGTCGCGCGGGCCGCGGCGAAGGCGAGGTCCATCGCGCCGGGCTCCTCCGGGTTGGGGAAGGCGACGGTCGGGAAGTCCGGGTCGGGCTCGGCCTGTTCGGCGACGAGCACCGGGGCGGGGAAGCCGGCCCGGTCGAAGGCGGCGAGCAGGACGTCCTTGCCGACGCCGTGCATCGCGGTGTAGACGGTCCGGGCGGTGCGGGGGGAGCCCGGGGTGAGCACGGCGTCCGTACGGGCGAGATAGGCCTGGAGGACGTCCTCGCCCAGGGTGTCCCAGCCGCTGTCCGGGCGGGGCACCGAGGTGAGGGAGTCGATCGCGTCGATCTCGGCCGCGATCTCGGCGTCGGCCGGGGGCACGATCTGGGAGCCCCCGTCGGCCTCGGAGCCGGGGTAGCCCCAGCCGAGGTAGACCTTGTAGCCGTTGTCCCGGGGCGGGTTGTGGCTCGCGGTGACCTCCACCCCGGCCACCGCGCCGAGGTGCCGGACGGCGAAGGCGAGCACGGGGGTGGGCAGCGGGCGGGGGAGGACCGCGGCGCGCAGGCCCGCGCCCGTCATCACGGCCGCGGTGTCCCGGGCGAAGTCGGCGGACTTGTGGCGGGCGTCGTAGCCGATGACCACCAGGCCGTCGCCCCGGCCCTTGGCCTTCAGGAACGCGGCCAGACCCGCGGCGGCGCGGATGACCACGGCGCGGTTCATCCGCATGGGACCGGCGCCCAGCTCGCCGCGCAGACCGGCGGTGCCGAACTGGAGGGTGCCGCCGAAGCGTTCGGCGAGCTCGGCGTGGTCCTCGGCGTCGATGAGCCGGGCGAGTTCCGCACGGGTCTCCGCGTCGGGATCCTCGGCCAGCCACGCCTTGGCCCGTGCGATGAGTTCGTCGTGCACGTCGGGTCAACCTCTCGTTGGGTGTTCCTGCGGGGGTCCGCGTCGCCCGGGGGCCCGTGCCTCCCGGCCGAGCCCGTCCTACAGCCTGTTCAGCACCTGGGCCAGCAGCGCCCCCATGCGCGTGGCGCTGTCCCGGCCGGCCTGGAGGACCTCCTCGTGGTTCAGCGGCTCACCCGTCATACCGGCGGCGAGGTTGGTGACCAGGGAGATGCCCAGGACCTCGGCCCCGGCCTCGCGCGCGGCGATGGCCTCCAGCACCGTGGACATGCCCACCAGGTCCGCACCGAGGGTGCGGGCCATACGGATCTCCGCCGGGGTCTCGTAGTGCGGGCCGGTGAACTGCGCGTAGACGCCCTCTTCGAGGGAGGGGTCGATCTCCTGGCACAGGGAGCGCAGCCGCGGGGAGTAGAGGTCCGTCAGGTCGACGAAGTTGGCGCCGACGATCGGGGAGGTCGCGGTCAGGTTGATGTGGTCGCTGATCAGCACCGGCTGGCCGGGACGCATGGTCTCGCGCAGCCCGCCGCAGCCGTTGGTGAGGACGATGGTCTTGGCGCCGGCGGCCACCGCGGTGCGGACCCCGTGGGCGACGGCGGCCACGCCGCGGCCCTCGTAGTAGTGCGTACGGCCGAGGAAGACCAGGGCGCGCTTGTCGCCGATCCGGTACGAGCGGATCTTGCCGCCGTGCCCCTCGACGGCCGGCGGCGGGAAGCCGGGCAGCTCGGTGACCGGGAACTCGGCCTCGGCCTCGCCGAGGGCGTCCACGGCCGGAGCCCAGCCGGAGCCCATCACAAGAGCGACGTCATGGGTCTCGGCACCCGTCAGCTCACGCAGCCGCGCGGCAGCCGTGTCGGCGGCGGCGTAAGGGGCGCCCTGGATGTCGTCCGGAAGAAGAGATGCGTTCACGCGCATGAGACTAGCCGCTTTGTGCCTACGCGCGTAGATGGCGGTGGTCACGGCAATGCGATCGTTGTCTTGTCGTTTCCGACGAAGGCCCGAACGGGGCGGGGGCCACGGCGTGGGAGGGTGCGGTCGTCGCAGGTGGCGCCGCACGCCGGGCAGCGGTCCGGCCCGGTCACCGGGAGCCGCACGACGCCCGTTCAGCACGGTCGCTTGCGCAGCTCCATCACATAGTCGTGCGGCGCCCCCGCGGACTCGGCGGCGTCCGCGATCTCCCCCAGATAGCGGGCCGACGGAAGGCCGCCCTCGTAGCCGTTCAGGACATAGGTCCAGGCCGTCTCCTCGCCGTCCAGGGTGTGGACGCGCACCCGCATCCGGCGGTAGACGTCCAGGCCCACGCTCTCCCAGCGGTCCATGGACTCCTCGTCCATCGGGGCGATGTCGTACAGCGCGACGAACACCTGCGACAGCGGGTCCTCGACGATCGTCGCGAGGGCGCCCTCCCAGCCCATCTGCTCGCCCCCGAAGGTCAGCCTCCAGCCGTTGAGCCAGCCGGTGGCGCGCAGCGGCGAATGGGGTGCGCGGCGGTTCATCAGCCGCGCGTCGAGATTGGCGGCGTACGCGGCGTAGAGCGACATGCCTCGAGGGTACGGCAGCGCCACGTCCGTCTCTTCTGCAACAGATGCACCCGCGCCCGGCCCCCGGAGGAGGGTCGCCCGAGGCGTGCGGGACAATGGAGCATGTGACTCGGATCGTGATCATCGGTGGCGGACCCGGCGGATATGAAGCGGCGCTGGTCGCCGCGCAGCTCGGCGCGGAGGTGACCGTCGTCGACTGCGACGGCCTGGGCGGGGCGTCGGTGCTCACCGACTGCGTGCCGTCCAAGACGCTCATCGCCACGGCCGAGGTGATGACGACCTTCGATTCCTCGTACGAAGAGCTGGGCATCATCGTCGCGGATGACACTCCGCCCCTGGAGCGGGCCGCCCGGGTGGTCGGGGTCGACCTCGGGAAGGTCAACCGACGGGTGAAGCGGCTCGCGCTCGCCCAGTCCCACGACATCACCGCGTCCGTCACGCGGGCCGGCGCCCGGGTCGTGCGCGGGCGCGGCCGGCTGGAGGGCATGCAGGCCCTGGACGGTTCGCGCAAGGTCGTCGTACGGGCCGCGGACGGCAGCGAGGAGACCCTCGTCGCCGACGCCGTGCTCATCGCCACCGGCGGCCACCCGCGCGAGCTGCCCGACGCCCGGCCGGACGGCGAGCGGATCCTCAACTGGACCCAGGTCTACGACCTCGACGAGCTGCCCGAGGAGCTCATCGTGGTCGGCTCCGGTGTCACCGGTGCCGAGTTCGCCGGTGCCTACCAGGCCCTCGGGTCCAAGGTCACCCTGGTCTCCTCGCGCGACCGGGTGCTGCCCGGCGAGGACCCGGACGCCGCCGCCGTCCTGGAGGACGTCTTCCGGCGCCGCGGCATGAACGTCATGGCACGCTCGCGCGCCCAGTCCGCCAAGCGGGTCGGCGACCGGGTCGAGGTCACCCTCTCCGACGGGCGTGTGATCACCGGCTCGCACTGTCTGATGGCCGTGGGCGCGATCCCCAACAGCAGCGGGATGGGCCTTGAGGAGGCCGGGGTCAAGCTGCGCGAGTCCGGGCACATCTGGACGGACAAGGTCTCCCGGACCTCGGCCCCCGGCGTGTACGCCGCTGGTGACGTGACCGGTGTCTTCGCCCTGGCGTCGGTCGCCGCCATGCAGGGACGCATCGCCATGTACCACTTCCTCGGCGACGCGGTGGCCCCGCTCAACCTGAAGACCGTCTCCTCGAACGTCTTCACCGACCCGGAGATCGCCACCGTCGGCTACACCCAGGCCGATGTCGACGCCGGCGTGATCGACGCCCGGGTCGTCAAGCTGCCGCTGCTGCGCAACCCGCGCGCCAAGATGCAGGGCATCAGGGACGGCTTCGTCAAGATCTTCTGCCGCCCCGGCACCGGGATCGTCGTCGGCGGCGTGGTGGTCGCCCCGCGCGCCTCCGAACTCATCCATCCCATCTCGATCGCGGTCGACAACAATCTGACGGTCGAACAGATCGCCAACACCTTCACCGTGTACCCCTCCCTCTCGGGCTCGATCGCCGAGGTGGCCCGCCAGCTGCACACCCGCAAGAGCGGCGTCGAGGTCTGACGGGCGGGCGCGGCGCCGGTCGGAGGGCCGGTCGGAGGGCCGGTCACAGGGAGTCGTCGACGTCGCGTGCGGCATAAGCGACAGGGCTGGGTGTATATACCACTCTTGTCCCTGTCGTGCGAACAACTTCTGTTATTCGGCGCAAACTGCTGAAAGCAGACGGTCGTTGGGGTTACTGTCAGTTTCGTGTTCGCTGCAGAACGTCGTCAATTGATCCTCGAAATGGTGCGAGCCAACGGGGCCGTGTCGCTCCGTGAGCTCGCCCGCGTCGTCCAGACCTCCGAAGTGACCGTACGGCGGGACGTGCGCGCACTGGAGGCAGAAGGACTCCTCGACCGCCGGCACGGCGGTGCGGTACTGCCGGGCGGGTTCACGCGGGAGTCCGGCTTTCCGCAGAAGTCACATCTCGCGACCGCGGAGAAGACGGCCATCGCCGATCTCGCCGCGGGGCTCGTCGAAGAGGGCGAGGCCATCGTGGTCGGGGCCGGGACCACCACCCAGGAGCTGGCGCGCCGGCTCGCGCGGGTGCCCGGGCTGACCGTGGTCACCAACTCGCTGCTGGTGGCCCAGGCGCTGGCCCATGCCAACCGCGTCGAGGTGGTGATGACCGGCGGCACCCTGCGGGGCTCCAACTACGCCCTCGTCGGCAGCGGCGCCGAACAGTCGCTCCAGGGCCTCAGAGTCTCCAAGGCGTTCCTCTCCGGGAGCGGTCTGACCGCCGAGCGCGGGCTCTCCACGTCCAACATGCTCTCGGCGTCCGTGGACCGTGCGCTGGTGCAGGCGGCCGCGGAGGTGGTCGTCCTCGCCGACCACGGCAAGCTCGGCACGGACACCATGTTCCAGACCGTGCCGACGGATGTGATCACCCGGCTGGTGACCGACGAGCCGCCGGTGCACGACGACCGGGCGGCCACCGAGCTCCAGGCCCTGGCCGATCAAGGGGTGGCGATCGCGGTCGCGGGGGCCTCGGGCGGCGAGCCGGTCCCGGCGGGGCGCCAGCCGCGCCGTGATGTGCCCCTACCGGGCCCGCGCCGGAGCCAGGTCCCCGGCGGCGGTCCGCAGCTGCGCAGCGCGACGGTCCTCGGGGAGCCCCCCACGGGAGACCGCGCCCGCGTCGCGGACCTGCGCCGCCGCTAGCAACCCGACAGGCGCACGCACGGGCAGTCCGTCGGGACTCCGGGTGCGGTGTGGCCCGGGAAACGCCGCGGGGCGCCCTGGGACCGATGACAACGGTTCCAGGGCGCCCCGGTGCGGAAGAGCTACGGCGGCTCGGGAGTTCAGTCCTTGATCTCGCAGATCGCGGCGCCGGAGGAGAGGGAGGCGCCGACCTCCGCGGTCAGGCCCTTGATCGTGCCGGCTCGGTGCGCGTTGAGCGGCTGCTCCATCTTCATGGCCTCCAGGACGACGACCAGGTCGCCCTCCTGGACCTCCTGGCCCTCCTCGACCGCGACCTTCACGATCGTGCCCTGCATCGGGGAGGCCAGGGTGTCGCCGGAGACCGAGGGACCGGACTTCTTCGCCGCGCGCCGCTTCGGCTTGGCGCCCGCCGCCAGACCCGTACGGGCCAGCGACATACCGAGCGACGCGGGCAGCGACACCTCGAGACGCTTGCCGCCGACCTCGACCACGACCGTCTCACGGCCCGCCGGGTCCTCCTCGGCCTCCGCGTCCGCGGCCGCCGCGAACGGCTTGATCTCGTTGACGAACTCGGTCTCGATCCAGCGGGTGTGGACCGTGAAGGGGCCCTCGGAGCCGGTCAGTTCGGGCGCGAACGCGGTGTCCCTGACCACCGCGCGGTGGAACGGGATCGCCGTGGCCATCCCCTCGACCTGGAACTCGTCCAGGGCGCGGGCGGCCCGCTCCAGAGCCTCCTTGCGGGTGCGGCCCGTCACGATCAGCTTGGCCAGCAGGGAGTCCCACGCCGGGCCGATGACCGAACCCGACTCCACACCCGCGTCCAGCCGCACACCGGGGCCGGACGGCGGAGCGAACGCGGTCACCGTGCCGGGGGCGGGCAGGAAGCCCCGGCCCGGGTCCTCGCCGTTGATCCGGAACTCGAAGGAATGGCCGCGCAGTTCGGGGTCGTCATAGCCCAGTTCCTCGCCGTCGGCGATACGGAACATCTCACGGACCAGGTCGATGCCGGCGACCTCCTCGGTGACCGGGTGCTCGACCTGGAGCCGGGTGTTGACCTCCAGGAAGGAGATCGTCCCGTCGTTGCCGACCAGGAACTCCACCGTGCCCGCGCCCACATAGCCGGCCTCCTTGAGGATGGCCTTGGACGCCGAGTACAGCTCGGCGACCTGCCCGTCCGACAGGAACGGCGCGGGGGCCTCCTCGACCAGCTTCTGGTGGCGCCGCTGCAGCGAGCAGTCACGGGTGGAGACCACCACGACGTTGCCGTGCCGGTCGGCCAGGCACTGTGTCTCCACGTGCCGGGGCCGGTCCAGATAGCGCTCCACGAAGCACTCGCCACGGCCGAAGGCGGCGACCGCCTCACGGACCGCCGACTCGTACAGCTCGGGGATCTCCTCCAGGGTGCGGGCCACCTTCAGACCGCGCCCGCCACCGCCGAAGGCGGCCTTGATCGCGATCGGCAGGCCGTGCTCCTCGGCGAAGGTGACGACCTCGTCGGCGCCGGACACCGGGTCGGGCGTACCGGCGACCAGGGGGGCACCCGCGCGCTGCGCGATGTGCCGGGCCGCGACCTTGTCACCGAGATCGCGGATGGCCTGCGGCGGCGGGCCGATCCAGATCAGACCGGCGTCCAGGACGGCCTGGGCGAAGTCGGCGTTCTCGGAGAGGAAACCGTAGCCGGGGTGGATGGCGTCCGCGCCGGAATCCTTGGCCGCCTGAAGGACCTTGTCGATGTCCAGGTAACTGGTGGCGGGCGTGTCTCCTCCCAGGGCGAACGCCTCGTCCGCGGCGCGGACGTGCAGGGCGTCCCGGTCCGGGTCGGCGTAGACGGCCACGCTCGCGATCCCGGCGTCACGACAGGCCCGGGCGACACGGACAGCGATTTCGCCACGGTTGGCGATCAACACCTTGCGCACGGATGGCTCCCTCTCCTTGAAACAAGCCGAGTTTAGGGACTGCCGACACGAGGTTTCGACTAGTCCCCGGCGGTGAGCTTGCCCACACGGAGCGTGAAACCAGGCTCACTCAATCTGTGAAATCCCTTGTCGCACCGCCGTACACGGGAACCCACCGGAAAACCCTAGCTCTCCGACGTGGCGGAGGTCTCTATGAGGTAGTCCTGCCGACGCTCGTGTTTCTTTGTGGAGTCCCTACTAATGGCCCAACGATTCTTTGCTTTCGCCCGGGCTCTTGTCCCGAGGTTTACCCGTTAGTAGCGTTCGCGATGCCGGGACGACCGGGAGGTGCCGGAGCCTCCCCGAGAGGCGGCGGCCGTAGGGCGCGCGGACGTACCGGGAGTGACTCCGAGCGGTGCACGAGGGTGGGTGGAGGCCGTTGATCCGCAGACCGGTGGCCTGGACGGTGGCCGTCGTCCTCCTGGTGGAGGCGGTCGGCATCGCCCTGTTGAACTGGTTCCTGGGCGTGGTCGTCGACCGGCAGGAGATGTCCCTGGCGGGGCTCGACCCGGACATGATGTCGGCGTCGTCGAAGGCCGCCGGAGTGGTCCTCGGGCTCTATCTCGTGCTGTGCGCACTCGCCGCCCTGCTGGTCGCGGTGCGTGACCGCTCCCCCTCCGGCCTCGGGCGCGTCCTGCTGATCGGCGCGGCCGTGGTGCACGGTCTGCTCGGCGCCCTCACGGTGGGCCTGCTGGGCTGGCCGGCGTTCGGGTACCTGATGGTGGTGTTCGGGCTGATCGTGCTCACCCTGATGACCTACGACGGCTCCGGGGGCCCGGCCGACGCCCGCCCCGCGACCGGCGGCCCCACCCCGGACGAGGGCACCGCGCGGGGCGAGGGGATCCCGGGTGCGGCCGAACGACAGGCCCCCGCCGGCCGTCGCTCACCGCTCCTGCGGCACCCACAACTGGGTGATGCCCACGCCCAGTTCGCCCAGCAGCCGGCGGATCAGCGGCAGTGAGATCCCGATCACATTGCCGTGGTCCCCGTCGATGCCGTCGATGAAGGGCGCCGAGCGTCCGTCGAGGGTGAACGCCCCGGCGACGGAGAGCGGTTCGCCGGAGGCGACATACGCGGCGATCTCCTCGTCCGTGGGCTCGCCGAAGCGGACCACCGTGGACGCGGTGGCGGACGCGTACCGGCCGCTGAGGGTGTCGTAGACGCAGTGCCCGGTCTGCAGCGTGCCGGCCCGGCCCCGCATCGACTTCCAGCGGGCCGTCGCCTCCTCCGCGTCCGCGGGCTTGCCGAGGGCCTCGCCGTCCAGGTCCAGCACCGAGTCGCAGCCGATCACCAGCGCGCCCATGCTCTCCGGTCTGGCCGCCACGACGGAGGCCTTCGCCTCGGCCAGCGCCAGTGCGAGCTCCGCGGGGGTGGGGGCGCTGACGGCGTCCTCGTCGACCCCGCTCACCACGACCTCGGGCGCGAATCCGGCCTGGCGGAGCAGCCCGAGCCGGGCGGGGGACTGGGAGGCGAGCACAAGACGGCGGCGCGGCTTTTCGGTCATGGGCTCAGCGTATCGGCGCACCTCATCGGATGCCGATCACGATCATCGCCAGCACCATGGCCAGTGCCATCAGGACCCCGAGCCGCCGCAACATGTCCTGCGTGTCGCGGAGTTCCTTCGGCGGCTCGTTCTCGGGGTCGGACCACAGCATGAGGTCGATGGTCCGCCTCCGGCCGCCCCGGCGCCTGAGTACGCGTACTCAACTCGGCCGGGCGAGCCCGCCCCGCGAAGCCGGGGCGGGCCGCCGCACGGGCCCGTCAGCCGGGCCAGTAGGTGCGGCTCCACGCCGTCGGGCCCGGCCGGCGCAGCGGGCGGGCGGCGATACGGGCCGGGTCGGCCCAGGAGTCCGGATGCCGCGCCGCACCGGCCGGCGCGCCGGCCGCCGCTGCGGCGCGGGCGCGGACCACCGCCAGTGCGGCGGCCAGCTCCTCCGGGGTCGGATTGCCCCGTACGACCTTGATCGTCATGTCCGCTCCCAGGGACCGGGGGTTACAGAGGGATGTTGCCGTGCTTCTTCGGAGGCAGGGATTCCCGTTTGGTGCGCAGTTGACGCAGGCCCCGCACGATGTGGCGGCGGGTGTCGGACGGCATGATCACCGCGTCGATGTAGCCGCGTTCGGCCGCGACATAGGGGTTGAGGAGGGTGTCCTCGTACTCCTGGATCAGCCGGGCGCGGGTCGCCTCCGGATCCTCCGCCTCGCCGATGGTGCGCCGGTGCAGGATGTTGACCGCGCCCTGTGCGCCCATCACGGCGATCTGGGCGGTCGGCCAGGCCAGGTTGAGGTCCGCGCCCAGGTGCTTGGAGCCCATGACGTCGTAGGCGCCGCCGAAGGCCTTGCGGGTGATCACCGTGATCAGCGGGACGGTGGCCTCGGCATAGGCGTAGATCAGCTTGGCGCCGCGGCGGATGATGCCGGTGTGCTCCTGGTCCACGCCGGGCAGGAAGCCGGGCACGTCCACAAAGGTGATCACGGGCACGTTGAAGGCGTCGCAGGTGCGCACGAAGCGCGCCGCCTTCTCGCTGGCGTCGATGTCGAGGCACCCGGCGAACTGCATCGGCTGGTTGGCGACGATGCCCACCGGGTGGCCCTCCACCCGGCCGAACCCGGTGAGGATGTTGGGCGCGAACAGCGACTGGGTCTCGCAGAACTCCTCGTCGTCCAGGATGTGCTCGATCACCGTGTGCATGTCGTACGGCTGGTTCGCACTGTCCGGGACGAGTGCGTCCAGCTCGCGGTCCTCGTCGCTGACGGCGAGGTCCGCCTCCTCCGGGAAGACCGGGGGCTCGCTGAGGTTGTTGGACGGCAGATACGACAGCAGCTGCTTGATGTACTCGATGGCGTCCTTCTCGTCCCCGGCCATGTGGTGGGCCACACCGGAGGCGGTGTTGTGGGTGCGGGCGCCGCCCAGCTCCTCGAAGCCGACGTCCTCCCCGGTGACCGTCTTGATCACATCGGGTCCGGTGATGAACATGTGCGAGGTCTGGTCGACCATCACCGTGAAGTCGGTGATCGCCGGTGAGTACACCGCACCGCCCGCACAGGGGCCGACGACCAGACTGATCTGCGGGATCACCCCGGAGGCATGGGTGTTGCGGCGGAAGATCTCCCCGTAGGCGCCCAGCGACGCCACGCCCTCCTGGATACGGGCGCCGCCGGAGTCGTTGATCCCGATGACCGGACAGCCCGTCTTCAGGGCGAAGTCCATCACCTTGACGATCTTCTGGCCGTAGACCTCGCCCAGCGCCCCGCCGAAGACCGTGAAGTCCTGCGAGAACACGGCGACGGGACGGCCGTCCACGGTCCCGTACCCGGTGACGACGCCGTCGCCGTACGGCCGGTTCTGCTCCAGCCCGAAGTTGGTGGAGCGATGCCGGGCGAACTCGTCCAGCTCCACGAACGACCCGTCGTCCAGCAGCAGCGCGATCCGCTCACGGGCCGTCAACTTGCCCTTGGCGTGCTGCTTCTCGACGGCGCGCTCCGAGCCGGCGTGCGTCGCCTCCTGGACGCGGTGCCTGAAATCCGCCAGCTTGCCCGCGGTGGTGTGAATATCGATCTCTGCCGGCTCGGACATCGGGATGCGGCTCCCTTGCCTGCTCAGGGGGACATGAGGTGAGGTGCGGGGGGATTCTTGGAGAAACGAACGGTTACTCATCCGTAGCGTAGTGCTGTGCCCCTCGATCGGCAGTGCGGCGTTTCCCACACCTAGGGTGGCTTGCATGAAGCCGCGAGACCCCTCAGACGCGAACGATCTGCCGCACGGCTCCGCCGGCGGCGGCAGCAGCCGTTGGTCCGACCTCGACCGCCCGCCTCTGAACGCCGCCGCGCTGCGCCGGGCGCTGCTGCGGGAGGGCGGGCTGTGGACCGCGGTCGACGTGGTGCAGCGCACCGGGTCCACCAACTCCGACCTGGTCGCCCGTGCCGCCTCCGGGCAGGCCGCCGAGGGCACCGTCCTGGTCGCCGAGGAACAGAGCTCCGCGCGCGGGCGGCTCGACCGGGTCTGGACGGCTCCTCCCCGCTCCGGGCTGTTCTTCTCGTTCCTGCTCCGGCCGGCGGAGGTGCCCGTCGACCGCTGGGGCTGGCTGCCGCTGCTCACCGGGGTGGCCGTGGCGACGGGCCTCGCACGGGCCGCGGGCGTCGACCTGTCACTCAAATGGCCCAACGATGTGCTGGTCACCGTGGACGGCGCGGAACGCAAGGCCGGCGGGATCCTCGCGGAGCTGGCGGGCGAGGACGGTGTGGTGATCGGCATCGGCCTCAATGTCACGCTGCGGGAGAGCGAGCTTCCGGTGCCCACGGCGGGTTCCCTCGCGCTGGCGGGCGCCCCCACCACGGACCGCGACACGCTGCTGCGGGCGATGCTGCGCTCCCTGGAGGACTGGTACGGCCGCTGGCGCGCCGTGGCCGGGGACCCGGTGGCGTGCGGTCTCCAGGAGACGTACGCGGCCGGCTGTGCGACGCTGGGTCGACTCGTGCGGGCCGAGCTGCCGGGCGACACGTCGATCACCGGGGAGGCGGTGGCGATCGACGGAGACGGCCGCATCGTCCTGGCGACGCGGGAGGGCGTGCAGAAGCCGGTCGGCGCGGGGGACATCGTGCATCTGCGGCCGGCCTGAGCGCCGGCCCGCCCGGTCCTCCGGGTGGCCGTCCCCCCCTGTCACCAGGGCGGTTGTCCCGGCCCTGTCGTCCCGGGGCCGTGCGCGAGGTCCCGCAGCTGAGGAGTGAGCTACCGCACACCTGCCGTAGAGTTGACCGCGGTCGATACCTGACCGTGGCAGATCGGAAGGGCAGCACGCGTGACCGTCGACGACACGGGCTCGGGCTCGGGCGTACCTCCCGCCCCCGACGTTGAACCCGGGCGGGACGCAGGCGCCGAGTCCGAGGAGAACCCCTTGGCGCTCCGCCTGGAGCAGCTCATCCTGGGGGCCGAGCGCCGCTATACCCCCTTCCAGGCGGCCCGCAGCGCGGGCGTGTCCATGGAGCTGGCCTCCCGTTTCTGGCGGGCGATGGGCTTCGCCGACATAGGTCAGGCCAAGGCGCTCACGGAAGCCGATGTGCTGGCCCTGCGCCGGCTCGCGGGTCTGGTCGAGGCGGGCCTGCTGAGCGAGGCGATGGCGGTGCAGGTCGCCCGCTCGACCGGGCAGACCACGGCCCGGCTGGCCGAGTGGCAGATCGACTCCTTCCTGGAGGGTCTCACCGAGCCCCCCGAGCCCGGTATGACCCGTACCGAGGTGACCTACCCCCTGATCGAGCTGCTGCTGCCGGAGCTGGAGGAGTTCCTGATCTATGTCTGGCGGCGCCAGCTCGCCGCCGCGACCGGCCGGGTCGTGCAGGCCGGGGACGACGAGGAGATGGTCGACCGCCGCCTCGCGGTCGGCTTCGCGGACCTGGTGGGCTTCACTCGCCTGACGCGCCGGCTGGAGGAGGAGGAACTCGGCGAGCTGGTCGAGGCGTTCGAGACGACCGCCGCCGATCTGGTCGCCGCGCACGGGGGGCGGCTCATCAAGACGCTGGGCGACGAGGTGCTGTACGCGGCGGACGACGCCGGTACGGCCGCGGAGATCGCCCTCCGCCTCATCGAGACGATGGCGAACGACGAGACCATGCCGGAACTGCGCGTGGGCATCGCCTTCGGCACGGTGACCACCCGGATGGGCGATGTCTTCGGTACGACGGTGAACCTGGCGAGCAGGCTGACCTCGATAGCGCCCCGGGACGCGGTGCTGGTCGACGGTGCCCTCGCGGAGGAGCTGATCCGCATGGGCGAGGCGCCCGCCTCCGAGGCACAGGCCGCCGAGGCCGTGGCCGCCGCGGAGAAGGAGGGCGAGGAGGCACCCTCGTACCGCTTCGCGCTCCAGCCGATGTGGCAACGCCCGGTGCGGGGCCTCGGCGTGATCGAACCCTGGCTGCTGAACCGCCGGGACGAGACACCGCTCTAGTGCCGCGGCAGGCAACGTTTGCCCGTGAAGGAGCGGCGTCCGGTGCGTGCTCTCGGTGTGCCGGCCGGAAGCCCTCGTACTGGACGTACTTGGGCTTGTGGCCGGTGCAGCGAGAGGGCGTGCCGGGCGTCGCGACGGGGCGAACGTTGCCTGCCGCGGCACTAGCCTCTGCCCCCACCCACCGCCCTGGGTTCGTTCCGTGAGGTGCGCGGGTCTGTCTTCTCGTGGGGCTTGCTCAACCGCCTGTACTGCCGCTGCTGGTGACGCACAGTCCGATGATCCGGCTCAACCGTCCGTACCGACACCGACATTGACGCACAGCCCGATGATCGGGAGGCACAGGCCCCCCGGGGCCGGGTCCGGGTCCAGGTCCGGGGCGGGTGCCTGTGTGGTCGTCGTCGCCGAGGGTGCCGGCGGTGCGGCGGGTGTCGTGGTGGTGGAGGGTTCATGCCTGGAGGAGGTGGTCGCCGGGGCCGAGGGAACCTCGGGGGTGCCGTCGGCAGCGGTGGTGGCGGGTGGGGCCGACGGTGACGGGCTCGTGGCCGGGCTCGTCGTCGGGTCCGCCGTGTCCAGCGCGACTCCGGGCCCGCCGGCCGCCTCCGTGAGGGCGCTCGCGGCGGGATGCCCGGAAGCCTCGGCGGGCAGGGAGCCGGCCGTGGCCGCCGTGCGGGTGGCCTGGATCCGGGGCTCGGCCTCCGTGGTCCCGCTCCCGCCGGTCGTTGACTCGGACGCCAGCCGTACCAGGCTCAGGGCCCCGGCGGCCAGGGCGAAGCCCCCGATGGCGAGGACCATCCGCCGGCGGCGCGGCTTGCGGTGCCGGCCCGTGGGGCGGTGCCAACGGGGCCCCGCCGTGTCGGGCGGCTCCGTGGTGGTTCCGGCGGTGGCCGTGTCGGTCGTCATGGCAGTCCCTCCCCGGTGTGCCCGCACGCCCCCCGAATGCGCCCCAGCGATCGGCAGATTATGTGTCGATCGGGGGTGAGTGAGGGCGAGATGGCCCGGATATCACCCGAACGGGGAGGGGCGGTCCCCAGTGGCCCGTAGCCGACGGACCTCCGCGACCGCTTTCGCCGGGCCGCCCGGGCTGCGATGATCGGGGACGTCGGGAGTTAACCCGCGTTAACCGGGAGGGTGTCATGACGGAGCAGGGCGACGAGCGGCGGTTCGGTGAGCATGTCGTCGTACGGCGGCACGAGTACGTCGCGGAGCTGGTGCTCGACCGGCCCAAGGCGATGAACGCGGTGTCCACCGCGATGGCCCGCTCCGTGGCCGAGGCCTGCGCCCAGCTGGCCGGCGACCGGGACGTCCGGGTGGCGGTGCTGACGTCCACGCACGAGCGCGCGTTCTGTGTGGGTGCCGACCTGAAGGAGCGGAACTCCTTCACGGACGCCGACCTGATGCGTCAGCGCCCGGTCGCGCGCGCCGCCTACACCGGGGTCCTGGAGCTGCCGATGCCCACGATCGCCGCGGTGCACGGCTTCGCGCTGGGCGGGGGCTTCGAGCTGGCGCTGTCCTGCGATCTGATCGTGGCGGACCGCACCGCGGTGCTCGGGCTGCCCGAGGTGTCGGTCGGAGTGATCCCGGGCGGCGGCGGCACCCAGCTGCTGCCCCGCCGGGTGGGTGCGGCACGCGCGGCCGAGCTGATCTTCACGGCGCGCCGTCTGGAGGCGGCCGAGGCACGGGAGCTGGGCCTGGTCGACGACCTCGTGGCGGAGGGGCAGGACCGCACGGAGGCGCTCGCTCTGGCGGGCCGTATCGCGGCGAACTCCCCGGTGGGTCTGCGTGCCGCCAAGCGCGCCCTGCGGCTGGGGCACGGGCTCGATCTGCGCACCGGACTCGAGGTCGAGGACGCGGCCTGGCGCTCGGTGGCGTTCTCGGGGGACCGCGCCGAGGGGGTGGCCGCCTTCAACGAGAAGCGCAGCCCCCGTTGGCCGGGAGAGTGATCACCCCCGATCACCGTCCGGCACCGCGCCGCGTCCCGGACGGTGACATGACGCACACCCCTGATCGCCGCACTGATGTCTCATATCGCCCTGTTTGTTTCTAGCCTGGTGGGATGGGTGAGGACAGTCGGCTGAGGGCCGTGGTGGCGCTGGCGCAGGGGATGGCCGCCGCGCACACCCCCCGGGACTCCTGGCGTGCCGCGGCGCTCGGCGCGTGCCGCGCGCTGGCCGGGAGCTTCGCCGCGCTCTCCGTGTGGGAGCGCGAGCTCGGACGGCTGCGGGTCCTGGTCAATGTGGGGGAGCGCGCGCCCGGCGAGGAGGAGTTCCCGGAGCGCGAGGCGTATCCGGTGCACCAGTTCCCGGAGATCACCGAGTTTCTGCACGAGCGCTGGGCGGGCGGCGGCGGGCCGAGCGCCTGGGTGGAGACCGCGCGGGGCCCCGGCGCGGGGCACGCCGGGTACTCCCACCAGCGGGTCGCCGCCCTGCGCCGCCGCGGGCGCGGCTGTTGTGTGGTGGCCCCCGTGATGCTGCACGGCCGTGCCTGGGGCGAGCTGTATGTCGCCCGCCGGACCGGTGACCCCGGCTTCGACGAGGCCGACGCCGACTTCGCCACCGTCCTCGCCTCCGTGGTCGCCGCCGGGATCGCCCAGTCCGAGCGCCTGGAGGAGGCCCATCGGCTCGCCTTCACCGACGCCCTCACCGGTCTCGCCAACCGCCGGGCCGTCGACGTACGCCTGGACGAGGCGGTCGAGCGGCACCGCGGCGACGGGGTCGCGGTCTCCCTCGTGGTCTGCGATCTCAACGGGCTCAAACGGGTCAACGACACCCGGGGGCATGCCGTGGGCGACCGGCTGCTGGAGCGCTTCGGATCGGTCCTCTCGCTGTGCGGCGCCATGCTGCCCGGCGCCCTCGTCGCCCGTCTCGGCGGCGACGAGTTCTGTCTGCTCGCGGTCGGACCGTCCGCCGACGAGGTCGTCAAGGTCGCCGACGAGATCTGCCGGCGGGCCGCGGAGCTGGAGCTCGGCGACGGGGTGGCCTGCGGGGTCGCCTCCACCGAGGACCCGATCGGTGCCGTGCGCTCCGCCCGTCGGCTGTTCCGGCTCGCCGACGCGGCCCAGTACCGGGCCAAGGCCCTGCGCGCCGCGAAGCCCGTGGTCGCGGGCCGTGAGGGGCCGGACGACCCGGTCGTGCGGCTGGCCGACGCGCCGCCGCCCGCCGGGGAGCGCCGGCGCTTCCGCGGACGCCACTGACCCCGGCCCGGATCACATGTAAGGGGTCGAGGGGCGGTCCACTGATGACATCAGAGCATTCACTGCGTACGCTCCTGAATATGGATATGCACACTGTGGTGGTGGGGACGTCCGGGGTCACCGCGTCCGACGTCCTTGCCGTGGCGCGCGCGGGCGCCCGGGTCGAGATCTCCGAGGAGGCTCTCGCGGCGCTCGCGGAGGCCCGCGAGATCGTGGAGGCGCTGGCCGCCAAGCCGGAACCGGTCTATGGGGTCAGCACCGGTTTCGGTGCGCTGGCGACCCGGCACATCAGTCAGGAGCTGCGCACCCGGTTGCAGCGCAACATCGTCCGCTCGCACGCGGCCGGCATGGGCCCGAGGGTGGAGCGCGAGGTGGTGCGCGCCCTGATGTTCCTGCGGCTGAAGACCGTCTGCTCGGGGCACACCGGCGTCCGCCCCGAGGTCGCCCGGGCGATGGCCGCTCTCCTCAACGCCGGCATCACCCCGGTCGTGCACGAGTACGGTTCGCTCGGCTGCTCGGGAGACCTTGCGCCGCTGTCCCACTGCGCCCTGGCGCTGATGGGCGAGGGCGACGCGGAGGGCCCCGACGGCGTCGTACGGCCCGCGGCCGACCTTCTCGCCGAGCACGGCCTCGCCCCCGTGGAGCTGCGCGAGAAGGAGGGGCTGGCCCTCCTCAACGGCACCGACGGCATGCTCGGCATGCTGATCATGGCGCTGGCGGACCTGGAGCGGCTGTACACCTCGGCCGATGTCACCGCGGCGCTGTCGCTGGAGGCGCTGCTGGGCACGGACCGGGTGCTGGCGCCGGAGCTGCACGCCATCCGCCCGCACCCGGGGCAGGGCGCCTCGGCTGCCAATATGCTCGCCGTGCTGAACGGCTCGGGCCTGACGGGCCACCATCAGGACGACGCCCCGCGCGTCCAGGACGCCTACTCGGTGCGCTGCGCCCCGCAGGTCGCGGGTGCCGGCCGGGACACGCTGGCGCACGCCCGGCTGGTCGCCGAGCGCGAACTGGCCTCCGCGGTCGACAATCCGGTGGTCCTGCCCGGAGAGGGCCGGGTCGAGTCGAACGGCAACTTCCACGGTGCGCCGGTGGCCTATGTACTGGACTTCCTGGCGATCGCGGCGGCGGACCTGGCCTCGATCGCCGAGCGCCGCACCGACCGGCTGCTGGACAAGAACCGCTCGCACGGGCTGCCGCCGTTCCTCGCGGACGACGCCGGTGTCGACTCGGGGCTGATGATCGCCCAGTACACCCAGGCGGCGCTGGTCAGCGAGATGAAGCGGCTGGCCGTGCCGGCCTCCGCGGACTCGATCCCGTCCTCCGCGATGCAGGAGGACCATGTCTCGATGGGCTGGTCGGCGGCGCGCAAGCTGCGCACCGCGGTGGACAACCTGACCCGGGTCCTGGCGATCGAGCTGTACACCGCGGCCCGTGCGGTCGAGCTCCGCGAGGGCCTCGCCCCGGCCCCCGCGACCCGGGCCGCGATCGACGCCCTGCGAGCGGCGGGCGCCCAGGGGCCGGGTCCGGACCGCTTCCTGGCGCCTGACCTGGCCGCCGCGGACGCCTTCGTGCGGAACGGCGGGCTGGTCGTGGCGGTGGAGACCGTCACCGGGACGCTGCGGTAAGGGTGCGGGAGACACGTCGTGGGGCCCTGCCGTCCGGCAGGGCCCCACGACGTAGGTCGGCCGATCCGACCGGACCGGGGTGCACCGCTCGTGCGCCCTCGGTGACGGCGGGCAGACGGTGAAATCTGCGTCAAGGAATCGTCAAGCGGATCAAAAATCCATCCGCTCCCTGCGCACCGAGTACGTCACAAAGCCCGCGCCCAGGCACAGCAGAAGCGTGCCCCCCACCACATAGGGGGTGGTGTCCACACTTCCCGTGTCGGCCAGCTGGACGTCCGGCTGGCCGGTGTCCCCTTCGACGGATGTCTGTGTGGACGCCAGGGCGCTCTCCCCGGACGTCTCCGGTGTCGCATTGGCGGACGGAACGAACCACAGGGCCCCCAGCAGGGTCCCCGCGGCGGTGGCGGTCAGCAACGTCCGGCGAGTACTGGACGTCGTTCGACGTGCGGCGGACACGAAATACCGATCCCCCTGTGGCGCTTGCGAATTGGACGTGCGGGGCGATGCTAGTGAAAGGCGCGGGTCGCGGGAAAGCCGCGCCCCCTCGGGGCCGTACGCTCCCGCCATGAGCACTCCTGAAACATCACAGTTTGTCCGGCTTCGTATGGAGCTGGTCGTCGAGGTCACCGACGCCGAGGCCCTCGCCAAGACCGCACTGCACCGGATCGCCGAAGATCCGGATCTTCCCGAGGGCGAGCGAGCCTACACCGAGAGCGCGGTGGCGGAGGACACCGCCGAGGCCCTCGCCTATCTGGTCGACCCGGCCGATCTGCTCGGCAAGGTGCCGGGGATCGAGCTCGCCCAGGCGACCTGGAGCAGCGAGGAGACCGAGTACGACCCGGACTCCTCGGACTGGGTCCTCGGCGAGGACGACGCGGACGACGAGGAGGACGAGGAAGAGGCCCGACTGCGCTGAGGAAGCGTGGCGAAACCGTGACCCCGGGCGGCGGCAACCGCGCCCGGGGTTCCGTCGTCTCAGGTGGTGGCCTCGGGCGATCCGCCTGACGCGGACCGCTCACGCATTCGTCGTCCTCGACGTGGCGTGGCCCACACATCGTTCGTATGTGGAACGGGACCGGCCGGTCGTAGCGTTGATGGTTCTTGCGAGGACTCACGGGTTTTGGGGATTCGGCGACGATGGAGAAGCGTGTGATGACGAACAGTAAGCGGCGCAAGGGTCTGGTGACCGCGTCCGCACTGCTCGGCGGAATGCTGGTGCTCACCGCGTGCAGCGGAGGCAGCGAGGCCTCCGGCGGCGGTGGCGACACTTCGCAGGCCAAGGCCGACGAGGCCGCCGCCAAGAAGGCGTCCGAGGCGCAGATCAAGATCACGCCGACGGACGGTTCCGACAACGCGTCCATCAACAACGCCGCCAAGGTGACGGTCGCCAAGGGCACCCTCACCCAGGTCACCATGACCACCGCGTCGGGCACCGCCGTCGAGGGGCAGATATCGGCGGACAAGAAGAGCTGGGCGCCCAGCGGGCAGCTGGAGCGGGCGACCACGTACAAGGTCGCCGTCACCGCCGAGGACTCCGCCGGCCGTGACGCCCATGAGAACGCCTCCTTCACGACCGTCGCCCCGGACCACTCCTTCATAGGGAACTTCACCCCGGACAACGGGGCCACCGTCGGCGTGGGCATGCCGGTCTCGATCAACTTCGACAAGGCGATCAGCAACAAGGCCGCCGTGCAGAAGGGGATCACCGTCAGCTCCAGCAGCGGGCAGGAGGTCGTCGGGCACTGGTTCGGCGCCAACCGGCTCGACTTCCGGCCCGAGAAGTACTGGCAGGGCGGCTCCACCGTCACCCTGAAGCTGGACCTCGACGGCGTCGAGGGCGCGCAGGGCGTGTACGGCGTGCAGCAGAAGACGGTCACCTTCAAGATCGGCCGCAACCAGGTCTCGTACGTCGACGCCAAGACCAAGCAGATGAAGATCACCCAGGACGGCACGGTCGTCAAGACCATCCCGATCTCGGCCGGCGCCCCGGACAACACCACCTACGAGGGTCAGATGGTGATCTCCGAGAAGTTCACCCAGACCCGGATGAACGGCGCGACGGTCGGCTTCACCGACGACGACGGCAAGGGCGAGTACGACATCAAGGACGTGCCGCACGCCATGCGCCTGACCCGGTCCGGCACCTTCATCCACGGCAACTACTGGGGCTCGCCCTCCGTCTTCGGCAGCGTCAACACCAGCCACGGCTGTGTGGGCCTCCAGGACAAGAAGGGCGCCAACGACCCGAACACGCCGGGCGCCTGGTTCTACGACCACACGCTCATCGGCGATGTCGTGGTGGTGTCCAACACCGGCGACAAGACGGTCGCCCCGGACAACGGCCTCAACGGCTGGAACATGGACTGGGCCCAGTGGAAGGCGGGTTCGGCCGTCTGAGCCCGACTCCCCCCGGTCCACGCCCACTTCACCTCGGCGCCCGTCGTCCCCCTCTCGGGGGCGGCGGGCGCCTCGGCGTCGTGCACCCGCGTTTCCGCGGCGGAATCCGGCCGGTTCGGCTTTTCATCGTTCTTTTATGGATGGCTTATCGGTTCATCAGGGTGCCTCCCTAACTTGCGACCATGTTCTTCACCTACCTGAGGCGCGAACTGCGCCGCCGGCGAAAGGCGGCCCTGGTCGTCGCCTCCGGGCTCGCGCTGGGCATCGCTCTGGTCATCGTGGTCAACTCCGTGTCCTCCGGCATGGGGAAGGCCCAGGACAAGGTCCTGGAGTCGCTGTACGGACTCGGCACCGACATGACCGTCACCAAGGCGGCCGCCGCGCCGACGAGCGGCTCGGGGCAGCCGCGCTTCCGGTTCGACGCCGGCGGTGACGACTCCAAGGACCAGAGCAGCGACCGTGTGATGGTCCAGGGCTTCGAGACCCTGTCCGACAGCACGGTCACCAAGGTCGGCTCGCAGAGCGGCGTCTCGGACGCGGTGGGCGGACTCAGCCTCCGGGTCATCAAGATCAGTGGCCAGTTCACCCAGGGCCAGTTCAAGCAGTTCCAGAACGGCGGCCGGCAGCGCGGTCCCGGCGGCACCGGCGGTGAGCCCCAGGGCCGCGTCGAGGGCGGCGGCGCCGACTTCGGCGTCGACAGCTACTCCCTCTACGGCACCAATGTCACCAAGCCCGCCCTGGGCCCGCTGACCTCTTCGAAGATCACCAGCGGCCGCTCCTTCAAGTCCTCGGAGACCGACGCCAAGGTCGCCGTCGTGGACTCGGCGTACGCCAAGGAGAAGAAGCTCAAGGTCGGCAGCACCGTCACCGTCAAGGGCGTCAAGTTCTCGGTCATCGGCATCGCCACGGCCGACAGCGGCGACGCGGCGGCCAATGTCTACATCCCGCTCCAGCGGGCCCAGACGCTCGCCGACGCGAAGAACAAGGTCACCACGATCTACGTCAAGGCGACCGACTCCCAGCAGATCGACGCCGTCAAGAAGACCATCCAGAAGAACGTCTCGGGCACCACGGTCACCACCTCCTCGGACCTCGCCTCCACCGTCTCCGGTTCGCTCTCCACCGCCTCCAGCCTCGCCACCAGCGTGGGCAAGTGGCTGTCCATCACCGTGCTGGTGGCCGCGTTCCTGGTGGCCGGTCTGCTGACCTCCTCCGCCGTCTCCCGCCGGGTGCGCGAGTTCGGCACGCTCAAGGCGCTGGGCTGGAAGTCGGGCCGGGTGACCCGGCAGGTGGTCGGTGAGGCCGTCGTCAACAGCCTGGTCGGCGGAATCCTCGGTATCGCGCTCGGCCTGGCGGGCGCCTATGTCGTCACCGCGATCAGCCCCACGCTCGAGGCCCAGCTCGGCGGGGGCGGCGGAGGCGGCGGGGGCGGCGGTGTCCTCACCGGTGGTCCGGCCGGCACGGCCCTCGGCGGTCCCGGCCGAGGGGCCGCGAAGACCCTGGAGGTGGCCCTCACCGCGCCGGTCAGCGCCACCACCATCGCCCTGGCGGTCGCCCTCGCGGTCGCCGGCGGCCTGATCGCCGGCGCCTTCGGCGGCTGGCGCGCCTCCCGGCTGCGCCCGGCGGACGCCCTGCGCCGCGTCGAGTAGCACCCGCCCCGCACCTCGCGCGGGTCCCGGGGCCCGCCGTCACGGCAGGCCCTCACCCCACCCCAACCAGGAGTCACCCCTCATGTACGTACTCACCGGCGTCACCAAGCGCTATACGCGGGGCAAGGCGATCGTGAACGCCCTGGACGGAGTCGACCTCACCATCGGCGACGGCGACCGGCTCGTCATCCAGGGCCCCACCGGCGGCGGCAAGTCCACCCTGCTGCAGATGCTCGGCGGACTCGACAAGCCGACCACGGGCAGCGTCGAACTCGACGGTGTCGACCTCGCCAAGCTCTCCGAGTCCCGGCTCACCACGGTGCGCAGCCAGAACATCGGATTCGTCTTCCAGTCCTTCAATCTGATCCCGACCCTGACCGCCCAGGAGAACGTCGAGACCGCCCTCGTCCCCCTCGGGGTGAAGACGAAGGAACGGCGCGAACGGGCGGCCGAGGCGCTGGAGTCGGTCGGACTCGGCGAGCGGCTGGGACATCTGCCCGGTGAGATGTCGGGTGGTCAGCAGCAGCGCGTCGCGATCGCCCGCGCGCTGGTGAAGCAGCCCAAGGTGCTGCTCGCCGACGAACCCACCGGAAACCTCGACGAGTCGATGCGCGACGAGATCATGGACGTGCTCGACCGTATGTGGAAGGAGCACGGGCTGACCTTCATCGTGGTCACCCACGACTCCTCGATCGCGAGGAAGGCCCCGCGGCTGGCCACCATCCGCAAGGGGAAGATCACCGTCAAGGAGAACGCCCCCTCGTAGCGGGCCCGTTCGGCTGCGCCCGCCCGCGCCGGGGACTCGCCGGCGCGGGCACGGCGTCAGGAGGCCCTGCGCACCTGCCACTTGAGACCTGCATCACCCGCCGGAGTACTGCAAATTCCGTGGGGTTGACGTATACGCGTGCGAGACTACCCCCACTCGGGTGAATGGGGAGTTCACCCGGTCTCATCCCCAGGGGGAGTCTTGCGCAGACATATGAAAAGAACGTGCGCTGCCGTGGTCGCCACGGCGGCAGCCGTCGCGGCCACAGCGGGTATGACCGGCCCGGTGTCGGCGGCGGCGGTGACGGCGGCGCGCATGGCCGCGACGGGCTCCGCGTCCGAGCACCGGATCACCCTGATCACCGGTGACCGTGTCGTCCTCGGAGCCAAGGGCCGGGTCGTCGGCATCGAGCGGGCCAAGGGCCGCGAGAACATTCCCGTCCAGGTCCGTAAGGCCGGCGGGCACACCTTTGTGGTCCCCGCCGACGCGGCGGGCCTGATCGCCTCCGGGAAGCTCGACGGGCGTCTGTTCGACGTCACCGCACTCGACACCTCCCGCATCCGCAAGGCGCAGAAGAACGGCCTGAAGGTGATCGTCGGCTACCAGGGCACGGCGAACACCGCGAAGGCCGAGGTCCGCGAGGCGGGCACGCTCCGCCGGACCTTGAGGTCGCTGAACGCGGACGCGGTCCAGACGCCGCAGCGGGACGTGCAGGAGCTGTGGAAGGCCGTCACCGACGGCGACAGCGCCGCCTCCGGTATCGCGCACATCTGGCTCGACGGTGTCCGCAAAGCCAGCCTCGACAGATCGGTGCCGCAGATCGGCGCCCCCCAGGCCTGGTCCGCGGGATACGACGGCACGGGCGTCAAGATCGCTGTCCTGGACACGGGTGTCGACACCACCCACGCCGACCTCAAGGGCCAGGTGATCGCCGCCAAGAACTTCTCGGCCGCCACCGGCACCGGCGACAAGTACGGCCACGGCACCCATGTGGCGTCCATCGCGGCCGGTACGGGCGCCAGGTCGAACGGCACCTACAAGGGCGTCGCCCCCGGTGCGAAGATCCTCAACGGCAAGGTCCTGGGCGACGACGGGTACGGCGACGACTCCGCCATCCTCGCGGGCATGGAGTGGGCGGCCGAGCAGGGCGCCGACATCGTCAACCTCAGCCTGGGCGACACCGACACACCCGAGATCGACCCGCTCGAGGAGGAGGTGAACAAGCTCTCCGAGCAGAAGGGCATCCTCTTCACCATCGCGGCCGGGAACGAGGGCGACGACGGCGCCGGGGGCGCCCGGACCGTGGGCTCCCCGGGCAGCGCGGCCGACGCGCTCACCGTCGGCGCCGTCGACGTCAAGGACAAGCTCGCCTCCTTCTCCAGCCGTGGCCCCGGCATCGACGGTGCCATCAAGCCCGATGTCACCGCGCCCGGAGTGGACATCACCGCCGCCTCCGCCCACGGCAGCCTCATCGCCAAGGAGGAGGGCGAGAAGCCGGCCGGCTATGTGACCATCTCGGGCACCTCGATGGCGACCCCGCATGTCGCGGGCGCGGCCGCGCTGCTCAAGCAGCAGCACCCCGACTGGACGTTCGCCGAGCTGAAGTCCGCGCTGACGGGTTCCGCGAAGGGCGGCAACTACACCCCCTTCCAGCAGGGCACGGGCCGGATCGCGGTGGACCGGGCGATCGCCCAGACCGTGCTCGCCGAACCGTCGTCCGTGAACTTCGGCATCGCGCAATGGCCGCACACCGACGACCAGCCCCTCACCAAGGAGCTGACCTACCGCAACCTCGGCGACACCGACGTCACCCTGTCGCTCTCGCTCACGGCCAAGAACCCCACGGGCCAGGCCGCGCCCTCCGGATTCTTCACCCTGGGCGTGCAGGAGGTCACCGTCCCGGCGGGCGGCACCGCGTCGGTCCCTGTCACCGCCGACACCAGGCTGGGCGGCAGCACCTTCGGCGCGTACTCCGCGTATGTGACCGCGAACGGCGGCGGCCAGAGCGTGCGCACGGCCGTGGCCGTGGAGCACGAGGCGGAGGCGTACGACGTCACCCTGAAGTACGTCAACCGTGCCGGACAGAAGCCCACACATCTGACCAGCCTGTTCGACATCACGGGCCGGGACGGCAGGGAGTACCTGTCGAAGACGGCCGGGACCGTCACGACCATCCGGGTGCCCAAGGGCACCTATCTGCTGGACTCGCTCTCGCTGCGGGACTTCGTCTCCGCCAAGGGCGGTATCGACTGGCTGGTCCAGCCCAGGCTGAGCGTCACCAAGAACACCACGGTCACCCTCGATCTGACGAAGGCGAACCCCGCCGACATCACGGTGCCGGACTCCGCCGCCAAGCCCCTTGAGGCGATGGTCTCCTTCACCGACGACAAGATCGGGTTCTATGACGCCTACGCCCTGCCGTCCTTCAAGGACGTGCGGGTGGCGCACGTCGGACCGGAGGTCTCCTCGGGCCTGTCCCAGACCTGGTTCGGACAGTGGACCAAGGGTGGTGCCGCCGAGTACGACATCATCACCAGCGCCAAGGTCAAGAAGCTGAAGGGCGCGCACGTCCACCACTACAAGGCGTCCGAACTGGCCACGCTGAAGGTGAACCTGGGCTCCCCGACCAGCGGGAAGACCGGGGCGGTCTCCGCCTATGCCTTCCTGCCGGGCGACTTCGGCTTCAACTCCCCGGTCCAGCAGAAGCTGCGCGGCACGCGCACGCTGCGCGTCTCGACCGGCGAGAAGGTGAAGTGGGGTCTGGACTTCTTCCAGTTCGGAAGCAAGAAGGACGAGTGGGGCTTCCCGGAGCTGGAGGCGTACTACAGCCTCGACACCCTGCAGACCTTCAAGGGCGGCAAGAGCTACTCCAAGACCTTCAACACGGCCGTGTTCGGGCCGCGGGTCAGCGCCGACTACGGCATCTTCCGTGAGGGCAACGAGATCTACGGTGATCTGCCGCTGTTCGCCGACGGCCAGACGCACTACGGGTTCTCCACGGTCAGCTCGGCCAAGACGACCCTGTACCGCAACGGCACCAAGGTGGGATCGAACAACGACCCGCTGTTCGGCCAGCCCTTCAAGGTCCCGGCCGGAGATGCCTCGTACAAGCTGACGACCTCGGTCACCCGCAGCGCCAAGGTCGCCGGGACCTCCACCCGGGTCGACGCGAGCTGGACCTTCAAGTCCAAGAAGGCCGGCTATGCCAAGCTGCCCGCCTCGACGGTCCGCTTCGCGGCGACCACCGGGCTGGACAGCCGGGTCAAGGCCGGCAAGAAGGTCACCGTTCCGGTCACCGTGCAGGGCTCGGCCGCGGGCAGCAACCTGAAGTCCCTGACGGTGTGGGCGTCGTACAACAACGGCAAGACCTGGACCAAGCTGACGGTCAAGAAGGGCAAGATCACCCTCAAGAACCCGGCGAAGGGCAAGGCGATCTCGTTCCGCGGCAAGATCGTGGACAAGAAGGGCAACACCTCGGTCCTGTCGATCTACAACGCCTACTACGGCAAGTGACCGACGGCCGGACCACGGCATGAGCGCGGGGCCCGCCGGGAGCAACCTCCCGGCGGGCCCTTCCGCGTGGGGGCCCGTGCCGTCCCGAACCGTGCACACCGGCCGAGCGGGCGTCGCCCGGCCGGTTTTTTGGTTTCTTCGCAGGTCGGAGCGGGTGCGGGCGGTCCGGCAGAGCGCTTCGGCGGGTGCGGTGGGGCCCAGCGGTACTAGCGTGGAAGGTGGTCCTGGCGCCCGGCGCGAAGGAGGCACCGATGTCGGTCGAACTGAACCACACGATCGTCGCCGCACACGACAAGGAGGCGTCCGCACGGTTCCTGGCGGATCTGCTGGGGCTGGACGTGGCTCCGGAGTACGGCCCGTTCACCCCGGTACAGATGCCGAACGGGGTGACGCTGGACTACATGGAGACGGACGACACGATCAGCCCGCAGCACTATGCGTTCCTGGTCTCGGAGGAGGACTTCGACACGATCTTCTCCCGTATCCGGACGGCGGGCCTGACGTACTGGTCGGACCCGCACCATGAGCACACCGGCGAGATCAACCACCGCCACGGGGGCCGCGGGGCGTACTTCGACGACCCGAACGGCCATCGGCTGGAGATCCTGACCAGGCCCGACACCGACGAGGGCTGAGCGCCGTCCGGCCGCGGCCCTCTCCCACGGCGGACACGGCGAACGGCACCCGCGTCTGGAGCACGGGTGCCGTTCCCGGTGACTGCGCGGCGCGGCGCCGCATCATCCCCTGCCGGACGGCTCCTTGCCGGGCGCGGCGTGCCGGGGGCGGTATTTCGACGAGATCTGGCCGACCAGCTCCCGGAAACACACCAGCGCGGTGATCGGCGGAATTCCGACGATCACCATCGAGAGCAGGGAATAGGCCGAGTTGCTGATGCACAGGGCCACCGCCGTGGCGGAGGCGACCAGAATGACGCCCCAGGACCGCCGGGCGGTGCGGTGCTGAAGGGACGCCCGAAGAATCGAGAGGGCCGCCACGAACCACGGCCCGTACACCGTAAGCGGCCACCATTGCGCCAGGGGGGACGGAAGAACCATGGAAGCGATGGTGCAGAGCTGGTTGTACGAATAGGCGATGGACCAGCCCAGCATGGCCACGGCGCACGCGGCGATGGTGGCGACCAGGACCGTGACAGGGGTGACTTGCTGGCCGCTGTCGAGGGTGTGGGCCGGGCGGGGGCGCCGGTGGTCGCTCCGCTGACGGTGCTGATCCTCCAGCGGCGGGGGCGCGGGTTCAGGGCCGACCGCCGTGGACAGCATCTGGGCCAGTTCCTCGTCCGGATCCCAGCCGGTGGACGTCATGTCCGAAGCGGAGGCGTTCCAGGCGTGGCGCGTCTCGAGGGGATCGACGGTGTAGGAGCACTGCCCCAGCGCGTAGTCGGTGCGCAGGGCGAACTGAAGGTCGTAGAGGCTTGGCTCGCCGGGAAGCCTGTCCATGCTCAGATCCTCCGCGCCCTCGTTCAGGGCGCTCCATCCAGGGTGCGCAGATATTCGCTTTCCATGTCGCCGATCTTCTTGAGGAAATCCTCGAGGAGATCCGAGCAACCCTTGAGGCGCGTGTCACCGCCGGCTGGGTCGGGCCATACGACTCCACTTCCGACGGGGATCTGATCTTCCGGTTCGTTCCAAGTCACGATCACCTAACGAGCGTCATGCGCCGTGAGGCATCCGGCATTTGGGGGAATGGATCCATGAAAAATCGTTTCTCCGGTCGGATGACCTTACCCGCAGGATGTCATTCGGAATATGCGTGCAGCCATATTCCGGAGAACAGAGCTTCACCCTGCGTCATATGGCCCGGTGAAACGGGTCCGGAAGGCCTCTTCACCGCTCCCGTCCATATGTTCACCCCGTCACTCGCCCGGGGCCATGGCGTCACCGCGCCGCCCACCCGCTCACCCCTTTGTGAACGTCCTGGCCCGCGTCGAGGGCACCGACTCGTCGGAAAGGGGAACCGGAGGGGCGTGCCTCACTGCGGTCCGGGCGGGGCGCCCAGGCTGATGCCCGTGCCGCCGAGGCCGCAGTAGCCGGACGGGTTCCGGTACAGATACTGCTGGTGCAGGGCGCTCGCCGGATAGAAGGGGTGTTCCCCGGCCGGGAGGATGTCGGTGGTGATGGCGCCGTACCCGAAGGGGGTGAGGGCCTCCTGGTAGCGGGCGCGGGTCCGCTCGGCCGCCGCGTGCTGCGCCGCGGAGTGGGTGAAGACCACCGAACGCACATGGGTGCCGAGGTCATTGCCCTGGCGGAAGCCCTGGGTGGGGTCGTGCCCCTCCCAGAACACCCTCAGCAGCTCGCCGTACGACACCATCCCCGGGTCGAACACCACCCGTACGGTCTCCGCGTGCCCGGTGCGCCCCGTCCGCACCTCGTCGTCCACGGGGTGGGGCGTGAACCCTCCCTGGAACCCGGTCAGGGTCGTCCACACGCCGGGAACCTCCCAGAACCGCCGTTCGGCTCCCCAGAAGCATCCCAGGGCGAAGTCCCCGACCTCGTGCCCCTCGGGGTAGGGCCCCTGTAACGGCGTGCCCAGCAGGGCGTGTGCCGCGGGCACCTCGTACGCGGGCGCCGGCCGCCCCGCGGGAGCCTCCTCCCGCGTGGGCATCCGCACCGTACGACTCCTCGCGAACAACACGACGACCCCCTCCGTCTCCCCGCCCCTGCCCCGCACTGCTTCATGACCCTGCCATCGCACCGCGTCGATCGCCATGGGGCGCCCTTCGGACGGCGCTTTTCGGCCGCGTCCGCGCCGAGGGCGGCGCGATCGGCCTCAGAGCCGGCTGTAGGTGTCGATGTCCTCGTTGAACTCCTCGATCGCCCGGGCGGTGAGGGTCGGTCGGGTGTCCGTGATCGCGGTCAGGTAGTCCTCGGTGGTGGCCGAACGGCCCTGGCGGCGGGTGACATTGCGTTCGAACGCCGCCTGCGCCCCCTTGCGGGCGGCGAACTCGATGTCGGCCGGGGTGAACAGTTCGCTCGCCTCGACCAGCCGGGAGACGTCCACCGTGTCCTCGGCGGCCCGGAGATAGCGGGTCCAGATCTCCGCGCGGGCGGTGGGGTCCGGGGGCCCGATCGGGATGACGTAGTCGAACCGTCCCGGCCGCAGAAAGGCCGGGTCGAGCGACCGTACCGAGTTGGTGGCGCAGACCAGCAGCCGGGCGTCGTGCTCACGGAAGCTGGGGATGAGCTTGAGCAGTTCGTTGGTCACCCCGTGCCCGGGGTCGACCGCCCGCCCGGAGCGCACCCCGGCGATCTCCTCGACCTCGTCGATGAAGAGCAGCACCGAGTCGAGCTCCGCCAGGTCCGCGAACGCCTGCCGCAGCGCCATGGCGAGCCCCTCACTCGTGTCGGCCGCGAGCCGGGACGGGAAGAGCTCCACGAACGGCCAGGTGAGCCGCGAGGCCACCGCCTTGGCGAAGCTGGTCTTCCCGGTGCCGGGCGGACCGAACAGGATGACCGCCTTCGGCGGTGCCACGCCGTAGCGGTCGGCCAGCATCGGCTCGATCAGCGGAAGCACGATCCGGCGTTCGACGACCTGCTTCTCCCGCTCCATGCCGGCCATGCCGTCCCAGAGCCCGTCGGGCAGCACCCGGCCGCCGAGCGCCTTGAGCACATCGGTGTTGGCGGTCTCCCGCGGTTCGACCTTCTCGTAGTAGGTCAGGCCGTCACGGGTCTCATAGCCCGAGTGCTCCAGTGCCCGTGTCCCGGCGGCATGGGCGGGCAGCAGGGCGCTGATACGGCGCACCCCCAGCGCCCGCAGGCGCCGTTCCAGCTCGCCGAGGAGGGCACTGCCGATCCCGCGGTCGCGCCAGCGGGAGGAGAGCGCCACCAGAATGATCCAGGCCCGTCTCCCGTTGGCCTGCGCCACCGCGATGCCGACCACGTCGTCGCCGACCACCGCGACCACCGCGGTCTGCCCGGCCTCGGTCGCCGCCATCACCTCGGAGATCGGGAAGACCGGCTCCTCGTCGGGCGGACGGCTCCGGTCCCAGATCTCGATCGCCTGATCGAGATCGTCGTCGTGATAGTCCCGCAGATGCCATGCGGGCATGGCCATCACCTCGCCCGGTCCGAGAGCACCCCATTGTCCCCCGCCGGGGCGCGGACCGCAGGGCCGTGCCGGGCGTGCGGCATTCCCCGGACACTGACAAGGTTCCGCTCCGGGGTGGTGTCAGCGCCCGGGACGACAGGGGACGGTCAGGGGTCCGTGGGTTCCGGGGCGGGGGCGATGCCGGTCGGGCAGGAGGCGCCCCAGTTGGTCTCGAAGGGCGCGGTCAGCTCGACCCCCGTGCCGCCGAGCCCGCAGTAGCCGTTCGGGTTCTTGGCGTCCGAGAGATACTGCTGGTGATAGGCCTCCGCCGGATAGAACGTGCGGCCCTCGGCGGGGAGCACCTCGGTGGTGATCCGGCCGTGGCCCGAGGCCGTGAGGACCTTCTGGTAGGCCTCGCGGGACGCCTCCGCCGCGGCCGCCTGGGCGGGCGAGTGGGTGTAGACCGCGGAGCGGTACTGGGTGCCGACGTCATTGCCCTGGCGGAAGCCCTGCGTGGGGTTGTGGGACTCCCAGAACACCTTCAGCAGGCGTTCGTAGGAGATCTTCCTCGGGTCGTAGACCACCCGGACCGCCTCGGTGTGGCCCGTCAGGCCGGAGCAGACCTCTTCATAGGTGGGGTTCTCGGTGTGGCCGCCCTGGTAGCCCACCAGCGTCGTCCACACCCCCTCCGGGAGCCGCCAGAACGTGCGTTCGGCACCCCAGAAGCAGCCCATCCCGAAGTCCGCGATCTCCAGGCCCTCGGGGTAGGGACCGAGCAGCGGGGTGCCGAGGACGGTGTGGCGGTCGGGGACCTCGAACACAGGCCCGGGCCGGCCCTTGAGCGCCTGCTCGGGGGTGGGCAGCTGCGGCGTTCGGCCGAAGAGCATGAGGGTCTCCCTGTCGGTCTGGGGCGGGCCCGTCCGTCACAGCGGGCCCGTCGGTGCCGCCGCTCCCACGGGCGCGCGAGCCGCGGCACCAGGGTCAACGATCCCGGCGCCGCCCGCATTCCGGTGCCGCAGATTCCGGTACCGGAACGCGCTCCGGCAGCCTGTCGGACGTCAGACGGTCGGCTCGGCGGCGGAGGCGGCCGCCACCGCCGCGGCCGAGGAGTCGCGGATCTGGCAGTAGTACGCGGCCCTGTCGTTCCGGTAGCGCCACGGCAGCGCGTTCACATGGCCGTCGACCAGCTTGAACTGTTCGAGCGCCGCCTCGTCCCGGTCCTGCAACGACAGGTAGTACGCCAGCATGTGCCGCAGCTCGGGCAGCCGAGGATGCGCCGGATCGGCCGCCGCGGCGTCGGCAAGACCGGCGTCGACCCGGGCCACCATCTCGGGTGTGCGGTCGACCGCGTTGTCCTCCGACTCGTCGTGCTCGAAGTGGGCGATCAGCGGCAGCACCGTGAGCAGGCTGCCCAGCGGTGCCGCGGCCGCCGCCCGCTCGGCGAACTCGCCGGCCAGCCGCTCCGAACCGCGCCACTTGGCGCACCAGTACTGCAAGGCCGAGAAGTGCGCCTCGTAGTGGTGCGGGGCACGGCTGGTGATCTCCGCCCACACCTTGTCCATCTGGGAGTTGGCGTAGCCGAGGCCGAGCGCCACCCAGATCTCCGCGATGTACGGGGTGGGGTCGTCGGGGTTCAGCGCGGCGGCCCGCGCCGTCTCCTCACGGGCGCGCACCAGCGTCCGGCGGAAGCCCTCGAACTGTTCCTGGGTGGTGTACTGGGCCCGCTTGCCGCCCCGGATCTGCCAGGCGAGGATGACCGTGCTGCGGGCCCTGACCACGGCGGCGTCCGGGTCGTCGGGGCGTTCCTTCTCCCAGACGAGCAGCCAGGAGTCGTCCTCGGCCGCGCGCTCGCCCAGCAGATATACGAAGGCAGACCGGCGCTCCCAGTCGGGGCCGATGCTCCGCAGCAGGTCGGCGGCGGGCCGCCAGTCCTCGCCGCGCAGCGCGCTCAGGGCGGCCTCCCAGTCGGCGGGCAGCGGTGCGGCGAGGTCGGTGTTCTGCCGCTCGACGGGGAGCAGGCCGAACTGTTCGGCGGCCTTCGCGCCGTCCTCCGTGTTGTCCTCGGGGGTCGGCGAGAAGAACTCCTTCAGAAAGACCCAGGCCAGCCAGAGGGCGAAGAGCAGTGTGGGGACGGCCAGGACGCCCAGGATCCACAGCAGGACGGTCATCGGGGAGAGTCCGTTTCTCGGTCGATGGGGAGAGAGTCGTCAGGGGGACGGGGGACGGGGGACGGGGGACGGGGGACAGGGCGGGGAAAGGGGGAGCGGGGGAAAGGCGGGGGCTGGTCAGGCGGTGCGGGCCGGTGGGAGCAGGGCGCGCAGCGGCCCGGTGTCCGGGTGGTCGGCGAGCGCCGCGTCCAGGGCGGCCTCGAGTGCCTCACCGGCGGCCTCGGTGTCCTCGCCGGGGCCCGGCAGGCGCACCGTCGCCGCCCGCTCCCAGGAGAACTCCCAGTGCAGCAGCGAGTGGGCACTGAACTCGGCCAGCACCATGGTCCGCAGCGCGTCGTGCAGCACGGGGCGGACGAACTCACGGAAGGCACGGCCCTTCGCGGACGCCGCCTCGTCGGACAGCGGCAGCCGCTGCGCCATCCGCCACAACTGCCCGTCGTCGATCACCGTCAGCAGCGAGTCCAGCGTCGGCCGGTCCTTGGTGTAGAACGCCAGGGCCCGGTGCAGCGGGGTGTCGAGGACGGTGAGCGTCTCGGCCATCGAGGCGTCCAGCAGTTCCTCCCAGCCGTCGGTACGGCGGAAGGCCCGCACCTCGTCCGTCAGAACCGCGTCCTCCAGGGCCACCAGGATCTGCTCCGGGTCGGTGAGCAGGGCGAGCGCGGAGCCCTTGGCCTCGTCGTCGCGTCCGTCGGCGGGCAGGGCCTCGATCCGGCGGACGCGTTCCGCGATCGGCGGGTGGGAGTCGTACGGCGACGAGGGCGCCTCGGGCAGTCGTGTGCGCAGCCGCACCAGTTCCAGTGCGCGGGCGGACAGCAGCCGGCCGAAGCCCCCGAAGAACTCGCCGCGCGGCGGCATCAGCCGCGCGGGCATGCCGAGGCCGGCGTAGGAGTCGAGATAGAAGTCGTGCGAGGCGGCGAGCACCCGGACCTCGCGCAGCGCCGAGGCGGTCGCGTCGCGTCCGGTGATCCGGACGGCGGTCAGGTCCGCCGCGTACTCCTGGCCGCGGGCCGTCGACAGCGAGGCCCGCAGATAGAACTGTCCGTACCGGGTGTAGATCCAGGCCATCGTCCGGTAGGTGATCCCGGCCCCGGTGGTGTCGATCTCCCGGGGCTTCTTGCGCCGGGCGGCGGCCTTCTCCTGGCGCGCCCGCTCCTTGGCCACGGTGTGGTCGGCCTTGGCGCGGAAGCGCCCGATGACCCGCCCGATCTGGGTCCGGCCCCGGACGACCAGGGCGGACAGCCGGGTGTCGCCGCCCGTGAAGTGCCCGTACTCATGGGCGAGTACGGCGCGCAGCTGGGCCTCGCTCAGCCCGATCAGGAGCGGTACGCCGAGATAGAGGCGGCGTGGGCCGGGGAGCAGACCGAGCAGCCGGGGCCGCTCGGTGACGCCCGCGTTGACATCGCCGGTGAGCACGATCTCGTCGGGGGCGCGGGTGCCGGCGGCCCGGGCGAGCTCCCGCACCAGCGCCCACAGCCGGGGTTCCCGGGTGTCGGTCACCGGCAGGCCCGGCAGGACCTCGTCCTTGGGTGTGCGGAGCATGAACATGCCGCGCACCACGGGGACGGCCAGCAGGACCGAGACCAGCACGATCTTGCCGGTGACCAGGCCGGGCGCCCAGCGGATCGCCGCCAGGTCGAGGGCGGCCAGCGCCGCGAGCAGCCCCAGGTTCAACGCATGAAAACCGAACAGCAGTATGACGGCGCGCAGTGCGCGCAGAGTTGCGCCCATCGGGCAGATCCCCCCACAGGACCCATGAAACGGACATGGCGAGCGGTGCGACCGCCGGGAGGCGACCGCGGGTGGTGCAGATGTGGGGGGAACGCAAAGTATGCGGAGTACGCCGGAGTATGCACCACCGCAGGTCAGAGGGCAATTCCGGCCCCCTGCCCGGGATCGGGTGCGGGCCCGGGCGCGGGGCACGGTGCTCGGTCCGCTGCTCAGTGGAGCAGTGTCGCGGGACTTCCCCCGTTCGCCTCGTACCCCGCCACCGCCAGTGCGCGGAAGAGCGCATAGTCCGCAGCCGGGTCGGGCGTCAGGATCCAGGGCAGGGCGCCCACATGGCCGTCGACGTGGACCAGCTGGGCCATGGCCTCCGCCCAGCGCTCGCTGCGGACCAGGAAGAAGACCAGCAGATGGCGGACGTGCGCCAGCATGGGGTCGTCGGGGCGGGCCGACTGCACCGCGAAGAGCGCACCGTGGATCGCCCTGGTCACGACCTCGCTCCGGTAGAAGCTGCTGACCAGGTTCACCTCGGGGAGGTGCTCGAAGACCGCGAAGAGCGGCATCGCGGCCAGCAGCGAGCCCCTCGGGGCCCGGGCCGCGGCCGCCTCGGCGAAGGAGTACGCCAGCTCCCGTGTGCCGTGCCACTTCTCGCACCAGTAGTGCAGCGCCGCCAGATGCGCGCCCATATGGGCCGGGGCGCGGTCCAGGATCTTCAGCCACAGCTGCTCGAACTCCGGCTGCGCATAACCGAGCCCGCGGGCCACCGAGAGCTCGATGATGTACGGCACCGGGTCGCCGGGGGCCAGCAGCGCCGCCTGCCCGCACGCCGACCGCGCCTCCTCCATGATGATCCGGAACTCGTCCGTCCCCGGCGTCGAGGTGCGCCACGCCTGCTGCACCAGGAACTCCGCGTGCACCGCCGCCGCGCCCGCGTCCTTGGGCGCCTCGGCCCGCCAGACCCGCAGCCACTGGCCGCCGGGCGTCTCGCTCACTCCGCCGGGCCGTTGCTGCAGCTCCAGGGACGCGGCCCCCGCGAAGGCCTGGACGCGCTGCCAGCGGGTCTCGCCGTCCTTCTCCGTGCCGGCCAGGAGCTGCGAGGCCGCGCGGTGGTCCTGGGTGCGCTGCACCAGGTCCAGGACGTCCAGCAGGTCCTGGTCGGGGCCGGGCATCCGGATGTCCAGGTCCTCCTGGCGCAGAAAGCCGTAGTCCGACGGGTCGGCGGCGTCCGGGTCGCCCGGCAGGACCTGCTGGACACCCGCGCGCCTGCGCATCAGGACGGGCAGCAGGACCATGCTGAACAGTGCCAGCGCCATCAGGACCCAGAGAATCACCATGTCTCAAGCGAACCAGACCGATGCGACACTTGGCCAACCTGTCCGCCGCGCCTGTGGACGACTTACCGCCGCGCTCACCCGGCCCGGAGCCCCGAGGGCGTCATCCCGGGCGCGGGCGCACTACCCTCGGTGCGCATGAGCGACAGGCACATCAGTCAGCACTTCGAGACCCTCGCGATTCACGCGGGGAACACAGCGGACCCCCTCACCGGCGCGGTCGTCCCGCCGATCTACCAGGTGTCGACCTACAAGCAGGACGGCGTCGGCGGGCTGCGCGGCGGCTATGAGTACAGCCGTAGCGCCAACCCCACCAGGACCGCCCTGGAGGAGAACCTCGCCGCCCTGGAGGGCGGCCGCCGCGGCCTCGCGTTCGCGTCCGGACTGGCGGCCGAGGACTGCCTGTTGCGTACGCTGCTGAGCCCCGGCGACCACGTCGTCATCCCGAACGACGCCTACGGCGGCACGTTCCGCCTCTTCGCCAAGGTCGTCTCCCGGTGGGGCGTGGAGTGGTCGGTCGCGGACACCAGCGACCCGTCCTCCGTGCGGGCCGCGCTCACCCCGAGGACCAAGGTCGTCTGGGTGGAGACCCCCTCCAACCCGCTGCTCGGCATCACCGACATCGCCGCGGTCGCCCAGATCGCCCGTGACGCGGGTGCCAGGCTCGTCGTCGACAACACCTTCGCGACCCCCTACCTCCAGGAACCGCTGTCCCTGGGCGCCGATGTCGTCGTGCACTCGCTCACCAAGTACATGGGCGGTCACTCCGACGTCGTCGGCGGTGCGCTGATCGTCAACGACCGGGAACTGGGCGAGGAGCTCGCCTACCACCAGAACGCGATGGGCGCGGTCGCCGGTCCCTTCGACTCCTGGCTGGTGCTGCGCGGCACCAAGACGCTGGCCGTCCGCATGGACCGGCACAGCGAGAACGCCGCCAAGGTCGCCGAGATGCTCACCCGGCACCCGCGGGTGAAGCGCGTCCTGTACCCGGGTCTGCCGGAGCACCCCGGTCACGAGATCGCCGCCAAGCAGATGAAGGCGTTCGGCGGCATGGTCTCCTTCCAGGTCGAGGGCGGCGAGCAGGCGGCCGTCGAGGTGTGCAACCGGGCCCGGGTGTTCACGCTCGGCGAGTCCCTCGGCGGTGTCGAGTCCCTCATCGAGCACCCGGGGCGCATGACGCACGCCTCCGTGGCCGGCTCGGCCCTGGAGGTGCCCGCCGACCTGGTCCGCATCTCCGTCGGCATCGAGAACGCCGAGGACCTCCTGGAGGACCTGAAGCAGGCCCTCGGCTAGACCGGGAGCCACGCGCCGGTGCCGTGCCCGACAGCGGTGGCACCGGCCGAGCCCCTCTCACCAGTCGCTGACGGGCGGAGTCGTCGTGGACGGCGGCTCCGCCCAGGGGTGCGCCGAGGACGCCCAGATCGCGAAGGCGAGGGCCGCGGCGAGCAGCGCCAGCCACAGCAGACGGCGCGCCAGCGCCCGGCGGCGCAGCATACGGCCGCCGCGCCGCACCACCTCCGCGTACAGCTCGGGAGGCACCTGCGGCGGCGTCCGCTCCAGCAGCCGCCGTACCGCCGCCTCCCGCAGGGGAAGGTTCATCGCCCGCCAGCCGTCCCCGGCCGCACGGCCGGGGACGTGCGAGGCTCCGGTGCCACGCCGGGGCCCGCTCACGACGGACTCACCCCGGCCACCGGCGCCACCCGCGCCGGTCCGCTCGGCGGACGCAGCAGCGTCGTCGCCGCCCGCATGCAGAGTGCCCGCACCCGCTCGGCCGACAGGCCCAGCAGCGCCGCCGTCTGCTCCTCCGCCAGGCCCTCGTGCAGCCGCAGCACGAGGACCAGCCGTTCCGGGGGCGAGAGACCGGCGAGGACACCGCCCGGGTCCCTCCGCCACCGGCCGAGCGCCCCGTACCGGGACCAGGTACCGCGCGCGAAGCGGGTGGCCAGATTCCGGCGCGTCCGGTCGTAGGGGTCCTCGTCGCGCAGCCGGTCCCAGGAGGCGTACGTCCGGGCGAGGGCCCCGGTCAGCAGGCGCCGCGCACCCGGGTTGTCGTCCGGAGGTTCCGCGGTGAGCAGGGTCGCGGTCTGCAGCAGCCGCCCGGCCGCACCCGCGACGAACGCCTCGAACTCCCGGTCCCGGCGGGCACCTCGGGACGTACTCCGTTCTCGCACCGCGCCTCCCCCTGAGGGCGATCTGACGGGGACAGAAGCCCCCGTCGTCCGCGGCGGGCACCCGGGTGCGAGGAAGCGCGAGGAAGCACGACCGGCATGCGGAGCGCGTACGGCAAGGACCCGGGTCTCATCTGAGACCGGTCGCGCCCCCGGGTCAAGAGCCGGGAGGGCGCGCATGCCCGCGCGCCGGTGTCGAGGGCGGCGGCCCCGCGGTCAGGACGCCGGGGTCAGGACGCCGGCTGGGACGGGGACCCGGGGCCCGTGTGCGTCGTCTGGAGGGCGGAGAGGGCCCCGTTGAAGCGAGTGAGCAGACCGCAGAAGTCCCGGCGCTCCTCCGGCGTCCAGTCATGCGTCAGTTCGGCCATCAGCCGGCGCCGGGACGAGCGGACCTCCTCCAGCCGGGACAGTCCGCGCGGGGAGAGCTGGAGCACCACCGCACGCCCGTCCTCCGGGTGCGAGGTGCGCTTGACCAGGCCCGTGTCGACCAGCGGGGCCACCTGACGGGTGACCGTCGACGAGTCGATGCCCATGCTCGCGGCGAGTGCCTTGACGCCCATCGGGCCTTCCCTGTCGAGGCGGTTGAGCAGCAGATAGGCGGCGCGGTCCATGGAGTTGCGCACCTGCCCGACCCCGCCGAGCCGCGTCTGTTCGGCGCGGCGTGCGAACACCGCGACCTGGTGCTGCAGCGTGTCCAGAAGACCGGTGTCGCCGAGGGTCGTCATGTCCGTCGACATGTCAGGGGTTGTGGGCATGGCCGGAAGCTCACTTCATGCGTGGGGAGCCGGAAGGTTGGGGGACAGGGTACGCGGCCGGGGCCCGGGGTGTACCGGCGCTGCGCAAACCCGTTCGGTGCTCGGTCGCACCTGCTGTGCACGGGAGCGAACTGCGAGACTGATGGTCATGAACTACAGCACGGCCCGCTCCTTGCCGATGGTGACGCTGGACGATGTGAAGGGTGCGCAGAAGATGCTCGCGGGCATCGCGCGTGTCACCGCCCTGGAGGGCAGCAGACATCTGTCCCGACTGGTCGGCGCGCCGGTGCACCTCAAGTGCGAGAACCTCCAGCGGACCGGTTCGTTCAAGCTGCGCGGCGCCTATGTGCGTATCGCCGGGCTGCTGCCCGAGGAGCGTGCGGCGGGTGTCGTCGCGGCCAGCGCGGGCAACCATGCGCAGGGAGTAGCCCTCGCCTCCTCGCTGCTCGGTGTGCACTCCACGGTCTTCATGCCGAAGGGCGCCCCGCTGCCGAAGATCAGCGCGACCCGTGAGTACGGAGCCGACGTACGTCTGCACGGACAGGTGGTGGACGAGACACTGGCCGCCGCACAGGAGTACGCGGCCGCGACGGGGGCGGTGTTCATCCATCCGTTCGACCATCCGGATGTCATCACGGGCCAGGGCACGGTCGGTCTGGAGATCCTGGAGCAGTGCCCGGAGGTGCGCACCGTCGTCGTCGGTGTCGGCGGCGGGGGACTGGCGGCGGGGATCGCCACCGCGGTGAAGGCGCTGCGCCCGGATGTGCGGGTGGTGGGGGTGCAGGCGGAGGGCGCCGCGGCCTATCCGCTCTCGCTGGCGGCGGGGCGTCCGGTGTCGGTCCACCGCCCGAGCACCATGGCCGACGGCATCCTGGTGGGGCGGCCGGGCGAGGTGCCCTTCCGGATCGTCCGCGACCTGGTCGACGAGGTCCGTACGGTGTCCGAGGACGCGCTGTCCGCCGCCGTGCTGCTCTGTCTGGAGCGGGCCAAACTGGTGGTCGAGCCGGCCGGTGCCAGCCCTGTGGCGGCACTGCTGAGCGACCCCGGCGCCTTCGAGGGGCCGGTGGTGGCGGTGCTGTCCGGCGGCAATGTCGACCCGGTGCTGCTGCAGCGCCTGCTGCGGCACGGCATGGCCGCGCAGGGCCGCTATCTGGCGGTCCGGCTGCGGCTGACCGACCGTCCCGGTGTGCTCGCGACGCTGCTGGGGACGCTGTCGGCGGTGGACGTCAATGTCCTGGACGTGAGCCATGTGCGGACCGACTCACGGCTGGGGCTGACGGAGGCGGAGGTGGAGCTGCACCTGGAGACGAAGGGCCCGGAACACTGCGCGGAGATCGGCGAGGCGCTGCGGGAGTCGGGCTACACCGTCATCGACTGAGGGCCGCCGTCGCGCACGGGACTACGCGTACAGGAGTCTCCGTCGCGTACAGGACTACGCGTACAGGAGTCTCCGTCGTGTACGGACGACGCGTACAGGAGGAGACGCAGCAGAAGAAGCGCAGCACAAGCCATTGAGAGTCGCGATACATCGCGTTACGGTGTGAGTGTCTCGTCGCCTCCGCCCGTCCGGCGGACGACACCCCGCGGAGCGTGGGCGCATGTGTACCGCCCCGCGGGGAGGAAACCCGTCGGGCGGACGGACGCCGGAGCCATCGCTCTTTGCCTCGACATCCCGACGACGTGGAGAAACACATATGCCAGGCGCCATCCATGCCGAAGGCCTGGTGAAGACCTTCGGTGACGTAAGGGCTCTGGACGGCGTCGACCTCGACGTCCCGGAGGGCACCGTGCTGGGCCTGCTCGGGCCGAACGGCGCGGGCAAGACCACCACGGTCCGCTGCCTGACGACCCTGCTGCGCCCCGACAGCGGCACGGCGACCGTCGCGGGGATCGATGTGATCAAGCACCCCGACGCGGTGCGCCGCTCGGTCGGCCTCTCCGGGCAGTTCGCCGCGGTGGACGAGTATCTGACCGGCCGGGAGAACCTCCAGATGGTCGGGCAGCTCTACCAGATGAGGGCCAGGGAGGCGAAGCGGCGGGCGGCCGAGCTGCTGGAGCAGTTCCACCTGGTGGAAGCCGCCGACCGTCCCGCGAAGACCTACTCCGGCGGTATGCGCCGTCGGCTCGACCTCGCGGCCGCCCTGGTGGTCAGGCCGCCCGTGATGTTCATGGACGAGCCGACGACCGGCCTCGACCCGCGCAACCGACAGCAGCTGTGGGGGGTCATCAAGCAGCTGGTCTCCGGGGGCACGACGCTGCTGCTGACCACCCAGTACCTCGAAGAGGCCGACCATCTGGCGCACGAGATCTGCGTCGTCGACCACGGCCGTGTCATCGCCCGCGGCACCTCCGACCAGCTCAAGGCGCGCACGGGCGGCGAGCGGGTCGAGGTCGTCGTGCACGAACGCGCCCACATCACGGCCGCCGCCGAGATCCTGAGCGGTTTCGGCAAGGGAGAGGCCACGGTCGAGGAGCACACCCGCAAGCTCACCGTTCCCGTCACCGGCGGTGCCAAGCTTCTCGCCGAGATCATCCGGGAGCTGGACGCGCGGGGCATCGAGATGGACGACGTGGGACTGCGCCGCCCCACCCTGGACGACGTCTTCCTGTCGTTGACCGGCCACACGGCGGAGGAGACCACCGAGGAGAGCGCGGCCGGGGACACCGAGGCCGGCCGGCGCACGAAGGAGACCGCCAAGTGAGTGCCGCCACCGACGCCGCGCCCGTCGCGGCGCCCACGAACCCCGTCGGCCAGTCCGTCCGCGACTCGCTGGTCGTCGCCAAACGGAATCTGATCCGCATGGGCCGGATTCCCGAGATGCTCATCTTCGGACTGCTGCAGCCCATCATGTTCGTGGTGCTGTTCACCTATGTGTTCGGCGGCTCGATCCAGGTCGGCGGGTCCACCTCCCCCCAGGCATACCGCGAGTTCCTGATGGCCGGCATCTTCGCCCAGACCGTCACCTTCGCCACGGCGGGTGCCGGCGCGGGCATCGCCGACGACATGCACAAGGGCCTCATCGACCGCTTCCGCTCGCTGCCCATGGCGCGCGGCGCGGTGCTGACCGGGCGCACCCTCGCCGATCTGGTCCAGACGGCGCTGACCCTGCTGGTCCTCGCGATCGTGGCCCTGCTGGTCGGCTGGCGCACGCATGAGAACCTCGGCAAGGTGCTCGCCGGCTTCGGCCTGCTCCTGCTGCTCGGGTACGCGTTCTCCTGGATCGGCGCGCTCATCGGCCTGTCGGTGCGCACTCCCGAGGCGGCCACCTCGGGCGGCCTGATCTGGCTGTTCCCGCTGACGTTCATCTCCAATGCGTTCGTGGACGCGAACCAGATGCCGGCCTTTCTGCGGCACATCGCGGAGTGGAACCCGTTCAGCGCCACCGTCCAGGCGTGCCGCGAGCTGTTCGGCAACTTTCCCCCGGGCTTCCGGACACCCGAGGCCTGGCCCATGCAGCACCCCGTGTGGGCCTCGTTGATCTGGGCGGTCGTGATCATCGCGGTCTTCCGCACCCTGGCGGTGCGCAAGTACCGCTCGGCGACGGCCTGACACCGGCCCCGGGAGCCGACCCCCGCACGGCGATGCCCCCGGTGCCTCGAAGGCGCCCGGGGGCATCGTCCTGGGTGTCGGGAAGGCTCAGCCCTGGTAGGGCTCGGCCTTGAGGATCTTCACCGAGGCGGTCCTGCCGTTCGGCAGCTCGTACTCCGCGTCCTCGCCGACCTTGTGGCCGATCACTCCGGTGCCCAGCGGGGACTGCGGCGAGTACGTCTCGATGTCGGCGCTCGCGTACTCGCGGGAGGCGAGCAGGAACGTCAGCGTGTCGTCCTCGTCACCGTCAAACGCGATGGTCACGACCATGCCCGGCGCGACGGCACCATCGGCCGAGGTCGGGGTCTCGCCGACCTGGGCGTTCTCCAGGAGCTGGGTCAGCTGGCGCACACGAAGCTCCTGCTTGCCCTGCTCCTCCTTGGCCGCGTGGTACCCGCCGTTCTCGCGCAGGTCGCCCTCCTCGCGCGCAGCGGCGATCTTGGCGGCGATCTCCGTGCGCGCAGGACCAGTAAGGTAGCCAAGCTCCTCCTTGAGCTTGTTGTACGCCTCCTGGGTCAGCCAGGTGACGTTCTCGCTGGTCTGGGTCACAGGTGCTCCTCGTCGGTACTGGGAATACAAAGCATCGCCCTACCCAGAAGAATGTTCCTCCACGGGTGGGCGAAACCACGAGCCTAACAATTGGACGGCGAAAGGGGGAGGACATAAGCCATCAGACTTACGTCAACGCAGGTCAGGCTCTGACCTGCCCGGGTGAGGTCACTCCCCGTGGCAACCCAGCAGCTCCGCGGTGGTGCCCTGCGCCGTGGTGCGCAGGGTGACGACCTTGTCGATGCGCGTGGCGCGGCCGTCGAACCGGAAGTCCGCGCGGCCCACCTCGGCGCCGTCCGCCGACTGGGAGCGCAGGGTGCAGTAGCCGGAGGCGTCCGCGTCCTTGCGCACCTCGAGATGGATGTCGACCGCGTTCTTCGAGGCATCGAAGGTGATGACCTGGGCGCTGATCTTGCTCTGGCCGACATAGTGGTACGCGAACCAGCCGACGACGACGAGCAGCACCGCCCCGAGCGCGGCACCGACGATCTTGAGTGTCTGGTCGGCGCGTTCGTCCGAGGAGCGGCCGTAGCGGCCGTCGGGCAGCCGGGTACTCGCCGTACTCATGGTCGTCCTCTCGGCAGAGCCCGGGACCGAGGTCCCGGGAGGGGCACTCCGGAACCGCACCCGGAATTTTTCACCCCCCGGTTCGGTCACTATAGAAGCCGCCCGAAGCGCCGCATCACATCGGGGCGCCGTCCTGCCGACTTACTGAGGATCGAGTCTTGACTGACCAACTGCGACTGATGGCCGTGCACGCCCACCCCGACGACGAATCGAGCAAGGGCGCGGCCACCATGGCGAAGTATGTGGCCGAGGGGGTGGATGTGCTGGTGGTGACCTGCACGGGCGGGGAGCGCGGCTCCATCCTCAACCCGAAGCTCCAGGGCGACACCTATATCGAGGAGAACATCCACGAGGTGCGCCGGAAGGAGATGGACGAGGCCCGGGAGATCCTCGGTGTCAAGCAGGAGTGGCTGGGTTTCGTGGACTCCGGTCTGCCGGAGGGTGACCCGCTGCCTCCGCTCCCCGAGGGCTGTTTCGCCCTGGAGGACGTCGACAAGGCGGCCGGTGAGCTGGTCCGCAAGATCCGTGCGTTCCGCCCGCAGGTGATCACCACCTATGACGAGAACGGCGGCTATCCGCACCCCGACCACATCATGACCCACCAGATCTCGATGGTGGCCTTCGAGGGCGCGGCGGACACCGAGAAGTACCCCGAGCCGGAGTTCGGCCCCGCCTACCGGCCGCTGAAGCTGTACTACAACCAGGGCTTCAACCGGCCCCGCACCGAGGCGCTGCACGAGGCGCTGCTGGCGCGCGGCCTGGAGTCGCCGTACGGGGACTGGCTGAAGCGGTGGAGCGAGTTCGAGCGCGCCGAGCGGACGCTGACCACCCATGTCCCGTGCGCGGACTTCTTCGAGATCCGGGACAAGGCGCTGATCGCGCACGCCACGCAGATCGACCCCGACGGCGGCTGGTTCCGGGTCCCGCTGGACCTCCAGAAGGCGGTCTGGCCGACGGAGGAGTACGAGCTGGCGAAGTCCCATGTGGACACCTCCCTCCCGGAGGACGACCTCTTTGCAGGCGTCCGCCGGCCCTGAGGGACAATGCCTGACATGAGCGCAAGCGTGAGCCTGGCAATGACACACCTCGTCCCCCTCGCCGAGGTCGACGAGAACAAGGTCACCCCCGGAGTCCTCGGCTTCCTCGTCTTCGCGGTGATGGCACTGGCGGTGTGGGGCCTGATGAAGTCCATGAACAAGCACATGGGCAAGGTGGACTTCAAGGAGCCGGCCGCCTCCCGCGAGGAGGCCGCCCAGAAGACCACGGACACTCCCGGGGCCCAGCGGAGCTGAGAGAGCTCCCCAGGGGCTCCCCGAGGTTCCTCAGGGGCCGCGACCCGGCGGATGGACGCGGCCCCGTTCGGCCTGCCGCCTGCCTCCCGCCGTCATCCGCACCGCGTGATCCCCGTCCCCTTCGACACCGCCAGGAACACGCACGCCCCCGCCAGCGCCGCCTCGGCCACCGCACAGCCCAGGGCCTGACCGAGGGAGGCGGCCGAGGAGGCGGTGGTTATGTCGAACCATGCGTCCAGGACCGCCACCGCGGCCGTGGCCGACGCCGTGAGGCGGGCATGCGCACGCCCGCGGAGGCCGAGCAGCGCCGTCGCCGCGCAGCCCGCCGCCAGCAGGACGTCCAGCCCCACCCAGGCCACCGGCCAGTTCCGCACCTCGGGGCTGGCGGGAAGCGTGCGCGCCAGCATCACCATCCAGGGCACCAGGCCCACGGCCGCCATGCCCAGCACCATCAGGGTCCAGCGCACCGCCCGCGCCCAGCCGTGCGTGACGGCGGTGCCCGACCGGTCAAGAGTCTCGATCGTCCGCATGCCCCCACCGTAGACCGCAGAGAAAGTTCTGCAAAGAAAATTCTGCCGAATTCATTCTGCGGTAGGACGGCGGCGCTACGGTGGTGCCATGCCGGAGCCCGAACTGACCAGCCTCGAGCGCACCGCGCTCTACAAATCCCTCGGCAACCCCTTGCGCCGCCGCATCCTGGAGTACCTGGGCAGCCACGAGGAGGCGAACTCCACCGTGCTCGCCAGGGTCCTCGGGGAGAGCTCCGGCACCACCAGCTACCACCTGCGCAAGCTCGCCGAGCAGCGCCTCATCGAGGAGATCCCGGAGAAGTCCGGCGGCCGTGAGCGCTGGTGGCGCGCCCTGCCCTTCCGCCACACCACTCCCGACCCGGCCACGATGACCGCCGAGGAGTACGCGGCCGCGGAGCACCTGGCGCTGCTGAAGATCGACGTGGACACCGAGCTCTTCCGCCGCGCCCACCAGGAGTACCGCGGGCCGGACGGCTGGGCCCAGGTCATGCGGGCCGGCACCTGGATGACCAGGGAGGAAGTAGGCGAGTTCGTCCGCGAGTACCAGGCGCTCCTGGACCGGTACGGCCATGCGCGGGAGGACGCCCCGGAGGGGGCGCGCCCGGTCAGTGTGCGGCTCTACGCGGTGCCCGCCCCCGTGGGAGAGTGGGGGCGTGAACCGACTGGCCCATGAGACCTCCCCGTATCTGCTCCAGCACGCCGGCAACCCCGTCGACTGGTGGCCCTGGTCGGCCGAGGCCTTCGAGGAGGCCCGCCGGCGGAACGTCCCCGTCCTGCTGAGCGTCGGCTACAGCAGCTGCCACTGGTGCCATGTCATGGCGCACGAGTCCTTCGAGGACGAGGCGACCGCCGGCCTTCTCAACGAGCAGTTCGTGAGCGTCAAGGTCGACCGCGAGGAGCGGCCGGACGTCGACGCCGTCTATATGGAGGCCGTGCAGGCCGCCACCGGTCAGGGCGGCTGGCCCATGACCGTCTTCCTCACCCCGGACGCCGAGCCCTTCTACTTCGGGACCTACTTCCCGCCCGCCCCCCGGCACGGCATGCCCTCCTTCCGCCAGATCCTCGAAGGCGTCCGCACCGCCTGGGCCGAGCGCCGGGAGGAGGTGACGGAGGTCGCCGGGAAGATCGCCCGGGACCTCGCCGGGCGCGAACTGGCCTTCGACGGGACGGGGACCCCCGGTGAGGAGGAGCTCGCCCAGGCCCTGCTCGGGCTCACCCGCGAGTACGACCCGCAGCGTGGCGGCTTCGGCGGGGCACCCAAGTTCCCGCCGTCCATGGTGATCGAGTTCCTGTTGCGCCACCACGCCCGCACCGGTTCCGAGGGCGCCCTCCAGATGGCCGGCGACACCGCCGAGCGGATGGCGCGCGGCGGCATCTACGACCAGCTCGGCGGCGGCTTCGCCCGCTACTCCGTCGACCGCGACTGGGTGGTGCCGCACTTCGAGAAGATGCTCTACGACAACGCCCTGCTGTGCCGCGTCTACGCCCATCTGTGGCGCACCACCGGTTCCGAGCTCGCCCGACGGGTCGCTCTGGAGACCGCCGACTTCATGGTGCGTGAACTGCGCACCGGCGAGGGCGGGTTCGCCTCCGCGCTGGACGCCGACAGCGACGACGGAAGCGGCCGTCAGGTCGAGGGCGCCCACTATGTGTGGACGCCCGCGCAGCTCGCCGAGGCGCTCGGCCCCGAGGACGCCGAACTCGCCGCGCAGTATTTCGGCGTGACCGAGGAGGGCACCTTCGAGCACGGCAGCTCCGTACTGCAACTCCCGCAGCAGGAGGGTGTGTTCGACGCGCAGAGGATCGAGTCGATCAGGCGTCGGCTGCTGGAGCGGAGGGCGGAGCGCCCCGCCCCCGGCCGCGACGACAAGGTGGTCGCCGCCTGGAACGGACTCGCCATCGCCGCCCTCGCCGAGACCGGCGCCTACTTCGACCGCCCCGACCTCGTGGAGGCCGCGCTCTCCGCCGCCGACCTGCTGGTACGGCTGCATCTGGACGAGCACGCCCGTCTCGTCCGTACGTCCAGGGACGGCCGGGCCGGCACCCATGCGGGCGTGCTGGAGGACTACGCCGATGTCGCCGAGGGTTTCCTGGCGCTGGCCTCCGTCACCGGTGAGGGTGTCTGGCTGGAGTTCGCCGGGCTCCTGCTCGACCAGGTGCTCACCCGGTTCAGCGACGACGACGGGGCGCTGTACGACACGGCCGTCGACGCGGAGCAGCTTCTGCGCCGCCCCCAGGACCCGACCGACAACGCCACCCCCTCCGGCTGGACCGCCGCCGCGGGCGCCCTGCTGTCCTATGCCGCAGGGACCGGCTCCGCACGCCACCGCGAGGCCGCGGAGGGGGCGCTGGGCGTGGTCAAGGCGCTGGGGCCGCGTGCGCCCCGGTTCATCGGCTGGGGTCTCGCGGTGGCCGAGGCGCTGCTCGACGGGCCCCGTGAGGTCGCCGTCGTCGGCCCGGCCCCCGACGATCCCGCCACCCGGGACCTGCACCGCACGGCGCTTCTGGGCACGGCGCCCGGAGCGGTGGTCGCCGTGGGCACCCCGGGGAGCGGGGAACTGCCGCTGCTCGCCGATCGCGAGCTGGTCGACGGCGCGCCGGCCGCCTATGTCTGCCGTCACTTCACCTGTGACGCCCCCACCACCGATCCGGAGCGGCTGCGCCGGGAGCTGAGCGGCTGAGCAGCCGGGACGCCGCCGGAGCGAGCCGGCGCGGAGGGTGCGGCGTGCGGCCGGGCCGTCCGACCGGCGTGGCACGCCCCGTGCCGGGCGCGGGGTCAGAGCCGGCCCGGTGCCTGGGCCAGGGCGCGCTCCACGATGGCCTCCAGTTGATCGTGGTGGGCGCCCTTCCAGTACGCGCGGCCGCACTCCCGGCACCGGGCGAAGACGTCATAGGTGCGCCGCGTGCCGTGTTCGAGCTGGTCGGCCACCTCGTCCTTGGTGGCGTCGCGGAGCAGTCCGTTGCAGGCGGTGCACCGGGTCCACGGCCGCAGCTCGGGGGCGAACCGGTCCAGCACGTCCGGGAGTTGGTCGTCCGGCCGGGTGCTGTAGACAAAGGCGCCCGCCCACAGCTCCCGGCGGCGCAGCAGACCCCGGTCACGGCTGAGCATCACGCGCTGCTCGGCGGCCGAGCGGGCGGCGAGCGCCGGGTCGCCGATGTCCGTGGACTCGTACGCCGTGTCCACGCCGAGCAGCCGCAGCCGACGGGCCAGGGTGCCGAGGTGCACATCGAGCAGGAACCGCAGCGGGGCGCCCGGGACGCGCTGGGGGCGCGACACGGGGCGTACGGCGACGGACTCGCCGGCGGCGGGCACATGCGAGACCGGCACCTGGCGGCCGTCGACCAGGAGCGTCCCCACCTCGGTCAGCGGCACGCCCAGCGACTCGACGACATGGCCGAGGGTGGCGGCGCCGTCGGTGACGACCTCGGTGGCCTTCCCGCGCCGTCCGTGCGGCACGAAGAGCCCCAGCTCGGGGGCGAACTCGATGTGGATCCCGGGTCCGTTCACCTGGTCAGGATGGCACGGGAACGGCTCAGGGCGCCTCTGACTTCCGCCGGCCCAGACCGTGCTCCAGCACGGCGAGCGTACGGTCGACATACGCGGCCATGTCTCCCTGCTGACCGTGCTCCGCCCAGTAGCGGGAGGCCTCCATCAGCGCCCCGACGATGCCCATGCAGTACACCCGCACCTCCAGGTCGCCGGGATCGCGTCCGGTGCGCTCGGCCACCACCCTGCACATCATCCGGCCGGTGACCGACATGCTCTCGATCATCCGTGAGCGGACCGCGGGCACCTCGACCATCAGCCGTGCCCGCAGCGCCATCTCCTCGCGCGTCTCGTACTCCCCGGACAGACTCCGCTCGATGGCCTGGCGCATCACGTACCGGAGCGAGGCCGGCAGCTCCTCGTCGGCGGGCCGGTCGCGCAGTTCCTCCTCCAGGACCGGGTCGTACTCGTCGGTGACGACGATGTCCTCCTTGGTGGGGAAGTACCGGAACACCGTGGAGGGTGAGACCTCGGCCGCCTCGGCGATCTGCTCGACGGTGGTGGCGTCGTAGCCCTGCTCCTGGACCAGGCGGTACGTCGCCTTGCGGATCGCCGTACGAGTCTTGATCTTCTTCCGCTCACGGAGTCCCAGGGGCGGTCGGGCGGCGGGGGTCGAGCGGTGTGCGGTGGCGGCCATGGTCGTCATTGTCGGACATTCTCCGGGGCCTCTGCCATGCCGGGGCTCTCCCCCCGCGGACTCCGCCCGGCTTCCGGCCGCGGCAGCAGCGCCGCCGCCCCCAGCGCCGTGACCAGCGCCGCGACGCCGCTGACCAGCAGGACCAGATCCATGCCGTGGAGGTATGCGGCGTCCGCGGACGCCGCCAGCGCCCGGTCGCCGAGCCGGTCGGCGATCACATGGGCGCCGACCACGGAGTCGGCGGCGGTCCCCGCCGCCGCGTGCGGAAGGGCGGAGGTGTCGAGCCGGTCCGCGTAGGTGCTCGCCAGCAGCGAGCCGAGCAGGGCGATACCGACGGCGCCGCCCACCTGGCGGACGGTCATCATCAGCCCGGACCCGCTGCCGGCCCGGTCCCGGGGCAGTGCGCCCAGGGCCGCGTCCATCGCCGGCACCACGGCGAAGCCGAAGCCGACGCCCGCGACCGACAGCCACAGCGCGGTGAAGCCGTACCCGTCGTGGACCGTGGTGCGGCTGCCCAGGAACGCGGCGAAGGCGAGGACGACCAGCCCCGAGCTGATCACCGCGCGCGGTCCGAACCGTGCCACGACCGGCGCCGCACCGCGCGCGGCGATCAGCAAGCCGCCCATCATCGGCAGCATCCGCACCCCGGTGGCGAACGCGTCGTGGCCGAGCACGGCCTGTAGATACTGCGGCAGTACGAACATCAGCCCGGACAGCACGAACATCACCAGGGTCGCGGCGAGCGTGTTGAGCAGGAACCCGCGGCGGCCGAGCAGCGAGAGGTCCAGCATCGGCCGCGCGGCGCTGCGCTCGCGCACCACGAGCAGCGCGAGCAGCACCGCGGCGGCGGTGAACAGGCCCAGGACCAGCGGGTCGCCCCAGCCGCGGTCCGGCGCCTCGATGATCGCGTAGATCAGGACGCCGAGCCCGGCCGCGGTGAGCGCCGTGGAGACCGCGTCGACCTTCGGGGAGGCCGGGTCCCTGGTCTCGGGCATCAGGAACACACAGGCGGTGATGCCGATCGCGGCCATCGGCACATTGATCAGGAACACCGAGCCCCACCAGAAGTGGTCGAGCAGCCAGCCGCCGATGATCGGTCCCAGCGGCAGGCCCAGCGCGGAGGCCGCCGAGACGGCTCCGACCGCCTTGGTGCGCTCGTCGGGCTCGAACAGCGAGGGCAGCACGGCCAGCGCGAGCGGCATCACCAGCGCCCCGCCGACCCCCATCACCGCGCGGGCGACGATCACCGGTGTCACCTCGCTCACCAGGGCGCCGGCCAGCGAACCGGCCAGAAACACCGTGAGCCCCGCGATCAGCATCCGGCGCCGCCCGAACCGGTCCCCGAGCAGGCCCGCCGGGAGCATCAGCGAGGCGAAGACGACGACATACGCGTCCGCCATCCACTGCTGCTGGCCGATGGACGCGCCGAGATCACGGGCCATCGTCGGCAGCGCCACATTGAGGATCGTCATGTCGAAACCGAGCACGAGCATGCTCGCGACCAGGGCGCCGAGGGCCCACCAGCGGCGGGGGTCGCGCCGCGTCTCTTCGTCGTGAATGACAGTAGCCATGAAATGAGAGTAACTCTCAAAAGCTTGACTGTGTCAATGTGGAGTGACTGTCATGGAGGAGGGTGGCTGGATCCGGTCGTCCGGGCATGACGAAGGCCGCGGCGTCGACGCCGCGGCCTGAGGGGGAAAGGGCTGGTCGGTGGTGTTATGCGTGCTGGTAGGCCACCAGGGAGATGCCCACGTAGTGCACGACGAACGCCGCCAGGGTGAAGGAGTGGAAGACCTCGTGGAAGCCGAACCAGCGCGGTGACGGATTCGGCCGCTTGATGCCGTAGATCACGCCGCCCGCGCTGTAGAGCAGCCCGCCGACGACGATCAGCGCCAGGACGGCGATCCCGCCGGTGCGCAGGAAGTCGGGCAGGAAGAAGACGGCGGCCCAGCCCATCGCGATGTAGCAGGGTGTGTAGAGCCAGCGCGGGGCGCCGACCCAGAAGACCCGGAAGACGATTCCGGCCGCCGCCGCGCCCCAGATGCCCCACAGCAGCCACTGGCCCTTCGCGCCCGGCAGGAGCAGCAGGGTCAGCGGGGTGTAGGTGCCCGCGATGATCAGGAAGATGTTCGCGTGGTCGAGCCGGCGCAGCACCCCGCCCATCCGCGGGCCCCAGTTGCCGCGGTGGTAGAGCGCGCTGACCCCGAAGAGCAGACAGGCCGTCAGCACATAGATGCCGCAGGCGATGCGGCCGCGCGTGGAGTCGGCGAGGGCGGTGAGGATCAGGCCCGCGACCAGGACGGCCGGGAACATTCCCAGATGCAGCCAGCCGCGGAGCTTCGGCTTGACCGGGTGGGGGAGTGAGGGCGCGACGGGACCGCGGCCGGCTGCCGGCGAGTCCGTGGGCGCGTCGGGGACGGACGCAGTCATGCGGGGCATGGTACCTACGGGACCGTAAGTTGCGGATCAGGGGCGATGGATATCGGCCTCTCTGTCCGGCCTGTGCGCAGGCGAGACCGCCGCAGCGCTTCTTTCGGCCGAACCCCGCGTGCACGCAAGGGAACGCGGGTGTGCGTGGCGATCCTCACGTCGCTCAGCTGTGCGGCCCACTGGACAGATGCGCATTCGAGTCGGATGATCAAATGAGTGCAGTCGGCACCGGATGAGCGGGCTACGAAGCATCCGGGTCGCGGCCCCCACGGGGCAATCAGTAAGAAATCCCCTCATCTAGGAGCAATCGTGGCGCGCGACATCGCGGCTCCCTCAACCGTCCCCACCCAGCACAAGGAACTGATCTCGTGGGTCAACGAGATCGCTGAACTGACCCAGCCGGACAGTGTGGTCTGGTGTGACGGATCCGAGGCCGAATACGAGCGCCTGTGCGGGGAGCTCGTCCGCAAGGGCACCTTCAAGAAGCTCGACCCCGTCAAGCGCCCGAACTCCTACTACGCCGCCTCCGACCCGACGGATGTCGCCCGGGTCGAGGACCGGACGTTCATATGCTCGGAGCGGGAGCAGGACGCGGGTCCGACCAACAACTGGAAGGCGCCCGCCGAGATGCGGGAGATCTTCCAGGGCGAGAAGGGCCTGTTCCACGGCTCCATGCGCGGTCGCACGATGTATGTCGTGCCCTTCTGCATGGGCCCGCTGGGTTCGCCGCTCTCCGCGATCGGCGTGGAGATCACCGACTCCGCGTATGTCGCCGTCTCCATGCGCACCATGACGCGCATGGGCCAGGCCGTCCTCGACGAGCTCGGCCCCGAGGGCTTCTTCGTCAAGGCCGTCCACTCCCTGGGCGCCCCGCTGGAGCCCGGCCAGGAGGACGTCCCGTGGCCGTGCAACCAGACCAAGTACATCTCGCACTTCCCCGAGAGCCGTGAGATCTGGTCCTACGGCTCCGGCTACGGCGGCAACGCGCTGCTCGGCAAGAAGTGCTACGCCCTGCGCATCGCCTCCGTGATGGCGCGCGACGAGGGCTGGCTGGCCGAGCACATGCTGATCCTCAAGCTGACGCCCCCGCGCGGCGAGTCGAAGTATGTCGCCGCCGCCTTCCCGAGCGCCTGCGGCAAGACCAACCTCGCCATGCTGGAGCCGACGATCTCCGGCTGGACCGTCGAGACCATCGGCGACGACATCGCATGGATGCGGTTCGGCGAGGACGGCCGGCTGTATGCGATCAACCCCGAGGCGGGCTTCTTCGGCGTCGCGCCCGGCACCGGTGAGCACACCAACGCCAATGCGATGAAGACGCTGTGGGGCAACTCCGTCTTCACCAATGTCGCGCTGACCGACGACAACGACATCTGGTGGGAGGGCATGACGCAGGAGACCCCGGCGCACCTCACCGACTGGAAGGGCAACGACTGGACGCCCGCGTCCGGGACCCCGGCCGCCCACCCCAACGCCCGCTTCACGGTGCCGGCCTCCCAGTGCCCGATCATCGCGCCCGAGTGGGAGGACCCCAGGGGCGTGCCGATCTCGGCGATCCTCTTCGGCGGCCGGCGCGCCTCCGCCGTCCCGCTGGTCACGGAGTCCTTCGACTGGAACCACGGGGTGTTCCTCGGCGCGAACGTCGCCTCCGAGAAGACCGCCGCCGCCGAGGGCAAGGTCGGCGAGCTGCGCCGCGACCCGTTCGCCATGCTGCCGTTCTGCGGCTACAACATGGGCGACTACATGGCGCACTGGATCGAGGTCGCCAAGGACAAGGACCAGTCGAAGCTGCCGAAGATCTACTACGTCAACTGGTTCCGCAAGAATGACGAGGGCCGGTTCGTCTGGCCGGGCTTCGGCGAGAACAGCCGCGTCCTGAAGTGGATCGTGGAGCGTCTGGAGGGCCGGGCCGAGGGCGTCGAGACCCCCATCGGCATCCTCCCGGCCGAGCAGGCGCTGGACACCGACGGCCTGGAGCTGTCGGGGTCCGACCTGGACTTCCTGCTCACCGTGGACAAGGACGTCTGGCGCGAGGAGGCGGCCCTGATCCCCGAGCACCTCAACACCTTCGGCGACCACACCCCGAAGGAGCTGTGGGACGAGTACCGCGCGCTGGTGCAGCGCCTGGGCTGACGCCCCTCGGGCCGGGGCCCCGCACATCGACGGTGCGGGGCCCCGGCCCGTCGTCACTTCGAGCGGTCCTCCAGATACCGCGTATGGGTCTCCTGCCGCCGTGCCTCCGTCTCGCGCAGCGCCGAGGCCAGCCGGTCCGCCTCCTCGTGCAGCAGGGACAGCTGTCTCTCCAGATGGCGCTCCGGTGGCTCCTGCCCGGGGGTGAGCCGGCTCCACCAGCGCGTCCGTACGAATGTGTCGACGGCCTCCGGGACGTCCTGCCGCACGGCCCGCGACAGCGTGTGCACGGCCTCCGGATCCTGGACGAGGACATCGGCGACCCAGCCGGGGTCGAGCAGCGCCGCCAGCAGCTCGGTCAGTTCGGTGAGGCGGCCGGAGGCGGCGGGCGGCAGCTCCACATCCGCCAGATAGGCGCGCAGCGTCCCGAAGTCGGCCCGCAGCTCGTCCAGCCGGGCCGACGCATCGGGAAAGTCGGGCGCCGCCGGGCGCTCCGGCGGGGCGATCAGTGCGCCAGCGCCGTACAGACCGGCCACCACGACGGGCCAGTAGGGGCCCGCGACCCCGGTGAAGGTGAGCGCGAGTCCGACGATCCCGCAGGCGCTGCCGGCGATGTTCTTGCGTGACTCGAGATAGCCGAGCGCCCTACTGGTAGCCACGGATCTCCTCGAAGGCGCCGTCCAGCGAGCCCTTCTGGGCGTCGAAGAGACGGCCGCCGGTCAGTTCGGCGATGTGTTCCAGCTCCGTGCGGTCGGAGTCGCCGAAGAGGATGGGGAAGACGGGGATGTCGCGCTGGTGGGCGTCCAGCCGTCGGTAGAAGGCATCGAAGTCGCCCGCCTCGGCCCCGGTGGTGTTCTCGCCGTCCGTCATCAGCACGATCGAGGTGAAGGCGTCACGGTCCGTCCCGAGGTGCTCGTACGCCTTCTCCAGGGAGGTGTAGAGGGCGGTGTCGCCGCCGGCGGTCAGCGCCTCGGTGTCCGCGCGGATGGCGTCCGCCCCCTGCCGCGGATCGGACGGATCGACCACATGGGTCCGTACGGACTTCACCGCGGACCCGAACGCCATCAGGGTGACCTCCTCCCGGGCGCGGAAGTCGCCGGTCAGGCCCGTGAGAGCCTTCTTGAGCCGATCGAGACGGTCGCCGGCCATCGAGCCGGAGGTGTCCAGGACGTAGACGGTGCGGGAGGGGCGGCGCAGCGTGTTCTCGTACGCCCCGAGCAGGCCGTCGGCCACGGACCGGGTGCCCGGGAAGGGGAGTTCGCGGCGCCGGCCGGAGTCGAGTCCCGCGGCCGGGGAGACGGACGCGACCACCGGACGGCGATGGGTGCGTTCGGTGATCAGCCGCTGCACCGCCGGGGCGCGCAGGGCCTCGGCGAGCCGGCGGACGTCCTCGCGGGTGTCCTGGCTCGTCGAGGAGAGGGAGGAGAGCGGGTAGTCGGCGGTGACCACGCCGTCGCGGGGGCGGATCACGGTGAGCCCCGGGATGCCCTGGAGCACGGACTCGTAGTTGAGCAGGGCGTCGACATCGCCGCGGCGGGTGTAGGCGGAGGCCAGCCACCCGGAGGAACCCGAGGTCAGCTTCTGCCCCTTGAAGAACTCCTTCAGCCTCGGGGCGGCCTTTGCGACATCCGCGTCGGTGAGCGCGGACTGGGCGCCGGAGAGCGCGGAGGCCACCGCGATCAGTGTGGAGAACCCGGAGTTGGAGCGGGCCGGGTCGGTCATGCCGTAGGTCAGCCTGCCGTCCCGCACCGCCTGCTCGACCTGTGACCAGGTGACGTCGTCCGGCTTCCAGTGGAGCGCGCTCACGGTCGCGGGCTTGACGCCGAGGGCGACCGGACTGGACATCACCGGCGTCTCGGAGACGACCTTCTTCGCCGCCTCGGGGCGCAGCCGCAGATAGTCGTCGGAGGAGAGCCACAGCGCGTCGTAGCGGCCGTCCACCGTGCCCTCGGCGAGCTGGTCCACGGCGTCCAGGGTGCCCGTATAGGTGGGACGGACCGTGATGCCGGTGCTCTTGCGGACCTCGTCGAGGACCGGGGTCATGTCGGCGAGCTCGCTGGAGGCGAGCACCCGCAGGGTGCCGGGCCGGGCGGCCTCGTCCCCCTCCCGGGGCCCGGCGGTCGTCGTGCACGCCGTGAGCAGGACGGCGAGCCCGGCGAGCACGGCCGGTCCGCCAAGACGCAGCCTCATGCGGAACCGCCCTCCAGCGCACCCTGGGAGCGGCTGCGCTCCAGATAGGCGCTCGCGTGCTGGAGTTCGGTGCTGAGGGACTCCACCGTCGCGGCCATGGTCTCCGTCGCCTGGACCTTGTAGGTGTCGATGGCGTCCAGGGTGCGATAGATCTGCTGGAAGGCCGAGCGCAGGGTCTCCGCGCCGACCGCCGGGTCGGCGGCGATCCGCTGGATCTCCCCGCTCTGGGTGGCGAGCATCTCGGCGTTGCCGCGGATGAGGTCCTCCGTGGTCCCGCGCAGGGCGTTGACCTGGTCGACGACCTTGCGCTGGTTGTCGAGGGCGGAGGCCAGCATCACCGAGATGCGCAGGGCGGAGACCGTGGTGGTGGCCGCCCGGTCGACGCCCTTGATCAGTTCGTCGTTGTTGCGGCGCACCACGTCCATGGCGAGATAGCCCTGGGCGCACACCGCGAGCTGGGTCAGCAGGTCCTGGTGCTTCTGGCGGACCGGGAAGAGCACATCGGCGCGGAGGGTGTCGGCCTGGGCGGGGTCGGCCGCCTCGGCGTCCGCGATGTGCCGCTCGACGGCCGTGTCCAGGGCCTCGGTGAGCACGACGTACTCCTGGAGCCTGCCCATGGTCTCCCAGAGGCGGACGCGTTCGGTCTGGAGGGCGGCGTTGTCGCGGCGCAGCTCGTCCTGGCCGCCGCGCAGCGAGCCCACGATCCTGTTGAGCGTCCCCTGCGCGGAGGCGTACTTGGCGAGATGGTCGCGGAGCCGGTTGCCGCCGGGCAGCCGGGAGAGGAACCGCCGCCCGCGGCCGGCCGGAAGATCGCGGGGATCCAGGTCCTCCACCACTCGCCTCAGTTCGACGAGCGAGGTGCCGACCCGGGACTGGGCGTCGTCGCCCTTGCCGGGCAGGCTCCGGACCGAGCGCTCCAGCATCCGGTTGGACTGGGCGGACGCGCCGCGCATCTCGCTCGCGCCCAGCGCGGTGATCTCCCCGACCTTGCCGGCGAACTCGGGGGAGCGGGCGTCCAGACCGGCGAGCCCCGTGACATAGTCGGCGGCCTTCCTGGCCATGTCCGCGCGTACGGAGTCGTCGAGCGGTACCACCCCGCCCGCCTTCTCGCGCGGCACCGGGGCGACGGGCTCCGGCGGGGTGAGGGTGAAGGTGTCGTTGTCGGTCACGTGTTTTCCCCTTGGCCCCGGGCCCGGCGCGCCATCTCGTGCAGCACCGCGGAGGTGGGCACGGGCGCCTGCCGGACACCGGTCAGCTTCTGGTTGAGGTACGAGGTGTGGGAGGCGGTCGCCGCCGTGAACTCGGCGGTGTCGCCCTGCGGCCGGAATCCGTGCCGGACGGCCAGCCGGCGCAAGGTCGGGTCGGTGCTCAGCAGATCGCCGAGGTCGCGGCCGGCCGGGGTGAGGGGCACGACGGTGTGGTCGCTGTTGACGGTGGTGTCCGGGTAGAGGACGGTGAGGTCGTCCAGGCCCTGGCCGTCGGTCAGCAGCGCCGCCACCTGGGACTCGTAGACGAGGACGAGCGGATTGCCGACACCGCTGACGAAGTCCCGGAACGCGGCGTCCGAACTGGGCTGTTGCGCCCCCTGGACGCTGATCAGCTTGTGCATCAGGGGCGCGGTGCGCTCGATGTCGGCCTTGCTCGCCGCCACCCGCCCGCCGCCCGCGACATACGAGGCCGCGGCGAGGTAGAGGGCGCCGGAGTTGGAGGTCTCCGGGTCGGTGCTGGCGATGTAGAGCGTGCCGGTCAGTTCCCCGTGCCGCTGGGCCCCCTTGAGCTGCTGCCAGGTCCGGTCGTGCGCGGCGGCGTCGAGGTAGCGGGCCGTGTGCAGCGTGCCGCGGTGCCGGTCCAGACCGGCGAGCCCGTTCGCGGCCAGCACCTCGGCGGCGTTGCGGTGCGCCACGACGACCAGCGGCGAGTAGAACGGCCGCGGCAGGGGCTTCTGCACGTGGTACTTGGCGGCGAGCGCGTCGGCCGGGGCCTGGCTGGAGGGGAAGGCGAAGTCGTACCCCTCGAGGTCGAGCCCCTCCATGGCCCAGGACCCGGAGGTCTCGGTCCTGACGGTGTAGCCCTTGGCCGCGAGGGCCTTCACCACGGCGGGGTCGGCGAAGAAGTCCGACTTCTCCGATCCGATCACGCCACGCACGGTCTTCGTTGCCGTGCTCGTGTCCTGTCCTTCACGGCCTGCGACGACGGCGGTCACCACTCCGCCGATCAGCAGCACCGCCAGGACTATTCCTGCGATACGTCTCACGCCCGGGAGCGTGCTCCCGGAACCCGACATTCCCCCCGCGCTCGGGTGAAGGGAAGGTGACAGGCCGATCCCGGTATGCAACAGGAATGAAGGATTCCGGAAGCGGCGTCCCGGAGCCGGAGCCGGGGTGAGCCGGAACGGCCGGCGGGCGCGGACCCGTGTGGCCGGTCGGAGCCTCCCGGCGAGGCGGCGAGAGCCGTCAGCCGGAGGTGACCGGTTCCCGCGGCCCGGCCAGAGCGGCGGTGTGCGCGTCCATCCGTTCCGCCGCCAGGATCGCCGCCGCCGTGTCCGCGCGTGACGCCGCCACCACCAGGGCGCGGCCGGCCAGGGCGTGGGCGCGCCGGTGCAGCGCGGCGCAGCGCGGTTCGGGGCCGTGCGCGCTCTCCGTCGTGCGGGCCGGCGGGGCGTCCTCCGTGAGTTGCCGGTCGCGCCCGGGCGGCGGGGAGCCCCAGCGCAGCCTGGCCACCTGCTCGGTGAGCCGCCCGGCGGCCTCGTCCAGCTCCGCGGAGGGCTCCTGCGCGCGCAGTTCCTCCGTCACCGCGAGCAGGGCCGCCAGACGGCCGGCGAGCTGGATGTCCAGCTCCTCCTCGCGGGAACGGTGCGGAAAGTCGGGGGCGGCGCCGGCCGTCGTGTGGACCGACTTGGTGCGGATCGGTTCGTACATGGAACGGCCTCCTGTACTGTGCCAGGAAACCATCTTAGCTTGGATTTCGTCTAAGTTGCTCTGAAGGGGGCGCGTCAGGGCTGGCTGTAGCCGTCCAGGAAGTGACCGATCCGGGTGATCGCCGCGGTCAGATCCGCCACGGTCGGCAGGGTCACCACCCGGAAGTGATCGGGTTCCGTCCAGTTGAAGCCCGTCCCCTGGACGACCATGATCTTCTCGCGGCGCAGCAGGTCCAGCACCATCTGCCGGTCGTCCTTGATCTTGAAGACCTTGGGATCGAGCCGGGGGAAGAGATACAGCGCGCCCCTCGGCTTCACACAGGTCACGCCCGGGATCTGGGTCAGCAGCCGGTACGCCGCGTCCCGCTGCTCCTTCAGCCGGCCGCCCGGCAGCACCAGATCATTGATCGACTGGCGGCCGGTGAGCGCCGCCACCACACCGTGCTGGCCCGGCATATTGGCGCACAGCCGCATATTGGCGAGGATCGTCAGACCCTCGATGTACGACTCCGCGTGCGCCCGGGGTCCCGAGATCGCCATCCAGCCCACCCGGTAGCCCGCCACCCGGTACGCCTTCGACATGCCGTTGAAGGTGAGGGTCAGCAGATCGGGGGCGACGGCCGCGGTCGGGGTGTGGGTGGCTCCGTCGTAGAGGATCCGGTCGTAGATCTCGTCGGAGCAGACGAGGAGATTGTGCCGGCGCGCGATGTCGGTCAGACCCCGCAGCATCGCCTCGTCGTACACCGCGCCCGTGGGGTTGTTGGGGTTGATGACGACGATCGCCTTGGTGCGGTCGGTGACCTTGCGCTCCGCGTCGGCCAGGTCCGGCATCCAGTCCGACTGCTCGTCGCAGCGGTAGTGCACGGCCGTGCCGCCCGCGAGGGAGACCGCCGCGGTCCACAGCGGATAGTCCGGGGCCGGTACCAGCACCTCGTCGCCGTCGTCCAGCAGGCCCTGCATCGCCATCACGATCAGCTCGGAGACGCCGTTGCCGATGAAGACGTGCTCGACGTCGGTCTCCATGCCGAGGGTCTGGTGATGCATCACCACGGCCCGGCGGGCGGCGAGCAGGCCCTTCGCGTCGCCGTAGCCGTGGGCCGTCGAGACATTGCGCAGGATGTCCTCGAGGATCTCGGGCGGGCATTCGAAGCCGAAGGCGGCCGGGTTGCCGGTGTTGAGCTTGAGGATGCGGTGGCCTTCCGCCTCCAGCCGCGTGGCCTCCTCGAGAACCGGGCCCCGGATCTCGTAGCAGACATTGGCGAGCTTCGTGGACTGGATCACCTGCATGTCCGCGAGCTTACGGCCGTGTCACTCCCGGCGCCGCGTGTTGTTCACCACGTGGGACGGGGAGCTTTCCAGGGAAACCGCAGGTGGGCGGGGTGGGTGTGGCTCCTCGCCTTGGAATGCCAGGCCGGGTGGCGGGAGCACCCGCCCGAGGTGGGGGCGTGCGCCGTGAATGGTGCGCACCGCATCAGGACCCCCGTACCGCCGATCGAGTGGACGGTCCCCCGGTCGCCCCGTGGCTCGAGGGCCGTCCCGGGGCGGAAGGCGCACCACCGGCTGCGATTCGGCTGAAAACCGCTCTTTGTCACCACTTTCCCCTCCATTCACAATGCGCATGACAAGAGTGCGGCCGGAAGTCCCCGGCCCACCGTGTCATCGCTTCCTCATCGAGAGGGGACCCCCATGAGAAAGCCTCTCGGCGCCGCACTCCTGGCTCTGGCGATCGCCGGAGCCGGTGCGGTACCGGCGGCCGCCGCACCCGGGCCCGCGACCGCGGCCGGCACGGCGACCCACCGGACGTCCGCCGCGTCCGCCGCGAGCCCCGCGTCCGCCACGGCGAGCATCCAGGCCGTCGACTTCGCCGGCACCGTCGCATTGAGCAACTGCTCCGGTTCCGTCGTCCGCTTCCCGAAATCGGTGGACAGTGACCCGGCGTTGGTGCTGAGCAACGGGCACTGCCTGGAGACCGGCTTCCCGAAGGCCGGTCAGGTCATCGTCGGCCAGTCCTCCAGCCGCACCTTCGGGCTGCTCAACTCGTCCGGCAGCACGGTCGCGACCCTGCGGGCCGGCAAGGTCGCGTACTCCACGATGACCGACACGGACATCACGATCTATCAGCTCACCGTCAGCTATGCGCAGATCAGGAGCTCCTACGGCATCGAGGCGCTCACCCTCGCCGACACCCACCCCGTCGCGGGCACCGCCATCAAGGTCGTCTCCGGTTACTGGAAGCGGATCTACAGCTGCGCGATCGACGGGTTCGTCCACCGCCTGAAGGAGGGCGACTGGACCTGGAAGGACTCGGTCCGTTACACCTCCGCCTGCGACACCATCGGCGGCACCTCGGGATCGCCCGTCGTCGACAGCGCCACCGGAAAGGTCGTCGCCGTCAACAACACCGGCAACGAGAGCGGCGGAAGCTGCACGGTCAACAACCCCTGCGAGGTCGACGAGAACGGCAAGGTGACCGTCCGCAAGGGCATCAACTACGCCGAGCAGACCTACCAGATCCCGGCGTGCTTCGGCGCCGGCAACCAGCTCGACCTGAGCGCGAGCGGCTGCCTCCTGCCCAAGCCCTGACCGGCCCCGGCCGCCCCGCGCGGGCGGTCACCGGGGAGTTCTGCGGACCGCCCGCCCCGCCCGTACGTTCGTTCTGCGCCCCTCGTCGATCACGAAACGGCCGTCGATCAGGACGTACGGGATGCCCGTCGGGAGCGCCCGCGGGTGTGCGAAGGTGGCGCCCGCCGCGACCGTGGCCGGGTCGAAGAGGACCAGATCGGCGCGGTACCCCTCGCGGACCAGGCCGCGGTCCGGCAGCCGGAGCCGGGCCGCCGGGCGCGAGGTGAGCCGGGCCACGCACTCCTCCAGGGACAGCACCCCCAGCTCGCGCACATACCGGCCGAGGTACCGCGGGAACGTGCCGTAGGCGCGCGGATGGGGTTTGGCGCCCTGGACGATGCCGTCGGAGCCGCCGGTGTGGACCCGGTGCCGCATGATCGCCCGCACATTGTCCTCATGGCCCACGTGCTGCAGGATCGTCGTGCCCAGCCGGTCCTCGACCAGCAGCCTGCGGGCCGTGGTCCAGGGGGCCTCGCGGCGCAGCTCCGCCGACTCCCGGACCGTCCGGCCGATGTACGCCCCGAGAACCGGATCGCTCACCCCGGAGATCTCGACGGTGTCCCAGTCGACGGGGACGCCGTGGCAGCCGTCGGAGCCGGTGACCTCCAGATCGTGCCGGATCCGCTCGGCCGTCGCGTCGTCGACGAGCCGCCGGAGGATCGTCTCCGGGCCGCCCTCGGCCGCCCAGCTCGGCAGCAGCGCCGCCAGCGTCGTGCAGCCGGGGGTGTAGGGGTAGGTGTCCAGGGTGATGTCCGCGCCCGCCGCGAGCGCCTCGTCGAGCAGGGACAGCAGTTCGTCGGCGCGACCCTCGTTCACCCCGAAGTTCAGGGTGGCGTGCGTCAGATGCAGCGGGCAGCCGGCCTCGCGGGCCAGATCCACCATCTCCCGGTACGCCTCCAGGGCGCCCGCCCCGTAGGAGCGGTGGTGCGGGCTGTAGTAGCCGCCGTAGGAGGCCACCACCTTGCACAACTCGCGGAGCTCGGCGTTCCTGGCGTACATGCCGGGCGGATAGGTGAGCCCCGAGGACATGCCGACGGCGCCCTGCTCCATCCCCTCCGCGACCAGCCGCCGCATCCGGTCCAGCTCCCCGGGCGTCGCCTCCCGGTCCTCCCAGCCCATGACCAGCATCCGGACCGTGCCCTGCGGGACGAGATACGCCGCGTTGACCGCGATGCCCCGGTCGAGGCGGTCCAGGTACTCGCCCACGGAGCGCCAGGTGAAGTCGGTGTCGTCGCCGTGGCCGTTCCACCCGGTGATGGCGCGGCGCACCTCGGCGAGCGCCCGGTCGTCGACCGGGGCGTAGGAGAGCCCGTCCTGCCCGACCACTTCGAGGGTGACGCCCTGTGCGGCCTTGGCGCTGTGGTCCGGGTCGCGCACCAGGGCGAGATCGCTGTGGGCGTGCATATCGATGAAACCGGGGCACAGGACCAGCCCCTCGGCGTCCAGCTCCCGTACGCCACGGGGCCGGGCGCAGCCCGCCGCGGCGGCCTCCTGGACGATCGAGACGATCCGGCCGTCCTTGACCGCCACATCGGCGCGACAGGAGGGGCCGCCGCTGCCGTCGACCACCTCCGCGTCCCGGACGACGAGATCCGCGAGGTCGAGAGGATCGAGATCCATGGAACTCCTCCTGTTCCCGGGCGTGTTCCCGGAGGGAAGGACGGGCCGTGCGGTGGATGGAGGCCGCGGGCGGACCGCGTTCCGGATGAACGAGGGGCCGTGATCCAGCAGGACGAGGACCCGGGTCCGGGAAGAACGCGGACCGTCTGTCAGAAGAACGTGCGGACGCAGTCCACGACCGTGCCGTCGGCCTCGACCACCGGGATCAGCTGCCATTTGTCGAAGACCGTGCACGGATGGGACAGGCCCATCCCGAGCCAGTCGCCGACCTCGACATCGGCCTCCGGGGTGGTCCGCAGCCAGGCGTGCTGGTCGGAGAGCTTGGTCACCGAGACGCCCGTGGCCGGCCGCTCCACGCCGTCCCGGCGCACCACCTGGGCGAAGGGCAGATCCAGGTCGTAGGCCGCGTCCCGTTTGCCCGCGTTGACGAAGGCCTGCTCGGCGGAGGGCCGGGACACCACCTGGGTCCACAGCCGGAACGCCGGCTCCAGGGCGCCCTCCTCCGGGACGCGGGTGAACGGGGTCCGGGAGTGGTAGTGGCCGTCGTCGTGCGAGACATAGGCGCCCGAGCGCAGCAGCTTCAGGACGGGGGCGGAGAATGTGGGGAGCTCCGCGAAGACCTCCGCCACCGCGTCGAACCAGGCGCTGCCGCCCGCGCTCACCACGATCTCGTCCAGACCGTCGAAGCGGCCCGCCTTGTCGAACTCCGCCGCGAGGCCGGTGAGCCGGCGCAGCCAGGCGCGCACCCGGTCCTGGTCCGCCTGCGGGACCTCGCCCTCGTAACCGGCCACGCCCACCAGCCGCAGGGTCCGGGTGGCCGCCACCGCGTCCGCGACCGCCGCGCACTCCTGCTCCGTACGCGCCCCGGTGCGCGCTCCCTCGCCCGCCGCCAGCTCGACGACCACGTCCAGCGGGCGTCCGCCGTCCCTCGGGGCCGCCTCCGTCAGGGCCGCGTCCATCAGCTCGACGCCGCGCACCGAGTCGACGTAGCAGACGAAGCGGAACTCCGGGTCCGCGGCCAGGTCGGCGGCGATCCGGCGCAGGGACGCGGGGTCGACCAGCTCGTTCGCCAGAAACACCCGCTGGATGCCGAAGTGCCGTGCCACCCACACCTGATGGGGGACCGCGAGGGTGATGCCCCAGGCCCCGTGGTCGATCTGCCGCCGGAAGAGCTGGGGCGCCATCGAGGTCTTGCCGTGCGGGGCGAAGGCCAGGCCGTGGCGGCCCGTATAGGTCTCCATCAGATCGAGGTTGTGCTGGAGGCGCTCTGCCGACAGCACGAGAACCGGGGTGGTGAAGCCCCCGGTGAAGAGGTTGCGGCGCTCGGCCGCCAGTTCGGCGAGCGTCAGGTCCCCGGCGTCCGGGGGAAGGCCCTTGAAGCGGTGGCCGACGCGCTCCGTCCCGAGGGCGGCGAGGCGTTCTGCGGCGGTGGCGGCGTCCATCGGGCCTCCCGGGTGAGCCATTGCGGTATGCGCAACGGGCGTTGTATATATCGCTTGTTGCTGTCTAACATCCCGTCCGACGCGGGGTCAACGGAGCCGCCGTGGCCCTTCCCCGGACTCTCCGATCCATGTGAGCGGGGGACCCCCTCGACGAGGAGGCCTCACCAGCGTGACCGCCGACGGCCCGCCCAGCACCCCGGACTCCGCCGCCACCGCCCATGCGGTGGATGCCGTCGGCTCCGTGGACCCCGTCGATGTCGTCGCGCTGGGCGAGTCCATGGTCACCTTTCTGCCGTCCCGGCCCGGGCGGCTGGCCGATGTGCCGTCCTTCGAGCGAGGGATCGGCGGCGCCGAGTCCAATGTGGTGTGCGCGCTCGCCGCCGCCGGGCACTCCACCCGCTGGGTCGGCCGGGTCGGGGCGGACGGCTTCGGCGACCACCTGGTCGAGGCGATCGGGGCGTACGGCGTCGACGTCGGACGGGTACGGCGGGATCCGGAGCGCCCGACCGGGATCTACTTCCGCACGGCGGGCGACCGCGCGGGCGACGCCCATGAGGTGGCGTACTACCGGGCGGGATCGGCGGCCTCGGCGATGGCCGTGGGGAACATGGACCTGGACGCGATACGCGCCGGCCGGATCCTGCATCTGTCCGGGATCACGGCCGCGCTGTCGGACGACTGCCTCGGCCTCCTCAGGGAACTCACCGCGCCCCGGGCCGGACGTCCCCTGATCTCCTTCGACGTCAACCACCGCCCCGGGCTGTGGCGCGACCCCGGCGGGCCCCGGGTGCTGCTGGAGTTGGCGCGGGCGGCCGATCTGGTCTTCGTGGGGGACGACGAGGCCCGTCAGGCCTGGGGACTGCGGGGCGCCCGCGCCATCCGGGAGGCGCTGCCCGAACCGGAGACCGTGGTGGTCAAGCAGGGCGAGGGCGGGGCGACCGTGTTCGACAGAGGCGCGGAGGACTGCGAGGACGCCTCGGGCACCGCCACCTTCGTCCGCGCCCCGAAGGTCGAGGTGGTGGCCGCCGTAGGGGCCGGGGACGCCTTCGCCGCCGGTTTCCTCTCCGCCACCCTGCGCGGGCTGCCCGTCCGCGACCGGCTCCGCCACGGGCACCTCATGGCCGCCGCCGTGCTCACCGCCCCCGGCGACCACCTCCCCCTTCCCGCCCGCCGCCCGGACGCCGCCCCGGCGCGGCGCCCCTCCTGGCGGGACCGGGCCGACCGGCTGGCGGCACTCGACGACGCCGGATGGGGGACACTGCGGCTCGGCCCCGGCTGGACCGAGGCCGCCGCACCGGACGAGGAGGGGGCGCGCGGACGATGAGCCAGACCGTCGACCGGGCACTGAGCATCCTGCCGCTGCTCGCCGAGGGGCCCGCCGACCTCGGACGGGTCGCCGGCCGGCTCGGGGTGCACAAGTCCACCGCGCTCCGTCTGCTGCGCACCCTGCACGAACACGGACTGGTCTACCGCCAGTCCGACCAGCGCTACCGCCTCGGCGCCCGCCTCTTCGCCCTCGCCCAGCAGGCCGTGGAGAACCTGGACGTCCGGGAGATCGCCCACCCCCATCTGGTCCGTCTCAACGAGGAGTGCGGGCACACCGTCCACCTCGCGGTGCACGAGCAGAACGAGGTCGTCTACATCGACAAGGTGGAGAGCCGCTATCCGGTGCGGATGTACTCACGGATAGGGAAGCCGGTGGCCATCACCGTCGCCGCCGTCGCCAAGCTCCTCCTCGCCGATCTGCCCGAGCCCGAGCGCCGCGCCGTCGCGGAGAGGCTCGACTACCGTCCGTACACGGCCCGTTCGACGCCCGACGCGGTCACCTATCTGAAGGAACTGGCGCGGGTGCGCGACCAGGGCTGGGCCACCGACCTCGGCGGCCACGAGGAGTCCGTCAACTGCGTCGCCGCCCCCGTCCGCGGGATCGACGGACGGGTCGTCGCGGCCCTGTCGGTCTCCGCGCCCAATGTCGTCGTCACCGCCGACGAGCTCCTCGCCCTGCTCCCGCTGGTGCGCCGTACCGCGGACGCCGTCAGCCGGGAGTACTCCGGCACCACCCCAGCAAAGGAACCCGTATGACGGACAAGATCGCCCTGACCCCGAAGACCCACACCACGCCCCCCGCCCGGTTCTCGCACGGGGTGAAGAAGGGGAACATCCTCCAGGTCGCCGGCCAGGTCGGCTTTCTGCCCGCCGAGGAGGGCAGGCCCCCGGCCCCCGCGGGCCCCGGCCTGCGCGAGCAGATGCTCCAGACCCTCGCCAATGTCCAGGCGATCCTGGAGGAGGGCGGCGCCGGCTGGGACGATGTGATGATGATCCGCGTCTATCTGACCGAGGTGGACCACTTCGCCGAGATGAACGAGATCTACGACGCCTACTTCGGGGAACAGGGCCTGACCGGGCCGCCCGCTGCCCGGACCACCGTCTATGTCGGTCTCCCGGCCGGGCTGCTGATCGAGATCGACGCGCTGGCCGTTCTCGGCTGACCCGGCGTCAACCTGTCGGCTCCCGCGTTCCGGCGACGATTCGTATAACGATGCAGGGGCCGATTGTCTCGCGCACAGGATCGTCGACCATACTTCCCGCTGTGGAGCAGCGTATTGGTTCGAGCAGCCAGCCCCTGGACGGCGTCGGGGTCGACCCGGCCTTCATCCCCGGTCTCACCTCGCCCCTGTCCACCCGGCAGGGGACCGTCGAGGACGAGCGGAAGGACTCTGCCGAGGCCGAGCAGGAGGACTCCGCCGAAGTCGAGCGGAAGGACCCCGCCGACGCCCTGCGGAAGGACTCCGCCGAAGACGGGAAGGACCCCATAGAGCCCGAGGAATCCGCCGAGGAGGGGCGCCGGAGCCCCGCCGGGCCAAAGGACACAGATCCCGAGGAGGAGAAGCCGGCCGACGACGCGCCCGACGCACCCGAAGGCTCCGAGGAGCCCGAAGGCTCTGAGGAGCCCGAGAGGTCTGAGGAGCCCGAGGAGCAGGCATCCGAGGGCCCCGCCTTCGAGGCCGCCGACCGCCGCGCGCGGATCGTCGCGGACCACAGCGGTGTCCGGCTGTGCCTGGACGACCAGGACTGCGAGTTCCGCTGGGACGAGATCGGCGCCGTCGAGACCGAGACCTCCCGGTTCGGCAAGCGGTTCACCGTGACCGTGCACACCACCGACCGCCGCTGGTACCCGATCGAGGTCGAGGCCCCGGCCCGGAGCCGCTTCAAGGAGTGGGAGGCCGCCCTGGACGAGGTCCTGGACGCCTACTTCGAGGACGGCACGGAGACCGAGCCCGCCACCCCGGAGAAGGACGACACCGACGACTGACGGACACCGTCGGCCGGGCCCGTGCGGCCCGGCCGACGAACCGTGCGGCGTGCGGCCCGGTTGTCAGCCGCGTGCGCGCCACTTCTCGCTCGTGGCGACGGCCTCCATCTGCTCCATGGTGAGTGCGGGGGCCGTCCGGGTCGCCGGGGTGTTCTGGGCACCCGAGTTGAAGGCGCTGATCACCACCCGGAAGCCGTCGGTGCGGATGGTGTCGACGGTCCACATGACGACCCCCGCGCCGCCCTTCTCACCGGGCCCCTGGTGCCAGGCCACCTTGGTGCCGTCCGGCAGGGTCCTGGCATCCGCTCCGAAGAGCTGGTCCTCGACGCTCCGCATGTCGTCCTGGACGTTGACCTGGACGTAGCTCGCGCCCTTGCCGTCGTCGAGGACGACATACCCGAACGTGGGGTCGCCACCGCTCTTCGAGACGACCTGGACACCCTCGGGCAGCAGTGAGCCGAGCGTCGAGGAGACCGGATGGTCGGATCCGCGGTGCTCCGGCTCGGTCGTCGGCCTCCGGGCGTCCGGAGGCATGGCGTCGACGACGGTGCGCCATTCCCCCGCGGTGATCAGTGTCTTCAACTGCGCGGGGGAGAGAGGCGGTAGATCCCGGCTGGCGGGCCCGCTTGCCTCGGTGGCGGAGTTCCGCTCGGCCACGGTGATGTGCTGCCCCGTCGGCGTGACGAGGGTCGCGGTCCACGCCTTCACGGCGGAGCGCCGGTTCGGGTACCCGTACCCCTTCACCACCGTCAGCGCGGAGCCGTCGGCCAGTGTGTCGCCGGTGCAGGTGTCGTAAGTGAAGAACGTCCTGTCGGGGCACTCGGTGGCACCGGCGGCCGTCCGGCCGCCGGGCGGAAGGCGGTCGAGGGTGACGGTGACGGCCGCCTCGCCCTTGCCGTCGTCGTACACGACACGGGCGTAGGGCGGGCGGTCCTCGCCCGTACCGCGAGCCTCCTCCTGGCTGAACTGCCCCTCGGGCAGCAGCTTTTTGAGGGTGCTCAGCAGCTCGTCGCGGGTCACGGGGGTCTGGGCGGTGGACGAGGCCGCCGGGAAGGACGCGCCGGTGGTCACGGCCCGCTGCCGTCCACCGTCGTCGCCGCCGAGGGGAAGGACCAGCGTCCCGGCGAGCGCCACCGCGCTCACACCTCCGACGGCGGTGGCCCTGCGCCGCGAGGCGGACCGCCGGCCCTGTGCCTCGCCGCGGGCAGCCAGATCCAGGCCGCCGGTCTCGAACGCGTGGCCCGCGTGACGCAGGGCGTCCGCGAACCGGTCCTCGAAGGGGTCGTGCTCTTCAACGGGCATGGCGAACCGCCGTTTCTGCGGGAAGACGAGCTGGTGGACTGAGGGGGGTACGGTCAGGAGCCTGTGTACTCGACGAGGGCGTCGCCGAGCAGGACGCGCAGCCGGGCGAGGGCGCGGACGCAGCGGGTACGTACCGCGGCCGAGCTGGTGTCCATCGCGGCGGCGGTCTCCTCGACGCTGCGGTCCTCCCAGTACCGCAGCACGACGACGGCCCGGTCCTTGGCGGACAGCTGTCCGAGTGCCTGGACGAGGGTGAGCCGCAGCGGGGCGTCGGCGGACGCGTCCTGCCCGGCCCGCTCGGGGAGTACATCGGTGGCGTGCTCCTTGTGAGTGCTGTGCCGCCGACGATGGGCGAGGAAGGTACGGGTGAGTACGGTGTGGGCGTACCCGGCGGGGTTGTCGGCACGGGAGACGCGGTTCCAGCGGACATAGACGCGGCCGAGGGTCTCCTGGACGAGGTCCTCGGCGAGATGGGTGTCGCCGCCGGTGAGCAGGCAGGCGGACCGGTACAGGTGCCCGGCGCGTGCCGCGGCGAACTCCGGGTAGCCCTCGCTGCGGCCCAGTCTCATCTGTGTCCCCCCGGTGTTCCGTGCCGTTCCGTCGTGCCCGGCCGCTCCTACCTCATTGATGCGATGGGGTCCCGGAAATGTTTCAACGGGGCCGGAGGAGACCACGGGCCGGACGACGAAAGGTGCGGGGGCGGCTCGTGGTGAGCCGCCCCCGCACCTTGTGTTGGTTCAGTGCACCGTCACGGCAGTGCGTGGACGTGCGGGCCGACCGAGCCCGACCAGGCGTTGCCCGAGGCGGCGTCCCAGTTCGTCGACCAGGTCATGGCGCCCCGCAGGCCCGGGTACGTCTTGGACGGCTTGAAGGAACCGCAGTTGACGGTCTTCGTCAGACAGTCCAGGGCGTTGTTCACCACGGCGGGGGAGACATAGCCGCTGCCCGCCGCCCGCGTCGACGCCGGGACGCCCAGGCCGACCTGGGACGGGGCCAGGCCGCTCTCCAGCTGGATGCAGGCCAGCGCCGTCAGGAAGTCCACCGAGCCCTGGCTGTACACCTTGCCGTCGCAGCCCAGCATCGAACCGCTGTTGTAGTACTGGGTGTTGACGACGGTCAGGATGTCCTTGACGTTCAGCGCCGTCTGGAAGTACCCGTTCGACGTCGACTGCATGTCGAGCGTCTGCGGGGCCATCGTGAGGATCAGCGAGGGCCCGGCCTTCGCGGACAGCTGCCGCAGCGCCTGGGTCATATAGGTGGCGTTCAGGCCGTTCTCCAGGTCGATGTCGACCCCGTCGAAGCCATAGCTCTGCATCAGCGAGTAGACCGAGTTCGCGAAGTTCGCCGCGGAGTCCGCGCTGTTCACGGCCACCGTGCCGGTCTCGCCGCCCACCGAGACGATGACCTTCTTCCCGGCGGCCTGCTTCGCCTTGATGTCGGCCTTGAACTGGTCCGCCGTGTAGCCGCCGAGACCGGCCGAGTCCAGGGTGAAGGACACCGCGCCCGGTGTGCTGGTGGCGTCGGCGAAGGCCACCGCGACGATGTCGTACTGCGCGGGGACGTCCGAGAGCTTCTGGACGGTGGCGCCGTTGTTGAAGTTCTGCCAGTAGCCCGTCACCGCGTGCTTGGGAAGGGTTCCGCCCCCGCCGTTGTTGCCGCCCCCGTTGCCGGACCCCGTCGTCGCCGACACCGACGCGGACCTCGCCGATTCGCCCGCCGCGTTGGTCGCCGTCACCGCGAAGGAGTACGAGGTGGCGGGGGACAGGCCCGTCACGGTCGCCGACGTCCCGGTCACGGCGGTCACCTTGGTGCCGTCGCGGTACACGGTGTAGCCGGTCGCGCCGGACACCGTGTTCCAGGACAGGGAGACGGAGGAGGAGGTGGTGGAGGAGACCGACAGACCCGCGGGGGCCGCGGGCACGGTCGGGGCGGGGTCACCGCCGCCCCCGCCGTCCGGGCCGGACACCGACACATCGTCCGCGTAGTACGCCGCCTGCCCGTACCAGCCGTGCAGATACACCGTCACCGATGTGGTCGAGGAGCCGGTGGTGAAGGTCGTGGACAGCTGCTTCCAGCTCGTCGAGTCCGGCGTCCAGGTCGACACGTCCGTGGTGCCGGTGCCCGTCGCGCCCAGATAGGCGTAGCCGCCCTGCACCCAGGCGCTCAGCGTGTAGGTCGAGCCGGGCTTCACCGCGACCGTCTGGGTGCACTGGGCGTTGTCCTGCCCGGCCGGTGTGGCCTTCAGCGCGGCGGAACCGCTGTGCACCGGGGAGGACACCGTGGTGCCGCTGCCCGCCGAGCAGGTCCAGTTGCTCAGGCCCGATTCGAAGCCGGCGTTCCTGGCGTTGTTCACATCCGCGGCGGACGCGGGGGCGGCGCCCAGGAAGGAGAGGGCGAGCGCGGCGACACCGGCCGCGGCGAGGGATCGTCTGCGGTGGAACATGCCTGGTGCGCGGTCCACTTGAGCCTCCGATGGGGGGAGAAGGGAACAGGAGGGCAGTGCGGAACGGTGGCCACCGCTGAGGAATGAATTTGGTCCAGACCAATTGGGTTGTCAAGACCTCTGGCGACGCCAACGCCCCTGCCCCTGAGTGAAGTTGCACCGGCTTCAGGCACGCTGTGTCGATCCTGCTCACACCTTCGGTGAGATGATCTCCCGGATTCGGTGTTGAGCGGGGCATGTCGTGGATATGGTGCTGTTGCAGGACGATGTCCATGGACGTCACAGGGCCAACTGAGGCGGTGGTCGACCACCTCGCCGCAGTGAACGGGGTGGTGTGCAGCCGTGCCGACCGCGATAGCCGTCACCAGTCCCGATCTGGTGCTGCCGCCGCTCGACCGGCAGACGCCGCCCGCCGCCGTCCAGCCCCGGTCCACGCTCGAACAGTCCCTGGACGAGCTGCACACACTCATCGAACAGCACGGCTATGTCATCGCCCTGTACACCGCGTCGGGCGGGGACGACGCGGCGGTGCGCCGATTGCACACCGCCCGGTCGGTCCTGGAGAGCGACCGCGTGGCCCTGCTCGGCGTCGATCTGCCGCCGCTCGGACTGGCCCTGCTCGCCCAGCAGTTGCGCCAGCTGTCGGTGTGCGACGTCAGCCCGGGGGTGCTGGCGTCCTCCGCCCGGCTGCTCGCCCACTACATCTACGCCGGCGCCCTGCTCGGCTCGGTCGCCCGGCTCGACCGTGTCCCCGTCCCCCTGACCTCCCACGCCAAGTCATGGGTGCCGGGCGCCCAGTTCGGCGTGCTCGCCCATCCCCGGCCGCAGCTGGTGAGGGTCGGGCAGGAGGAGTTACCGGGGCCCGAGTTCGGCACCCGGATGATCGTCGCCGCCGGACAGCCGCCCTCGGACTGGGTCACCGCCACCCTGGCGCCCGCCTGGCGCGTCCAGGGCGTCGCGACCGTCCCCCTGCCGGAGCAGTCCGGACGCTGGTGGGGGACCGGCCGGCTCGTCGAGTTCGCGGCGGGCCTCCATGACGTCGCCGTGCTCTATCAACTCGTCTCGTCGGTACGCCGCGAGGTCTGCCACTGGTGCGGCCTCGAACTCATCGGCGACCGCTGCGGTTTCTGCGCCGCTCCGCTGCCGGCACCCCTCGAACGGCAGCCGGTCCCCACCGCCCGTGCGCTGCCCCGGGGCGGCACCGGCCCGTAGGAACAACGCCCCACCATGACGCACGACCGCTCGACCGCCCGACCCGCCGTCCCCACGCTCCGATCGAGGTTGTCCGCGCATGAACTCACGCCAGCGCCGTGGCGTCATCCTGCTGGTCCTCTCGGCCCTCGCCGCCGTCGGCGCCTTCGCCGGGGTGCTGTCGGTGATCCGTGACGTGAACGCCAAGGTCGGACCGGAGGTCACGGCCTATCGCCTCAAGAGCGACATCGCGCCCTACAAGGAGCTCACGGCCGACCAGTTCGAGCGGATCTCCATGCCGAAGCGGTGGCTGTCGGCCACCGCCGTCACCGATCTCGCCCGGATCCGCGGCAAGATCGCCGTGACCCGGCTGGAGAAGGGATCGCTGCTGCAGAACGACATGATCGTCGACCGTCCCGAACTCCAGCCCGGCCAGCAGGAGATCGCCATCATGATCGACGCCTCGACCGGTGTGGCCGGCAAGATCTCCCCCGGCTCGCGGGTCAACATCTACGCCACCTTCAAGGCCGCCAACGAGAAGAGCAAGGACGAGTCCAAGGTCATCGTGACCGACGCCCGCGTCCTCGACGTCGGCAAGCTCACCGCGCTGGACCCCGCCCAGTCCGGCGACGAGCGCCGGCGCACCGCCTCCGAGGCCGTCCCCATCACCTTCGCGCTGGACACGGCCGACGCCCAACGGGTCGCGTACGCCGAGTCGTTCGCCCAGCATGTCCGGCTCGCCCTGGTCGCGGGCGGCTCCGGGACCACGGTCAACCCGGGCGACCGTACGTACACCCTCGACCAGGACAAGTAGGAGGCCGCGCATGAGGTCCTTCCCGGCCCACCGCGGGCCCCGGCCCAGGGGGCCCTTCCTCACCGTGTCCGTCCCCATGAGGTCGCGCCCATGACCATCCGCATCCTGCCCGCGGCGGGCGACCTGGACGCGGCCCGCGCGCTCACCACCCTGCTGAGCCAGCTCGCCGACGCCGAACCCGCCCCGCCGGTCGAGGACTCCACGGCACTGCTGGACACTTTGGCGCGCCTGGCCGGGGAGTCCCTGGACGAGCTGCCCGAGGTCGTGCTCGTCCATGAGCGGATCGGCCCGGTCCCCGCACTCGAACTGATCCGCGAGCTGGTGCTGCGGTTCCCGGCGGTCGGGGTCGTCCTCGTCACCGCCGACACCAGCACGGGCGTCCTGACCGCCGCGATGGACTCCGGCGCCCGCGGCATCGTCACCCTGCCCCTCGGCTACGACGCCCTCGCCGAACGCGTCCAGGCCGCCGCAGCCTGGTCGGCCGGGATGCGGCGCCACCTGGGCAGCGGGAGCCCCGAGCAGTACGGCGGAGCCGGGGGGACCGTGATCACGGTGACCGGCGCCAAGGGCGGCGTCGGGGCCACGGTCACCGCCGTACAACTGGCGCTCGCGGCACGCGCGTCGGGCCGTACGGTCGCCCTGGTCGACCTCGATCTCCAGTCCGGGGACATCGCCTCCTACCTGGACGTCCAGTTCCGGCGCTCGGTGGCCGACCTCGCCGGGATCACCGACATCAACCCCCGGGTCCTCCAGGACGCGCTCTACACCCATGAGCGGGGCATCGGCCTGTTGCTGGCCCCCGCCGAGGGCGAACGCGGCGAGGAGGTCACCGACCGGGTGGCCCGCCAGGTCCTGGGAACCCTGCGGTCCCGCCACGATGTGGTGATCGTGGACTGCGGCTCCCAGATGAACTCCGCCACGGCCGCCGCCGTGGAGACCGCCGACCGGGCGCTGCTCGTGGTGACCCCGGACGTGGTCGCGGTGCGCGCCGCCAAACGCATGGTGCGCCTGTGGGACCGGCTCCAGATCCGCAAGGCCGAGGAGACCCTGACGGTCGTCAACCGCCACACCCGCGGTACGGAGATCCAGCCGTCCCTGGTCGAACGGGTCACCGGCACCAGGGTGGCCCGTACCGCGGTCCCGGCCGCCTTCAAGGAACTCCATGCCGTCGTCGACGCCGGACGCCTCCAGGACCTGGACGCCCGCTCCACCGTGAAGCAGGCGCTGTGGGCGCTGGCGGGGGAGCTGGGCCTGGTCACCGAGCGGGAGGGCGGCGGCGGGCGGCGCCGCAGGACGGCCTCGGACCGGGGAGCGCTGAGCCTGTGGCGCAAGGGCGGTGACCGGGGCTCGGTCACCCTGGAGTTCGCGGGGATGTTCCCGCTCGTCCTGGTCGTGATGGCGCTGCTGTGGGAGTGCGTGCTCTACGGCTACACCTACTCGCTGGCGGGCAACGCGGCGGACGAGGCGGCCCGCGCGGCCACGGCCGCCTACGCGGCGTCCGGCGGCGGCGCCTACCAGGACTCCTGCCGGTCCGCGGGCGCCGAACATCTGCCGGACTCCTGGAGGAACGCGGAGATCTCCTGCACCCCGGCAGGACCGGTGATGAAGGCGACGGTCACGGCCCGGGTCCCGCTGTTCTTCCCGGGCGTCAACCCCGGCTGGTCGGTGCGCGGCACGGCGGGCGCGGCGCTGGAGAGGACCGACCGGTGAAGGCGCCCCCCGGCCGCCGTGGGACGCCCACGCCCGGCCGGTGGACCCGTGGCCGGAACGACCGCGGCGTCTCCATGCTCGAATTCGCCGGCTTCCTGCCCATCCTCCTTGTGATCGGGATGGCCGCCGTCCAGCTCGGCCTGATCGGCTACGGCGTCAACCAGGCGGGGACGGCCGCCCGCGCCGCCGCCCGGGTGGCCTCCCAGGACGGCCACGGCCCGGCGGCGGGCACGGCGGCGGGTAGGGCGGCCGTCAGCGCCTGGCTCGCGCCCCAGGTGTCCGCGGACATGGGCCCGGACACCACCACGGCCACCGTCACCGTCCATGTCCCCGCCGTCATCCCGCTGTTCGGCGGCTGGGACGTCAGCCGCCACGCCACCATGCCCACCGACCACTGACCCCCGCAGGACCGAGAGGAGTTGACGACAGGCATGAGCCTCCGCTCCCGTATCGCCGCCCCCGACGACGGCGGAGCCACCCGCGAGGACGGGCACCTCGTCGCGGTCTACCGCGCCAAGCTCCTCGAGGAGATCGACCTCGCCGAGATGTCCGGGCTCGCGGCCGCCGAACGCCGGGTCCGGCTGGAGCGTGTCCTCGGCCATCTCATCAGCCGGGAGGGGCCCGTCCTCTCCTCCGCCGAACGCTCCCAGCTGATCCGCCGGGTCGTCGACGAGGCCCTCGGGCTCGGCGTCCTCGAACCGCTGCTCGCCGACGCGTCGATCACCGAGATCATGGTGAACGGACCGGACTCGATCTTCGTGGAGCGGGCGGGCCGGGTGGAACAGCTCCCGCTCCGCTTCGCCTCCGCCGAACAGCTGATGCAGACCATCGAGCGCATCGTCTCCACGGTGAACCGGCGTATCGACGAGTCCAACCCGATGGTCGACGCCCGCCTGCCCACCGGCGAGCGCGTCAATGTGGTCATCCCGCCGCTCGCCCTGACCGGCCCCACCCTCACCATCCGCCGCTTCCCGCGCGCCTACACGCTCCCGGAACTCATCGGCCTGGGCTCGCTGGACGAGCAGATGCTGCTGCTGCTCGCCGCGTTCGTCCGCGCCCGCTTCAACCTCATCGTCAGCGGAGGCACGGGCACCGGGAAGACCACCCTGCTCAACGCCCTGTCCGGGCTCATCCCGTCCCATGAGCGCATCATCACCATCGAGGACTCCGCCGAACTCCAGCTCCAGCAGGAGCATGTGATCCGGCTGGAGTCCCGGCCGCCCAATGTCGAGGGCAAGGGCCAGATCACCATCCGCGACCTGGTCCGCAACAGCCTGCGGATGCGGCCCGACCGCATCATCGTCGGTGAGGTCCGCGGCGGCGAGACCCTCGACATGCTGCAGGCGATGTCCACCGGCCACGACGGCTCCCTGGCCACCGTCCACGCCAACGCGGCCGAGGACGCCCTGATGCGTCTGCAGACCCTCGGCTCGATGTCCGAGGTGCTGATCCCCTTCGAGGCGCTCAAGGACCAGATCAACTCGGCGGTGGATGTGATCGTCCAGCTCGCCCGGTACCCCGACGGCTCCCGCAAGGTCGTGGAGATCGCGCTGCTGGTGTCGCACGGGCGCGAACAGTTCCGGGTCGCCACCGTGTCCCGCTTCGTGCCCGAGCCCCTCGCCCCCGACCGGGTCGTCCGCGGCCGCTTCCAGCATCTGCCGCTGCCCTGCGGAGTCGCCGAGAAGCTGTACGGCGCGGGCGAACCACTGCCGCCGGCCTTCGGCGTCACCGGGGCGGCCGACGGACGGTACACCAGGCAGGCCATCGGATGACCCCCGCTCACGAGAGGAGCGAGCCATGAACGACCCCGCCCTCCTCGCGCTCGGCGCCACCGTCCTCGCGGGCACCCTCGCCCTGGCGGGCGCGCATCTGTACGCCTCCGGGCGCGCCCAGCGCCGGGCACTGGTGGACCGGCTCTCCGGCGGCGGTGCGCCGGGACCGGGCCGCACGGCGACCGGCCGGGTACGGCGCTTCACGGCCCTCGACCGCCGGCTGCGCCGCACCCGCCTCGGCCGCACGCTCCATTTGCGTCTGTCGGCCACCGGACTCGATCTGTCGGCGGGCGAGTTCTTCGCCGGTGTCACCGCCGTGGTCCTCGCGCTGTGGCTGATCGCGGCGGCCAGCCTGGCCCCCTTCTTCGGGCCGATCGCCGCGCTCGTCGCGGTGTGGGGCGCGGCCGTCTTCCTCAACTGGCAGCGCCAGAAACGCATCGAGGCGTTCATCAACCAGCTCCCTGACGTGGCCCGCCTGCTCGCCAACGCCACCGCCGCCGGTCTCGCCCTGCGCACCGCGCTCGCCATGGCGGCCGAGGAACTGGAGGCCCCGGCCGGTGAGGAACTGGCCCGGGTCGCCGATCAGCTGACGCTGGGCCGGTCGGTCGACGACGCCCTCGGCGAACTGGCCGAACGCCTGCCGTCCCGCGAGCTGATCGTCCTGGTCACCACGCTGGTCCTCGCCAACAAGGCGGGCGGCTCGGTGGTGAGCTCGCTGCGCAATCTCACCCAGACCCTGGAGGACCGCAAGGAGACCCGGCGCGAGGTCCGCACGATGCTCTCCGAGGTCCATGCCACCGCCTTCACGGTGCCGCTGCTGGGCCTCGGCTCCCTCGTCCTGATCAACTCCTCGAACGAGGGCGCCCTCGCCCGGGTCACCGGCTCCCCGCTCGGCCAGGGACTGGTGCTGCTCGCGCTCGCCCTCTACACGGTCGGCTTCCTCGTCATCCGCCGCCTCGGCAAGATCGAAGTGTGAGGGGGAGACCGAGATGCTGCCGCTGTTCCTCGCCCTGCTGACGGCCCTCTCCGCCGCGGGGATCCTGCTGGGCATCCGGCTGATCCGCGCGGACGCCAAGCTGCCCGGCGATCTCGCGCTGGCCCTGGAGGTCGGCGCCACCCGGGTCTCCAAGGCCGGATCAGCCGTCGACCGCCTCGGTATGCGCTTCGCCCCGCTGGTGCTGCGGCTGATGGGCCCCCGCCGCGCGGACGAGAAGCGCCGCCGTATCGACATGGCGGGCAACCCGGGCGGTCTCACCCTGCAGCGGTACGCCGCACGCCGGGCGGTGTACGGAGTCTTCGGCGTCCTGATGGCCCTGATCTTCCTGAGCAACGGCAGTCCGCTGCTCGCCCTGGCCACCCTCGCCTTCGGCCTGCTCGCCGCCGACGCCCTGATCTGGCAGGCCGTCCGCGAACGCAAGGACGTCATCGACCGTACGCTGCCGGACTTCCTGGACGTCCTCGCGGTCGTCGTCTCGGCCGGGCTCGGCTTCCGTCAGGCCCTGGACCGGGTCGCGGAGCGCTATGAGGGCCCCTGGGCGGACGAACTGCGCATCACCCTGCGCCAGATGGACATGGGGGTCTCCCGCCGCCAGGCCTTCGACGAGCTCCGCCGGCGCAACTCCTCGGAGCAGGTGGCCCAGTTCGTCTCGGCACTGCAACAGGGGGAGGAACTCGGCTCCCCGATCGCGGAGACCCTGATCCAGCTGGCCACCGACATGCGCCGCACCGACGCCCAGAACGCCCGCCGCCGCGCGGCCAAGACGATCCCCAAGGCCACCCTGGTCACCCTGGTCTTCATGCTCCCGGCGACCATGATCCTGATCGCCACGGGCATGTTCCTGGGGTCGGGGACCGACTTCGGATCGATTCTGGGCCGATGACGAGCAGACGGACCGATCACTCCGCCCCCGGGTATCTGGAGGACGACGCCCCGGCGCCCGACGGCGTCCGCCTCCAGCTGGGCGCGGTGCAGGCCCTGTGCCGCCAGACCGTGGCCGTGCGCCTCGCCCTGGTCGTGATCGGTGCCCCCTTCGCCCTGGCGGGCGCCCGGGACGGCGCGCCCCGCCATGCCGTGCTGGTGGCCGCCGTGCTGGGCGTCATGACCTCCTACGCCCTGCTGCGCGACTGGGACCGGGTGGGCCCACGGCTGCTGGCCCACCCCTCGCTGATGGCGCTGGACCTCCTCTTCGTCGCCACCCTGCTGCTGACCGCGTCCCCCGCCTCCCCGCTCGCCTATGCCACCGTCTGCACCCCCCTGCTGGCCGGGCTGCTCTACGGCTGGCGGGGCGCCGGCGTGCTCACCGGACTCCAACTGGCCGTCGTGCTGACGGTGTTCAGGGCCTGGCAGCACCGCCCGGGCGCCGGGACCAGCACCCTCCTCGTCGCGGGCTTCTGCATCGCCGCCGGCATCATCGGGGTGACCCTGCGCAATCTGCTGTTCCGCTTCGGCGCGGCCGGCGTGGCGCTCTCCGAGGCCCATGCGCGGCTCGCCGCCGCGGAGGCCGTCGAATCCGAACGCGCCCGGCTCGCCCGGGAGATGCACGACTCCGTGGCCAAGACCCTGCACGGCCTGGCGCTGGCGGCGGAGGCCCTGGCGGTCTCGGCCGCGCACCGCGAGCCCGAGACGCTCAGGCGTCAGGCGACCCTGGTGGCGGGCGCGGCCCGCAGGGCGGCCACCGAATCCCGGGATCTGCTGTCGGACCTGCGCCGCCGCACCGACCCGGCGGCCGACCGGCTGGCCCTGGCTCCCGAGATCGACGTCCGCTTACGCGAGTTCACCGCACGCACCGGGACCGCGGCCGAACTGACCACGCCGGACACCCCGCTGCTGCTGCCGTTCGCGACGGCACAGCAACTGCTGGCGATCCTCTCGGAGGCACTGGAGAACACCCACCGCCATGCCCGCGCCACCCGGGTACGGGTCACGGTCGACACCACCGGGGGCACGGCCCTCGGCCTGCGGATCGGGGACGACGGCACCGGCCTGCCCGCCGCCGTCTCTCCCGGGGACCTGGCGAAGAGCGGCCACTTCGGTCTGCTGGGCATGACCGAACGCGCCGCTTCCCTGGGAGGCCGGCTCCGGCTGGGCCGCTCACCGCTCGGCGGCACCGAGATCCATCTGCACCTCCCGCTCTCCGCGCCCGCTCCCCCTCCCCCGCACGAGGAGGCCGCCCATGCCTGACCAGGGACTCCCCGGACCGCTGCTGCGTGTCCTGGTGGCCGACGACAATCCGGTGGTACGGGCGGGCCTGACCGCCCTGCTGTCCGCCCACCCCGGCATCGAGGTGGTGGCGGAGGCCGCGGACGGCGGCCAGGCGCTGGCCCACGCCCGGTGTCACCGTCCCGACCTGGTCCTCCTGGACGTCCGTATGCCCGGCACGGACGGTTTGACCGCACTGCCCGAACTGGCCCGCACGGCCCCCGTGATGATGCTGACCTACAGCAGGGAACCCGAGGTGGTGGCCGAGGCACTGCACCGCGGGGCCTCCGGCTACCTGGTGCACGGCGAGTTCACGGCCGACGAACTGCTCACGGCGGTCTGGGAGGTGAGCCGGGGGAGACCGACGCTCTCCTCGGCCGTCTCGCTCGCCGCTTCCCATGAATCACGGCAAAAGTCTTCGCGGATGCAACCGATTGTGGCACAGTCGTCGAAGGCCCGTTCGGCCCGCGCGGAAGGCCCCCGGCGTCGCACCCCGGGGTGGCTGGACTTCGGTCTGAGCTCCAGGGAGGTGGAGGTCATGGATCTCATCGCGTCCGGCATGAACAACCGTCAGATCGCCGCCGCCTGCTTCATCAGCGAGAAGACCGTCAAGAATCACATCAATCGCATCTTTGCAAAGTTGCACAGTTCCTCGCGCAGCGAAGCGATCGCCCACTGGCTGGGCACCTCACGGGAGGGGTGGAGCCGATGACCGCCCGCCGCCAGGGAAGTTGGGCCCCTGGGCCCACTCGGAGTGAGGGTTCCTTCACCTACGGTGCCAGGGTCGGCGGTATCGGTATCGGCATCGGCTGGGAGGCCAGGGACTGTGATGACCAGGACGAGGCGCCGGATCGGCGCGTGGCGGCGGACCGTGGTCTCCCGGATGCGGGGGGATGCCGGGGCGGGGTTCGTGGAGTATGCCGGGTTGATGATCATCATTGCGGGGATCTTCACCATGATCGACGGCCTGGGGCTCGACGGCGCGATCTCGGGGGCGATCATGAGAGCCGTGAACAACGTCATCGGCGGCTGATTTCCTTACGCCGACCGGGCGATCGTGGGCAAACGCTTCCCCTCTACATCTGGTTGACGGGAATTCTGCTGTTCGCCGCCGTCGCCTTCTTCGTCTTCGCGCAGGCGGCGTCCGCCCGTAACGGAGCCCAATCGGCAGCGGACGCCGCGGCGTTGGCTGCCGCACAGGATTCCCGCGACGAGCTGATGACCCGGCTCGAAGGGGCCATCGGCGAGGACGACGACTGGCTGAAGTGGCTCAGAGGCGACCTCTACGAGGGGACGGGCGCCACCAGCGCGGCCGAGCGGCTCGCGGCCCAGAACGATGCCACCGTGGTGGGCGGGGCCGTTCCCACGGTCGTGAGCGGTTTCCCCGGATACCGCGTGTCGATCGAGACGCGGTACACGGTCGGAAAGTCCATCATCCCGGGCACGGAGACGATGCATGCCAAGGCCCACGCCACGGCGGTCATCCAGCCGCGCTGCACCTATGCGTCGGACGCCGACCCCGAGAAGTCCGTACAACTGGACTGCGCCGGCCAACTCGTCGACATCGACCCCGAAGATTTCCGTTCGGACGACCTTCCTGACGCGTCCGTGCTGTTCTCTGTGCATCTGGCCGAGTGAAAGGAAGCCGTACCGATGGACTTTCGGCACACCATGAATAGCCGCAGAGCGCTGAGCGCGATGGCGATCACGGCTGGGCTGCTTCTCACAGCGGTCGGTTGTGGTGGGGGAGATGACGGGAAGTCGGACAAGGGGGCCGCCCCCACTTCCGCGCCCACCCGAAGCGGCAGCGGCCAGAAGGAGTCCGAGGCGCCCCAGCAGGACACGGTGCTCGCCGAGGTCAAAGGGCAGAACGGTCTGACGCTGGCCGTCACCTCCGCCAAGCGTGACAGCGGGGGCTTCATGACCGTCGAGGGAAGCGTCACGAACAACACGGGCACGCTGTGGGTCGCGGCGGACTGGCGAGGTGACGAACGGGAGCTGGCCAAGAACGGCGGCTCCATCGCGGGAGCCAGCCTGATCGATCAGAAGGGCAAGAAGAAGTACCTGATCCTCCGCGACACCTCGGGGCGCTGCCTCTGTACGCAGTTCACCGGGGGAGTGCCGGACGGTGGCACCGCCCAGTGGTTCGCCCAATTCCCCGCCCCGCCCCAAGACACCACCACCGTCGACTTCCAGGTCGGTGGCATGCCCCCCGCCTCCATCGAGATCTCCCAGGGGTGAGCGACCGTGGCCTCCGCCCGCACCGCCTTCACCGCACTCGGTCTCCTCACCGCCCTCACCCTGACCGGCGCCCCCTCGGCCGCGGCCGACGACGATCCCAGCGCGCCCCCCGGCACCGTCACCACCTCCCCGCCCCCCTCCGTCGACCCCGCCAGCCCCGGGCTGAAGCTCGCCGACGGGGCGCGCCTCGCTCCCGCCAAGGTGCTGGACATCAAGTCGGTCGTCGAGGACCTCGGCGGCGAGGAGCGGCGGGAGGACACCAATGAGAACGTCACCTTCGCGCTCCAGGCGGAGGTGCTGTTCCCCAAGGACAGCTCCAAGCTGAACCCGGAGGCGCGCTCCCGTATCGACGCCATCGCGGAGGAGGCGAAGAAGCAGAACGCGACGAACATCCGCGTCTTCGGCTTCACGGACGACCTGGGCTCCTACGCCCACGGCCTGACGCTCTCCAAGAAACGCGCCGAGGCGGTCCACGACCTGCTGGCCGGGAGCCTCGGCCCGAATGTCACCTTCGAGGTGCGTGGCTACAGCGAGGACTACCCGATCGCCGACAACTCCACCGAGGAGGGCCGCCGCAAGAACCGTCGCGTGGAGGTGTCGTTCCCGAGGGGAGGAGCGGGTGGTGCCGGCGCCCCGGAGGGTGCCGGCACGGGAATGTCCGCCGGCTGACGCAGCAGGTGTCCGAGGCGGTACGGCGTGGCAAGGGGGGACCGGTCCGCCGTGCCTGAGTACCGTGGGCGCCGATGCCGGGACCGACGTCGGTGAGGTGCGCGATGAGAAAGATCGTCCTGATGATGTCGATGTCCCTCGACGGCTGTATCGAGGGCCCGAACCGTGAGATCGACTGGCACCTGGTCGACGACGAGCTGCACCGGCACTTCAACGAGGTGCTCGCACCGATGGGCGCCTTCCTCAGCGGTCGCGTCACCCACCAGCTGATGGCCGGGTTCTGGCCCACCGCCGACGCGGATCCGCACAGCACCGGGCCCATGGTCGAGTACGCCCGGATCTGGCGGAACATGCCGAAGGTCGTCTTCTCGCGGACGCTCCAGCACGCCGACTGGCACACCACCATCGTCCGGGAGGTCGTCGTCGACGACATCCTCGCGCTCAAGGCGCAGGACGGCGGCGACCTCGCGCTCGGCGGGGCCGACCTCACCGCGGAGTTTCTGCGGCACGACCTCATCGACGAGTTCCGGGTGTACGTCCATCCGGTGCTCATCGGCCGGGGCAAGCGGCTCTTCCCCGAGGCCGACACCCTGACCTCCCTGCGGCTGAAGGACTCCCGCCGGTTCGGCAACGGGGTGGTGCTGCTGCACTACGAGCGCCCGGCGGCGGACGGCAGGTGAGGGCCTCTCCCGGCAGCGGTGTTGTGTCGGCCGGGCCCGCCCGATAGGAAGCTCGTATGACTGGACTCGGTGCGGTGTTCCGGCCCCAACTGCCTCCCGAGCGACTGCGCGCGCTGGCGCGGATCGCGGACGAGTCGGGCCTCGAGGAGTTGTGGCTGTGGGAGGACTGCTTTCTGGAAGGGGGCGTCTCCGCCGCGTCCGCCGCGCTGGCCTGGACCGAGCGGCTGCGGGTGGGCGTCGGACTGCTGCCGGTGCCGCTGCGCAATGTGGCGCTCACCGCGATGGAGGCCGCCACGCTGGAGCGGATGTTCCCCGGGCGGGCGATCCTCGGTGTCGGACACGGCGTCCAGAGCTGGATGGGACAGGTCGGTGCGCGCGCCGAGTCGCCCATGACGCTGCTGCGCGAGTATCTGGAGGCGCTGCGGGCCCTGCTGCGTGGTGAGCGCGTCACCACGGAGGGGCGATATGTGACGCTGGACGGCGTCGCACTGGACTGGCCGCCCGAGGGGACGGTCCGGGTGTTCGCCGGGGCCACCGGGCCGCGCACACTGCGGCTGTCCGGAGCCGCGGCCGACGGGAGCATCCTCACCGCCGCCACACCGCCCGACGGCGTCCGGAGGGCCCGTCAGCTCATCGACGAGGGTCGGGAGTCGGCCGGTCGCACGGGCCCTCACCCCGTCGTGGTCTATCTCCGCGCGGCCACCGGACCGGACGCCGCCGCGCGGCTGCGTGCCGAGACCGAGGCCGACGGGGAGGGCTCGCTGCCGGAACACGGTGCGGCCGGGGACGCGGAAGCCGTCGCCGAGGCCGTCCGGCGCCTCGCCGACGCGGGTGCCGACACCGTGGTCCTCCAGCCCACCGCGGACGAACCGGACCCGGAGGGCTTCGTCCGGTTCGTGGCCCGGGAGGTACGTCCCCTGGTGCCGTAGCGCGGTCCACGGTCCGGTTAATCCGGTGGCACACCCCGGCCGGTCCCCGGCACGATCACCGTATGAGCAGCGGCCGCAACTACGAGGACCTCGTCGAAGAAGCCGTCGACGCCCCGGTCGACGGCTGGGACTTCTCCTGGTTCGAGGGCCGGGCCACGGAGGAACGGCCCCCGTGGGGATACGCGGGTGCCATGGCGGAACGGCTGGCGCACGCGTCCGCCGCGCTCGACATCCAGACGGGGGGAGGGGAGGTGCTGGCCTCCGCGGCGGTGCTGCCGCCGGTCACCGTGGCCACCGAGGGATGGCCGCCCAATGTCGCCAGGGCCACCGCCCTGCTCCACCCGCGCGGTGCCGTGGTCGTCGCCTCGCCCGAGGACGCGCCGCTGCCGTTCGCGGACGGCGCCTTCGACCTCGTCACCAGCCGGCACCCGGTGCGCACCCACTGGCAGGAGATCTCCCGCGTGCTGCGCCCCGGGGGCACCTACTTCTCGCAGCAGGTCGGCCCGGCCAGTGTCGTGGAGGTCGCCGAGTACTTCCTCGGGCCGCAGTCGGAAGACGCCCTGAGCTTCCGCGACCCGGGGCGTGCGCGGGCCGCGGCCGAGGCGGCCGGACTGGAGGTCGTGGACCTGCGGGAGGCGCGGCTGCGCATGGAGTTCCATGACATCGGCGCCGTGGTCCACTTCCTGCGCAAGGTGATCTGGATCGTCCCGGACTTCACCGTGGAGCGGTACGAGCCCCGGCTCAGGGAGCTGCACCGGCGGATCGAGTCCGGGGGCCCCTTCGTGGCCCACAGCACCCGCTTCCTGATCGAGGCCCGCACCCCGGTGGGACAGGGGACCGGCTGACGGGACATCGGCGCGAGGGTTTCCGCATCGTTATCGGGGACGGCTCGTCCTGCCTCCCTGAGGCATTGTAAGTTCAGACCAAGGTAATTCGCGTGAGCAAAGCCACGCGGTCGGCACCGCGCGGTGGAGGGGGCTGCGCGGTGCCCCGGACCCGGTCGACCGCGCGTCAGGTGCCGCCGTCAGGCGCCGTCGGAGGGGGCCGTGGCGGAGGGCCGTCGGAGGACGTCGTCAGGGAACACCGTCAGCCGGGTCCCGCGCCGTATCCCCCAGCGGCTCAGCGCACCGGCCTCCGCCTCCAGGACGTGCCGCGCCCGGGGGCGAGGCAGGCCGATCCGCCCGGGCCGCATCGTCCGCACCGCCGTCACCCGCAGCCCCCGGTCCAGATAGGCGACATCGATCGCGAAGCGCATGCCCAGGGTGTGGACCGCGCTCGCCGGGCTCAGCAGCAGCGCCCCCTCGATCCCGTCCCGCCCGAGCAGCCCGCGCCGCCGGTCCCGCGCCGACCGGGCGACCTCCAGCGGCACCCCGCCCGGGGTCCCCGCCGTTGTGAGCATCGCCATGACCGTGACCTTAGCCACGGAGTCAAGCGCGCGTTCCCCGTGCGGGTCACCCACCGGGAGTAAGGCGAACGACCGTGTCGGATGCTTCACAAAGCGGCACAGAACCCTTGGATACCTCGGGATCAAGCCGGATTCCTTGTGAATGGGCTGTGTTCTCGCCATGATCGCGCGCTGAACGAGCGCTCCCGGGCTCACCGGGGCGTCGCCGAGTGAATTCGGAGAGTAGTTGTGGCACGCCGATGCACACAGCACCACTTACGAAGGGTTATGGTGGAAGCCCCCCCTCGGGCCGGTCCGTCTCCCCCCCCACGGACCGGCCCGTTTTTTCTTTCCCCGTGCGGACCCGCCCGCGCACCGCCCCGCCGCCCGCCCACGGCACACCCCGCCGACCTGGCCCGCCGGTCCCGCACCGACCCGCACACGGTCTCCCTGATTTCCCTGCCGCAGGGCCCCCGTTCACCCCTTGGGACCCCGGACGGAGCACCGACGCCCCTTGGCGGAGCCCCGGTTTTCCGGGGGTAGGCTTCGCCCCCGGGGACCGTTATCTGACGGGGATCGCGCACGCCCGAACCTGTCTGATCCGCACGGAGGGGCTGACAATCACGTGAACCTGCGCGACAAGCTGCGCAGCCTGTTGGTCAGGTTGTACGCACGCCGGGTGGAAGGCCACCTGGACCACGCTCAGGTGCCCAAGCACATCGGCATCATCATGGACGGCAACCGGCGCTGGGCGAAGGCCGCGGGGTCGACCACCGCGCAGGGCCACCGGGCCGGGGCCGACAAGATCGAGGAGTTCCTCGGCTGGTGCGCCGAGACGGAGGTCGGCGTCGTCACGCTCTGGCTGCTGTCGACGGACAACTTCGACCGGCCGAAGGAGGAGCTGGTTCCGCTCCTCGGGATCATCGAGGACACCGTCCGCTCCCTCGCCGCCGACGGCCGCTGGCGCGTCCACCACGTGGGCGCCCTCGATCTGCTGCCCACGGGCATGCAGACCGCCCTCAAGGAGGCGGAGCAGGCCACCGCGCACGTCGACGGGATAGTCGTCAATGTCGCCATCGGCTACGGGGGCCGCCAGGAGATCGCCGACGCCGTACGCTCGATGCTCCTCGACGCCCAGGAGAAGGGCACCACGATGGAGGAGCTCGCCGACTCCGTCGACATCGACCTGATCGGACGGCACCTCTACACGAGCCACCAGCCGGACCCCGATCTGGTGATCCGGACGAGTGGCGAGCAACGGCTGTCCGGGTTCATGCTCTGGCAGACCGCCCATTCGGAGTACTACTTCTGCGAGGTCTTCTGGCCCGCCTTCCGCAAGGTCGACTTTCTGCGCGCCCTGCGTGACTACGGGGCGCGGCACCGCCGGTACGGCGGCTGAGACGACCTCCCGTCGCGGCGGCCGGGACGGGGCGCGATTCACCCGCTCGGCCGCGCGTGTCACCCGGAGTTCACCGGAGCGCCGTCATATGCCATGGCATGGCAGCGCTTGTTCGAGGGCATAAACGAAGCAGGTCGACACCCGAACCACGGGTGCCGTATCTCAGCGGACGGCTCGGGGTCGTCCGCCCGGGAGGCCCTTTGCACCAGCCCGACCGTGCGGTTCCGGCACGGAAGAAGCAGTGGAGGGCCGGTCCTCGGCCCGTGCATCGTGGCCGTCGACCGGTCCTGCTCCACTCCGTCGCTCCCCGACCTCATCCGAGGGGGTACGTCCTTCCGTGGTGACCAGCGCACAGCGTCGCAAGCCAGACCGGCGCACCTATGTTCTCGACACCAGCGTCCTGCTGGCCGATCCGAACGCCATGACCCGTTTCGACGAGCACGAGGTCGTGCTCCCGGTGGTCGTGGTCACGGAGTTGGAGGCCAAGCGGCACCATCCCGAACTCGGCTACTTCGCCCGGCAGGCCCTGCGCCGGCTCGACGACTACCGGGTGCGGTACGGCCGCCTCGACGCCCCCCTGCCGATCGGGGACCTGGGCGGCACCCTCCGGGTGGAGCTCAACCACTCGGACCCCAGCGTGCTCCCCACCGGCTACCGGCTGGGGGACAACGACTCCCGCATTCTCGCCGTCGCCCGCAATCTGCAGGCCGAGGGATGCGATGTCACCGTCGTGTCGAAGGACCTCCCGCTCAGGATCAAGGCGTCCTCCGTCGGGCTCCTCGCCGAGGAGTACCGCGCGGAACTGGCCATCACGGACACCAACGGCTGGACCGGGATGTCGGAACTGGTCCTCTCCGGCGAACAGGTGGATCTCCTCTTCGAGGAGGGACACGTCCATGTCCCCGAGGCCGCGGACCTGCCCGTGCACACCGGTCTGACGATCCAGTCGGAGCGTGGCAAGGCGCTGGGCCGGGTCACGGCCGAGGGCGATGTCCGTCTGGTGCGCGGGGACCGCGAGGCGTTCGGCATCAAGGGCCGCAGCGCGGAGCAGCGGATCGCCCTCGATCTGCTGCTCGACCCGGACGTCGGGATCGTGTCCATGGGCGGCCGGGCCGGCACCGGCAAGTCGGCGCTGGCGCTGTGCGCGGGCCTGGAGGCGGTGCTGGAGCGCAGGCAGCACCAGAAGGTGATGGTCTTCCGCCCGCTGTACGCGGTCGGCGGACAGGAACTCGGCTATCTGCCGGGCACCGAGGCCGAGAAGATGAGCCCCTGGGCGCAGGCGGTCTTCGACACGCTGTCCTCGGTCACCAGCCGCGAGGTCATCGAGGAGGTCACCGCGCGCGGGATGCTGGAGGTCCTCCCGCTCACCCATATCCGCGGCCGCTCGCTGCACGACGCCTTTGTCATCGTGGACGAGGCCCAGTCACTCGAACGGAACGTTCTGCTGACCGTTCTGTCCAGGATCGGGGCGAATTCACGGGTGGTCCTCACCCATGACGTGGCCCAGCGGGACAACTTGAGGGTCGGTCGGTACGACGGTGTCGTCGCCGTGGTGGAGAAGCTGAAGGGTCATCCGCTCTTCGCCCATGTCACTCTCACGCGGTCCGAGCGGTCCCAGATCGCCGCCCTGGTGACGGAAATGCTGGAGGACGGGCAGCTCTGACCCGAATGCCCGACTCGGGACGGTAGTTCATCGAACGGCGCCGTCCGGCAAAGCTGCAGAGCCTAGCCGGACGGCGCCTTCGTGCGTGGCATTTCCCGGCAATCCGCTGGGCCGAACGGGATGTGAGCTTTCACACGCACCTCAGAATTGCCACCCGGTGTCGGATTACGGCAGAGTCTCATTCCTGTCAGGCCCCGCATACGACACACCTGTGCCCCCAGGGGCACGTCCCACGGCCTCGCGGTCGTGGGGTGAGGTACAGCACGGCTGAAGCATCCGAACTCCATAGCGTCGTCGTATGCCGCCCGAGCATGACGCGGTCGCTCCCTGCGGGGAGTTGCCCACCGGGCCCGTGCCTCCCGTGACCCCGCAGTTGGGAGGCCAGCGTGAGGGGCACGATTGCGTCCGCCAGGGTCACCGAAGCGGGCGACGCTGGAAGGAAACCGTGTGAGCCGGATTTCGGTCCGGGGATTCGCAGTGGCTTCGGCCACGGCGGTCACCGCTGTCGGCGCCGTCACCGGAGTTGCCTCGGGCAACGCCGGGCAGCCCATGAGCGACGCCGAGGCAACGGCGAGCGGAACGACCCTCCTTGCGGACATACCCGCGGGTGAGCAGGTCGAGGTACAGACCGCGTCCCTGACACAGCAGGCCGACGTACAGGCCATCGCCGCGGACGCGAGCGCCAAGAAGGACGCCGAGGCCGCTGCCCGCAAGCAGGCCGCCGCGGACGCGGTCGCCAAGCAGAAGGCCGCGCAGAAGGCCGAGGAGGACGCCAAGGCGCGCAAGGAGGCGGAGGAGAAGGCCAGTCGCGACGCGGCCCGTGAGTCCGTCACCACTTTCGCGGTCCAGAGCTCCTACACCATCGGGCAGATCCAGGCGATGGCGCGTCAGATGGTGGCGGCCGACCAGTTCCAGTGCTTCAGCAACATCGTGGACCACGAGTCCAGCTGGAACCTCCATGCCACCAACCCGTCGTCCGGTGCCTACGGTCTCTTCCAGGCGCTGCCCGGCTCCAAGATGGTGTCCGCCGGCGCCGACTGGCAGACCAACCCGGCCACCCAGATCAAGTGGGGCCTCAGCTACATGAACGGCCGCTACGGCAGCCCGTGCGGTGCCTGGTCGTACTGGCAGGCCAACCACTGGTACTGAGCCACGGTCCGCGCACCCGCGGCCGCTCAACCTCACCAGGCCCCTCACCGTCTTCAGGTGGGGGGCCTCGGTCGTGCACGGGCACCGGGTCCCGCCCTGTACGGTCGGAACCGACGACTCCAGGGGGGAGTGGTGGGGAGCACCCGGGGACACGGGGGAAGAGGACGGATCATGTCGCAAGTGCCAGGGTGGCTCTCCAAGCTCGGCGCCGGACTGACCCAGGTGGGTGAGCGGCTCGACGAACGCCGCGCCGAGGTGGAGAAGGAGCACATCGGACCCGGGCCGTCCGCGGCACCGGAGAGCGTTCCCCCGCCACCGGCCCATTCCCCCGACGTACCGCAGCGCCCGCACCCCGTCGAGGCGGTGCCGTGGGGCGTACGGGTCGCGGCCGAGGCGGGCTGGCGGCTGCTCATCCTCGCGGGCACCGTCTGGGTGCTGATGCGGGTCATCAGCGCCATCCAGCTGGTGGTGTTCGCCTTTGTGTGCGCGCTCCTCATCACGGCGCTGCTCCAGCCGGCCGTGGCCTGGCTGAGGCGTCACGGGGTGCCCCGGGGGCCGGCGACCGCGATGACCGCGATCCTCGGCTTCGTCATCATGGGCCTCATCGGCTGGTTCGTGACCTGGCAGGTCATGGAGAACATCGACTCGCTCTCCAACCAGATCCAGGACGGCATCGACGAGTTGCGCCGTTGGCTGCTCGACAGTCCGTTCCATGTCACCGACAAGCAGATCAACCAGATCGCCAAGAGCCTGCGCGACGCGATCGGCGCCAACGCCGACCAGATCACCTCCACGGGCCTGGAGGGCGTGCAGGTCATCGTCGAGGCGCTGACCGGCATTCTGCTGACGGTCTTCTCGACCCTCTTCCTGCTGTACGACGGCCGCCGCATCTGGGAGTGGACGCTGAAGCTGGTGCCCGCGGCGGCGCGGCCGGGCGTGGCGGGCGCGGGCCCGCAGGCCTGGCGGACGCTGACGGCCTATGTCCGCGGCACGGTGATCGTGGCCCTGATCGACGCGATCTTCATCGGCCTGGGCATCTACTTCCTCAATGTCCCCATGGCCGTGCCGCTCGCCGTGTTCATCTTCCTCTTCTCCTTCATCCCCCTGGTGGGCGCGGTCGCGTCGGGTGCGCTGGCGGTGGTGGTGGCGCTGGTGACCCAGGGCGTCTTCACCGCCATCATGACGCTGGTCGTGGTCCTGGCGGTGCAGCAGATCGAGGGTCATATCCTGCAGCCGTTCATCCTGGGCCGCGCGGTACGGGTCCATCCGCTGGCGGTCGTACTGTCGGTGACGGCCGGCGGGATGATCGCCGGGATCGCCGGAGCCGTGGTGGCGGTGCCGCTGGTGGCGGTCTCGAACACGGTCGTGGGTTATCTGCGTTCGTACGCGGCGTCGTCCGAGGAGCCAGCACCGGCCCCGCAGCCGGCCGCGACGCTCCGACCGTCTGCCGAGCCCCCGGTGAGCCCCGCGGGGAGTGTCCCGTCCCGGCCGAGTGTGCCGCCCCGGCCGTCGACTGCTCCGCCGCAGCCGGAGACGCCGCCGTCGCAGGAGAGCCCCTCCGAGGCCTGACGCCGGAACCGGCCCCGGCCCGGCCGCGCCCCCGGAAAAGCCCGGGACCCCGCCCACCGTGAAGGTGAGCGGGGCCCCGAGGGAGAGCATCGTCGCGGACTACTCCGCGAGGACCGCCTCCGCGTCCAGCGTCACGCCGACCGCCTGGACCACCGAGGCGATCTTGAACGCCTCCTGGATGACCTCACGTTCCACACCGGCCTTGCGGAGCACCTGCTCGTGCGAGTCCAGGCACATCCCACAGCCGTTGATGGCCGACACGGCGAACGACCACAGCTCGAAGTCGACCTTGTCGACCCCGGGGTTGCCGATGACGTTCATCCGCAGACCCGCGCGCAGCGTGCCGTACTCGTGGTCGGAGAGCAGATGGCGCGTGCGGTAGAAGACGTTGTTCATCGCCATGACGGCGGCCGCGGCCTTCGCCGCACCGTACGCCTCCGGCGTGAGGTTCGCCTTCGCCTCCGGCTCCAGCTCGCGCAGCACGATCGGCGAGCGCGAGGCGATCGCCGTGGCCAGCACGGTGCCCCACAGCTGCTGCGCGGGCAGGTCGGAGTTGCCGATGACCGAGCCCAGGTTGAGCTTCAGGTCCTTGGCGTAGTCCGGTACGGCGGACTTGAGGGAGTCGAGGGACATCGCTCACTCACCGGCCAGCAGCTTGACCGGGTCGAGGGTCTCCTCGCCCTTGCTCCAGTTGCAGGGGCACAGCTCGTCGGTCTGCAGGGCGTCCAGGACCCGCAGAACCTCCTTGGGGTTACGGCCGACGGAACCGGCGGTCACCATGGTGAACTGGATCTCGTTGTTCTGGTCCACGATGAAGACGGCACGCTGGGCGAAGCCGTCCTCGCCCTCGATGCCCAGGGCACGCATCAGCTCGTGCTTGGAGTCGGCCATCATCGGGAAGGGCAGCTCGAGCAGGTCCGGGTGGTCCTTGCGCCAGGCGTGGTGCACGAACTCGGAGTCACCGGAGAAACCGAGGATCTGGGCGTCACGGTCGGCGAACTCGTCGTTCAGCTTGCCGAAGGCCGCGATCTCGGTCGGGCACACGAAGGTGAAGTCCTTGGGCCAAGCGAAGACGATCTTCCACTTGCCCTCGTAGGTCTTGTGGTTGATCTGCTCGAACTCCGCGCCCTTCTCCAGCGAGACGCAGGCGGTCAGTTCGAACTCGGGGAACTTGTCACCGACAGTGAGCACGTGCTCTCCTTGCAGCGAAGAAGCACCGCGTACGACAAGGCGCTTCTCTTGGGTTGGACGATCTCGATCCTGGCACAGGGTGCATTGATTCGGGAAATAGATACACTTGGTCGTGTTGATCGGTACCGGCTATCAGTGACATTGGGTAAGGGGCACGACCATGGTGGGGACGAAGACCCATGGGCGCCGCCAGCCCAGTCTCTCCCAGCTCCGCGCCTTCGCCGCCGTCGCCGAGCATCTGCACTTCCGCGATGCCGCGGCCTCGATCGGCATGAGCCAGCCCGCGCTGTCCGGTGCCGTCGCCACCCTGGAGGAGGTCCTCGGCGTCACCCTGCTGGAGCGCACCACCCGCAGGGTGCTGCTCTCCCCCGCCGGTGAGCGCCTGGCCGTACGGGCCAAGGCGGTACTGGCGGAGGTCGGCGCCCTCCTGGAGGAGGCCGAGGCCGTCCGGGCGCCCTTCACCGGGGTGCTGCGCCTCGGGGTGATCCCGACGGTGGCGCCCTATCTGCTGCCCACCGTCCTCGGACTCTTCCACGACCGCTACCCGCAGCTCGATCTCCAGGTCAACGAGGAGCAGACCGCCAGCCTGCTCGAAGGGCTGACCAGCGGCCGTCTGGATCTGCTGCTGCTCGCCGTCCCCCTGGGCGCCCCGGGCGTCGTGGAACTCCCCCTCTTCGACGAGGACTTCGTGCTGGTCACCCCGCTCGACCACCGGCTCGGGGGACGGCAGGGGATACCCCGTCAGGCCCTGCGCGAGGTGAATGTGCTGCTGCTCGACGAGGGGCACTGCCTGCGCGACCAGGCCCTCGACATCTGCCGGGAGGCCGGACGCGGGATCAGCGGGGCGGGACGCACTTCCTCGGCCGAGGGCGGCGGGGGACGGGAGGGCGTGCCGGTGACCACGACCGCCGCCGGCCTGTCCACCCTCGTCCAGCTCGTCGCGGGCGGCCTCGGTGTCACGCTGCTGCCGCGCACCGCCGTCAAGGTGGAGACCGCCCGCAGCGAGGAGCTGCGCACCGGCTTCTTCGCGGACCCGGCCCCGACCCGGCGGGTCGCTCTCGCGATGCGCGCGGGCGCCGCGCGGGGTGCCGAGTACGAGGAGCTGGCCGAGGCGCTGCGGAAGGCACTGCGGTCGTTGCCCGTACGGGTGTTGGGGCCGGAGGCCGGGCAGCGACCGGGCGTGGCACATCCTTGACCCGGGGGTGAAGGAGCGGCTCCGGGTGAACGCCTGCGGGCCCCTCCCGGTCGGGGAGGGGCCCGCACGGGCTTGTTCCGGCTACTCCGTCCGCAGCCCGTCCGGACGCATCAGCCGCAGCAGCGGAGGCAGGCTGAGCAGCGTCACCGCCAGGACGACTCCCGCGCCCATGCCGGTCATCGCCAGCACGCTCGGCCAGTCCACGCCCACCGGCGTGCCCGTCATCTTCAGCAGCACCGCTCCCAGCGTCATCCCCACCGCCGCGGCCAGCACCAGGCCCAGCGCCACCGGGACCGCCGTCTGCCACAGCACCGACAGGCTCAGCGTGCGCCGCCGGGTACCGAAGGCGACCAGCGCCGACAGCAGCTTCTTCCGTTCACGCAGCTGCTCCAGCTGTGAGACCAGCAGGCTCGCCCCGATCAGCAGCAGCACACAGATCGCGCCGCCGAACAGGCCGGTGCGGATCGAGGTGAACTTCTTCGACTCCTCGGTGGCCACCCACGCATAGGCGCTCGTCATCGGGTCGATCGCCGCCGCCGTGTTGCGCACATACTCGTGCGCGTCCGGCACCGACCGGTCGATCGACAGATAGACCGAACCCCCCATCGACGCGGCCACCCGCGCGGGCACCGCGGAAGGTGTCATCAGCAGGCCGCTGCGCCGCTCTCCTCTCGGGTCCTCGATCGAGCGGGCGGACTTCAGGGTGGCCGGGACGGTCCACGGGACATCCTCGTAGTGGTCCATACCCGTGGAGGTCTGGAAGTGCAGCTCGCGGCCGGGCCTGACCATCTTCGCGGTGTCGGCGTCGAACTGGCCGCCGCGGAGGGCGAAGACGTCCCCGTCGCGGCAGGAGGACATGCGCGCCACCTCGCGCAGGGCGGCGCAGTCGCCGACCGTCGCCCCGCCCGCGAGGTCCGGCCCCTCCCCGTCCGTCCAGGACGCGTCACCGATCGATGCCTCGGACAGCACGGTGGCCTTCAGCACGCCCTTCGTGGCCGAGAACTTATCGGTGGCACCGTTGAGCGCGGCACCCTGCGTCGCGCTCACCTCCATCTGCGCCCGGAAGAGGTTCCTCCCGGAGTTCTTGGTGTAGTAGTCCTGCACCCCGGCGAAGAGCATCTGGAGCGCGATGGCCCCGGCCACCGCGACCGCGATGCCGCTCACCAGGCGTGCCGCCGTACCGCTGCTCAACTGGAGCCGCCGCACCGCCAGCTGCCAGGCCACCCCGCCCCCGCCGAGCCGGGCGACGACCGTCTCCACGACCCAGGGCAGCAGCGCGGTCACCCCGACCAGCAGCAGGGTCACACCGCCGATCACCAGAGGCTGGTTGAAGTCCCCGTTGCTGCGGCCCTGGTCGAACATCGGGTAGAGCATCGCCAGCCCCACGACGGGCAGCAGCAGCCGCCACCACAGCCGGCGCCGCGCGGGCTTCGCGGTGCGCACCACGCCCAGCGGCTCGATGACCACTCCGCGCAGCGCCAGCAGGGTGACCAGCACCGCCGCGGCCGGTACCGCCACCGCGACCAGTGCGGCCAGCCAGGGTGAGGGGTTGAGGTAGCTGGGGAAGACGCTGATGCTGACGACCTCGACGGACCCGGCGGCCTGACGTCCTGCCAGGAAGAAGACGGTGCCGAGGACCAGTCCGAGCAGCGAGCCCCCCAGCGCCTCGCCGGCCGCGATCCGGCGGGTCATCCGGCTGTCGGAGCCCACCAGCCGGAGCGCGGCGAGCCTGCGGTCGCGCTGCTCGCCGCCGAACCGCACCGCCGCGGCGATGAACACGGCGACCGGCATCAGCAGCGCCACGAAGACGACCATCACGAGCAGCAGCAGCACCGGGTCCGAGCGTTCCTGCGTCCGCTGTGGACTGCCGAACTCGGCGATCCGGGCCACCTGCCAGCCGTTGATGCGCGGCGCCAGGTTCTCCATGCCCGCGTAGTAGGCCAGTTCGCGCGAGCCGATGAGTCCGCTCTCGGCGATCGTGCCGACCACGCGGTACGGCAGCCGCTCCCGCAGCAGCCTCCCGGAGCCGGAGTCGAGCAGGTTCTTGAGCGCGGGGGAGACCACCATCTCGCCCGGCCCCGGGTACGCGCTCACTCCCGCGGGCAGCGGCGCCCGCGGCCCGTCGGGCTCCACCAGCCGTCCGCGTATCTCCTTGCCGTGGTACGTCGTGTCGATGTCCGCGATCACCAGGGTGTTGTCGGCCTTCGCCGGGGGGTGCTGGCTGTAGGTGTAGTCCTCGCGGGCCTCGCTGCGCTCGTGCCGGACCGACAGCGCGCTCGGTACCGCGGTCGTGAGCAGCAGCAGTGCCACGCCGAGCCCGACGCCGACCGCGGTGAGCACGACCCGGAGCCATCCCTCGCGGCCCCCGGTGAACGCGAACCTGGCCCCCATGCTCAGGTCCCGGGTCCACTGACGCACGCTCATGCGATCCGCTCCATGTCCCGGGACCTGCCGTCCCGTACGACGATCTCGCGGTCGGAGTAGGCGGCGACCCGCGCCTCGTGGGTGACGAGGACGACCGCCGCGTTGGAGGACCGGGCGGCCTCCGTGAGCAGTTCCATCACGCGCTCGCCGTTGAGCGAGTCCAGCGCGCCGGTCGGCTCGTCGGCGAACAGCACCCGCGGCGAGGTGACCAGCGACCGCGCGACCGCGACACGCTGTCCCTGGCCGCCGGACACCTCGCCGGGGCGCTTCTTGCGCAGATCGTCGACCTCGAGCCGCTCCATCCACGCCAGCGCCTTCCGCTCGGCCTCCTTGCGGGAGGTGCCGTTCAGCCGGAGCGGCAGGGCCACGTTCTCCACACAGGTCAGCTCGGGCACCAGCTGGCCGAACTGGAAGACGAAGCCGAACTCCGAGCGCCTCAGCGCGCTGCGCTGGGCGTCGGTCATGACCGACAGCTCACGGCCGTCGTAGGTGATCGACCCCGAGTCGGGGGTGACGATCCCCGCGAGGCAGTGCAGCAGGGTGGACTTGCCGGAGCCGGAGGGGCCCATCACGGCGACGACCTCGCCGGCGTGGATGGAGAAGCCGGCCCCGTCCAGGGCGGTGGTCGGGCCGTAGGCCTTGTGCAGGTTCTCGGCGGCCAGCAGGGAGCCGGGAGCAGGGGTCATCGGGACACCGCCTCACGGAGCTTGTCGAGACGGGCCGCGGTCAGTTCCAGCCAGCGCAGATCGGCCTCGAGGTGGAAGAGGGCATGGTCGCAGATCAGCTGGTCGGCCAGGTCGCCCCGGCGCTTGCGGTCGGTCAGGATCCGCATCATCCGCAGATGCTCGGACCGCTGGGTGTCGAGGACACCGGCCGCGTCGCGATGGGTGAGCAGCGCCAGCACGACCTTGGTGTAGAGGGTCGACTGCAGATACGGCTCCGGCTTCTCCGGAGTGGTGAGCCAGCGTGCCACATCGGTGACGCCGGCGTCGGTGATCGCGTACCGCTTGCGTTCGGGGCCTTCACCCGCCTCGATCCCGTCGACCTCGACGAGTCCGTTCTTCAGCAGCCGGGACATCGTCGAGTAGACCTGGCCGTAGTGCAGCGGCCGGTCGTGACCGAACTTTTCGTCGAAGGCCCGCTTCAGGTCGTAACCGTGGCGGGGGCCGGACTCCAGGAGTCCCAGGAGAGTGTGACCGATGGACATGGGAAGCACTGTACACACCGTGTATACCTGCGATGTATACACACGGTGTGCAGTTCGCCGTCCGGGCGGTGTCCTTACTGGTCAGAGGTGATTGTCACGGTTCTGCCACCGGTCAGGGCTCGGGCTCCGGCGCGGGTTCGGCCGGTGGGCGCCCCCGGCGGGGGATCGGCTTCGCCCCGCCGGGCAGCCGGCCCGCCTCGGCGAGGGCGCGGCGGAGCAGGAACTCGACCTGGGCGTTGGTCGAGCGCAGCTCGTCGGAGGCCCAGCGGGCCAACGCCTCGTAGACCGACGGGTCCAGCCGCAGCAGCATCTGCTTGCGCTGCTGCGGCCCGCGCCGAGGGGTCGGGCCTCCGGAGGGAGTGGTCATGGGCCTTCCGTTTCTCGTCCGGTTCCACGATGTCCTGCCCGGTGATCCGGGTGATCCCGGTGGACGGGGTCCGATCAGGCCGAATGTCAGCGTGATCCCGCCATCGATGCTGCGGGCGGTTTAGTCCCGCACGCGCGGTGCGGGCATCTGCGGTACGACGCGGCGGGGGAGGTGCCGCATGCCGATATGGGCCGTTTCTCCCCGGTTCGTGGTATAGCCGTGAGCTAATTAACTGCTAGCACTTTACTGCTCTCGACAACCATCCATGCCTCACGATCGTCGGTCTCGGTAGAGGCAGGTGCTGTCGCCGGCGTCCCCGAGGGACGGGATCGGTGGGCCCCGCTCATACCGGGCGGTGTTAGTTTGCTGAGCTGGCCCGAGCCAGTCACCTGTGCGGCACACGAGAGCGAAGCGGAGCGGAACGACTCATGGGACGAGCGGAAGAACGACGAGCTCGGCAGCGCGGCGGCCGCCGCGCCGCACCTGAGCGCTCGTCCGCGGGGGACGCCAAGGGCGGGAAGAGCGGCATACGCAGGTTCTTCACCTGGAAGACGGTGCTCGGCTCGATCTTCGGCTTTGTGCTGCTGGTGATGGGCGCCCTGGTGGTGCTCTACGCCACCACCGACATTCCCGCCGGGAACGCCGCCGCCACGCAGCAGAGCAATATCTACAAATACAGCGACGGCAGCATCCTGGCCCGGACCGGCGAGGTCAACCGTGAGAACGTCGACCTCGCCGAGGTGCCCAAGGAGGTCCGGCTCACCTTTGTGGCGGCCGAGAACAAGTCCTTCTTCACGGACTCCGGCATCGACCTGAAGGGCACCACCCGAGGCATACTCAACACCCTGTCCGGCAAGGGCGCACAGGGCGGTTCGACGATCACCCAGCAGTACGTCAAGAACTACTACCTGACCCAGGACCAGACCGTCACGCGCAAGCTGAAGGAACTGGTCATCTCGCTGAAGCTGGACCGCCAGAAGTCCAAGGACTACATCCTCGCGGGCTATATCAACACCAGCTACTACGGCCGTGGCGCCTATGGCATCCAGGCCGCGGCGCAGGCGTACTACCACAAGGACGCCAAGAAACTCTCGGTCGAGGAGGGCGCCTACCTCGCGGCGCTGCTCCAGGCACCGAGCCAGTACGACTGGGCGGTGGCCAGCCCCACCGGTAAGAGGCTGGTGAAGGAACGCTGGAACTACGTCCTGGACAACATGGTCGGTCAGAAGTGGCTGGACGCGGGCAAACGCGCGGAGCTGAAGTTCCCGGTCCCGAAGGCGCCTCGGCCGGCGCCCGGTATGGAGGGGCAGACCGGCTATCTGGTGGATGCGGCCAGGGCGTCGCTGTACCGCCAGCTCGTCGCCCAGGGCAGCGCCTCCACCATCAGTGATGCGGAGGCGCTGGTGTCGGCCGGCGGCTGGACCATCACGCTCAACATCGACAAGAAGAAGCAGCACCACCTGGAGCAGGCCGTCAAGGACCAGCTGACCAGCAAGCTGGACCCCGAGAAGCGCTCCGTGGACGCAGACGTCCAGCCCGGCGCGGTGTCCGTCGACCGGAAGACGGGCCGGGTGGTCGCCATGTACGGCGGCATCGACTACTTCAAGCACTACACCAACAACGCGACCCGGCGTGACTACCAGCCCGCCTCCACCTTCAAGCCGCTGATCCTGGCGGCCGCCCTGGAGGAGGAGGCCAAGACGCAGGACGGTCGCCCGATCAACGCCAACACCATCTACGACGGCACCAGCGGCCGCCCCGTCAAGGGCAGCGCGATCGGCTTCGCCCCGCCGAACGAGGACGACCAGGACTACGGCGACATCACCGTCCAGACGGCGATGAACAAGTCCGTCAACTCGGTCTTCGCGCAGATGGGCGTCGACGTCGGCATGGACGAGGTGCTCAAGGTCGCGGGCGAGCTCGGCATGGACACCAAGGGCCTGGAGGCCGTGCCCGCCCAGACGCTGGGCACCATGGGCGCGAGCCCGCTGGAGATGGCCGGTGTCTATGCCACGCTCGACAACCACGGCAAGAAGGTCACCCCGGCGATCATCAAGTCGGCCGATCACAAGGACCGCTCGGTCGAGCTGCCGGACCCGATCGGCGACCAGGTGATCTCCCGTGAGGCCGCCGACACGGTCACCTCGGTGCTCACCGGAGTGGTCGACGACGGTACGGCCAGGGCCTCGGTGCAGGACAACCCGGCGCGCCGGGGCCAGCAGGTCGCGGGCAAGACGGGTACGTCCGACAACAACAAGTCGGCCTGGTTCACCGGCTACACCCCGGACCTGATCACCTCGGTCGGTCTGTTCGGCGAGAGCGCCAAGGCGCCGCACCCCCAGGTCACCCTGAGCGGTGCCACCGGCCTCATCCCGGGCGTCGGCCGGATCAACGGTGGTGGCTACCCGGCGCAGATCTGGGCCGCGTACACCTTCGCGGCGATGGGCGAGGTCAGCAAGTTCGACCTGGAGACCAGGCAGGGCGCGGCGGTCCAGCCGAGCGCCCCGCCGAGCCCCTCGGAGTCGCCCTCCGAGTCCCCGAGCGAGTCGCCGACCACGGAACCGCCCACCTCCGAGCCGCCCACCTCCGAACCCCCGACGTCAGAGCCCCCGACGTCCGAACCGCCGACGTCCGAGCCGCCGGCCCCGGACACCTCGCAGCCGGTGACGGAGAACCCGGTCGAACCGAACAACCAGCAGTAGCGCGAAGGCGCCCGGTGGACCGGCCACCGGGCGCCTTCGTACTACGGCAGGACGCGAGTCGACGACATGCACCGCTCAGCGCACTCGCGTACGCCCCTGTCCCGGACCTGGGACAGGGGCGTACGCGTGGGGCCGGTCAGCCGCCGTTGACGTTGTGGGCGATGCGGTCGCCGATGTCCTTGTCGATGTTGCGCCAGTACTGCAGCGCCCGGTCCACGACGGGACGGGTGACGCCGTTCAGCAGATGGCCGGAGACATTGGAGACCAGGCGGTCCCGGGCCGCGTCGTCCAGCACCTGGCGGACCATGGTGCCCGGCTGGCCGAAGTCGTCGTCCTCGCGGTGCAGCTTGTACGCCTCGCGGACCATCTCGCCCGCCGTCCGCCAGCCCGCGATGTCACCGTAGCGTTCGGTGTCCGCGTCCGGGCCGCCGTAGGAGTTGGGTGCGTACGGCGCGCCGGTGCGTGCGGCCTCGTAGCGCATCGGGCCGTCCTTGGCGTAGGAGTGCACCTGCGAGTGCGGCCGGTTCGGCGGGAGCTGGGCGTAGTTCGGGCCGATGCGGTAGCGGTGCGTGTCCGGGTACGAGAAGAGCCGGCCGAGCAGCATCTTGTCCGGGGACGGGCCGATGCCCGGCACCATGTTGGACGGCTCGAACGCGGCCTGCTCGATATGGACGAAGTAGTCGTCCGGGTTCTTGTGCAGGGTCATCCGGCCGACCTCGATCAGCGGGTAGTCGCCGTGCGGCCACACCTTGGTCAGGTCGAACGGGTTGAAGCGGTAGTCGGGGGCGTCGTCGAAGGGCATCACCTGGACGTACATCGTCCAGGACGGGTGGTCGCCGGTCTCGATCGCCCGGAACAGGTCGCGGCGGTGCAGATCGGCGTCCGCGCCGGCGAGGTGGTCGCCCTCCTCCTGGGTGAGGAACGCGATGCCCTGGTCGGTCTTCATGTGGTACTTGACCCAGAACCTCTCGCCGCCGCCGTTGACCCACATATAGGTGTGGGAGGAGTACCCGTTCATGTTGCGGTACGTCTTCGGGATGCCCCGGTCGCCCATGAGCCACGTCACCATGTGCGCGGACTCGGGGGACAGGGTCCAGAAGTCCCACTGCATGTCGTTGTCGCGCAGCCCGTTGTCGGGGCGGCGCTTCTGGGAGCGGATGAAGTCCTGGAACTTCTGCGGATCACGGACGAAGAAGACCGGCGTGTTGTTGCCGACCAGATCGTAGTTCCCGTACTCCGTGTAGAACTTCAGCGCGAAACCGCGCGGGTCGCGCCAGGTGTCCGGGGAGCCGAGCTCACCGGCGACCGTGGAGAAGCGCGCGAGCATCTCGGTGCGCTTCCCCGGCTGGAAGAGGTCGGCCTTGGTGAACTGGCTGACATCATTGGTGACTTCGAAGGTTCCGTAGGCGCCACTGCCCTTGGCGTGCACCACCCGCTCCGGGACCCGCTCCCGGTTGAACTGGGCCATCTTCTCGATGAGGTAGTGGTCCTGGAGCAGGATCGGGCCGTCGGCACCGACGGTGAGCGAGTGCTCGTCGCTCTCCACCGGGATGCCGGCGTTGTTCGTCGTGTACGGGACCTGCTGGGGTGCCTGGGTCACGAGCGTCCTCCCGTCGGGACTGAGGGTGTCGGTCGGGTCGCTTCGCCCACCTCAGCAGTCAACTCCTGGAACCGGATGTCGGCAACATTTGGACGGGGTCCAATCTCGGTTCTCTTCCGAGATCGGCCCCGTCCTGGATCGTGCCCGTCCTTCCGGGGCCCGGGGGAGGATGCCGGCGGCCCGGCCTCAGCCCTGTTCAGCCCTGGTTCAGCTCGAACCAGACCACTTTTCCGGTGCTCAGCCGGGTGGCGCCCCAGCGCCGGGCCAGCCGGTTCACCAGATACAGCCCGCGCCCGCCCTCGTCCGTGGCCCGCGCCTGCCGCAGCCGCGGCAGCTGCGGCACATCGTCGCCGACCTCGCAGCGCAGCACATCGGTGCGCAGCAGCCGCAGCGTGACCGGCCGTGACGCATAGCGCACGGCATTGGTCACCACCTCGCTGACCAGCAGCTCCACCGAGTCCGTCAGCTCCTCCAGACCCCAGCGGGCGAGCGCCCTGCGGGCCAGTCGGCGGGCCCGGCCCGGGGCCGAGTCCTCCGGCTCCAGGAACCAGTAGGCGACGTCATTGGGCGCGATCCCGTCGAAGCGGGCGGCGAGCAGCGCGATGTCGTCGTCCCGGTCGCCCGGGCCGAGCATGTCGAGCACCTCGTCGCAGAGCGCCTCCAGCGGCGGCGGATGGTCCGCGCCGGTGATCTGGGCGGTCGCGGCGAGCTTCTCCCGCAGCTGCTCTATACCGGTCCACACGTCCCGCAGCCGGGACTCCACCAGGCCGTCGGTGTAGAGGAGCAGGGTCGCCCCGGCGGGCGCGTCCAGCTCGACCGCCTCGAAGTCCACCCCGCCGACGCCGATGGGCGCGCCGGCCGGCACCCGCAGCACCTCGGCCCGGCCGCCCAGATGCAGCAGGACCGGCGGCGGATGCCCGGCGTTGGCGATGGTGATCCGGTGCGCGACCGGGTCGTACACCGCGTACAGACAGGTCGCCATGCGGTCGGTGCCGAGCCGCTGGGCCTGCTCGTCCAGATGGTGCAGCACCTCCTGCGGCGGCAGATCGAGCCCGGCGAGGGTCTGGGCCGTCGTCCGCAGCTGACCCATGATCGCCGCGGACGTCATGGAGTGGCCCATGACGTCCCCCACCACCAGCGCCACCCGGCTGCCCGGCAGCGGAATGGCGTCGTACCAGTCGCCGCCGACCCGCGCGGTCTCGGCGGCCGGCAGATAGCGGGAGGCCAGCCGTACGCCGGTCGGGTTCGGCAGGGTCTCCGGGAGCATCGTCCGCTGGAGCTCGTCGGCGATATAGGCCTCACGGCCGTACAGCACCGCCTTGTCGATGCCGAGCGCGCTGTGGGTGGCGAGCTGGGCGGCGACCAGCAGATCGTCCGCCTCGAACGCCAGGCGCTCCGGGCGGCGCAGGAACAGCACGGCGCCGATGACCCGGCGCCTCCCGCGCAGCGGTGCGAGGATCGCGCGCTGTCCCGGGGGAACCGCCAGATCGTCGCCGAGCAGTTCCGGGAGCGCGGCACGGGCGGCGGGCGCGTCCGCGAACACCGGCCGCACCCCGCGCAGCACCTCGGCGAGCGCACCGCCGGGCCGCACCTCGCACAGCTCGTTGCTCACCGTCGCGAGACCGGAGTTCTCCGGCGCCGGCACCGGCAGGATGCCGTCCTCCAGGTCCCGCTCCTGCGGGATCCGGTCGGTGCGCCGCAGCCGCAGCACCAGGGGCCCGGTGGGCCGCTCGTCGCCCACGGGAAGCGGATCACGCAGATAGACGAGGATCGCGTCCGAGAAGGTCGGCACGGTGGCCCGGCACAGCCCCATCACGATCTCGTCGAGGTCGATGCCGCGGGCGATCCGCCGGGTCGCGGCGCCCACGAAGCGCAGCCGGTCCCCGTCGCGCCGCATGGGCATGGGGCCGTGCAGCAGCGTCTGGCCGGTGCGCCGGTCCTTGCCCACGGGCGCCACCGAGGCACGGTCCTGCCCCTCGGCGCCCGGCTGGGCCGGGATGACCTCCGACGCGGGCCGCGGCCGGTGGGTGTCGGGCTCGCCGTCGGCCGGCTGGGAGTGCTCGCCACCGCCCGCCGAGGGCACCGCGGAGGAACCGTCCGGGACCCCGGACGGGCCGTGCTCGGCGCAGGCCGGAGCGGTAGGCGCCTCGCCCGTGCGGGTCTGTGCCGGTAAGGCCGAGGCGGGCGGCGTGGTCAGCGGTTCCGGGGTACGCAGGAGCGCCCCGCGGGGGTCCGCGGGGACGACGCCCGGTTGCGGGCGCTCGTGGGAGGTCGGGTGCTCCGTCACGCGTGTCGAATCCATCCGTCCGGGGCTGCGCGCCGCGCGTGCAGTTCGTCCCGCAGGAATGCCGATACCCGGAATAGGTGCCCCAGGAACGGATTTCCCGCGCGATCACTCGCGGACCATGATCCACGGGTCGGCCGCGCCGTCCCGGTGTGACCCTCGTACCCCTCGCTCACGTCCTGCCGCCCCTCGGTGACGTCCTGTCAAGCACTGTGCTTACTGCGGGAGTTGCTGTGCTGCGCCCTTGCGGAGGACGATCCTACGGTTGTACCGCGGGGGCGCAACAAGGGTCTCATGAGGTCATGTGCGCCGGAGTGCGGTCCCAGTCCTCCGGCAGCGGCGGCACCGACCAGGCCGGATCGGGGCGCCAGTGCTGCCAGCCGTCCGAGAAGGGCGCTCCCCAGGCATGGATCACCTCCACGGCGGACCGCCCCGCCTCCCGCACCCGCGCGGCGAGTCCGGGGTCCATCAGACCGTCCCGCTGGGCCTGGGCGAACTCGTCCTCGTCGCGCCAGCCCCAACTGCGGTCCGGATAGACACAGATGTCCAGGAAGTGATCCTCGGAGTCCACCCCGTCGGCCCATCGGGCCAGCGGCTCCTCCAGGTTCACGTACCAGTTCTTGAACTGCCAGCCCGGCTCCCAGAACAGCCACACCGACCAGGGTTCGCCGGGCCGCGCCAGCTTGAGCACACCGGTGCCGAACCAGCGGTCACGCCGCACGGCCCGTGGTCTGGTGTAGCGGGACTCCAGCGGCTCGGCGTGCAGCGGAGTGCCGTCGGCGAGGACGGGTCTGACGCACTCGGTGCCGGGCGCCATCCACACCGCCAGCAACTCGGCGTCGTCCCGGACGACGGTGACGGGGCGTGCGATGTGATAGCGGGGGCCGCCGTTCTCCCGGTACCGCCAGAGGATCTGTTCCCCCGGGGCCCAGTGTGTCGTCGCTCCGCCCGCTGCCGCCCGTCTCACCGTTCCGCCGTCTGCCATGCACAGATATTAGGTGCCCCAGGCATACGACACGCCACGAGCGGGTGACGGGAGGTGTCAGTCACGGGTGTGTCATCCGTAGGACATCGAGCGCCTCGTCGAGCTGGGCCGCCGTCAGATCGCCACGCTCCACATATCCGGACTCCAGCACGACCTGCCGGACGGTCTTGCGCTCGGCGAGTGCCTTCTTGGCGACCTTCGCGGCCTCCTCGTAGCCGAGGTACCTGTTGAGCGGGGTGACGACGGAGGGCGAGGACTCGGCGTACTCGAGGGCGCGTTCCCGGTGGGCGACGATCCCGTCGACGGTCCGGTCGGCGAGCAGCCGCGAGGCGTTGGCCAGCAGCCGGATCGACTCCAGCACGTTCTTGGCGATGACCGGCATCATCACATTGAGCTCGAAGGTGCCGGAGGCGCCGGCGGTGGCGATGGTCACGTCGTTCCCGACGACCTGTGCGGCCACCATGAGGACGGCCTCCGGGACGACCGGGTTGACCTTGCCGGGCATGATCGAGGAACCGGGCTGGAGATCGGGCAGCTCGATCTCCGCGAGCCCGGTCCTGGGTCCGGACGCCATCCACCGGAGATCGTTCGCGATCTTGGTCAGCCCGACGGCGACGGTCCTGAGCTGTCCGCTGGTCTCCACCACGGCGTCCCGGGCGCCCTGGGCCTCGAAGTGGTTGCGGGCCTCGGTGAGCGGCAGCCCGGTGGCCCGGGCGACCTCCGAGATCACGGCGGCGGAGAAACCGGGCGGGGTGTTGATACCGGTCCCGACGGCGGTGCCGCCCAGCGGCAGCTCGGCGAGTCGCGGCAGGGAGGCGGTCAGCCGCTCCACGCCGTAGCGCACCTGGGCGGCGTAGCCACCGAACTCCTGTCCAAGGGTGACGGGCGTCGCGTCCATGAGATGGGTCCGCCCCGCCTTCACCACATCGGCGAACTCGTCGGCCTTGCGTTCGAGGGAGGCCGCGAGGTGCTCGAGCGCGGGCACCAGGTCATGGGTGACGGCGGCGGTGGCGGCGATATGGAGGGAGGAGGGGAAGACGTCGTTGGACGACTGGGAGGCGTTCACATGGTCGTTGGGGTGGACGTCCCTGCCGAGCCGCTCACCGGCGAGGGTGGCGATCACTTCGTTGGCGTTCATGTTGGACGAGGTCCCGGACCCGGTCTGGAAGACATCGACCGGGAAGTGCTCGTCCCACCGGCCGTCGGCGACCTCCGCGGCGGCCTCCTGGACGGCCTCGGCGATCTCCTGGTCGAGCACCCCGAGCTCCGCGTTGACCTTGGCCGCGGCGGCCTTGATCCGCGCCAGCGCCTCGATGTGCGCCCGCTCGATCCGCTGCCCGGAGACGGGGAAGTTCTCCACGGCCCGCTGGGTCTGCGCCCGCCACTTGGCGTCGGCGGGGACCCGTACCTCGCCCATGGAGTCGTGCTCGATGCGGTATTCGCTCATACCGGGTACAGCGCGGAAGGGGGAGGGGATGTTCCGGCGCAGGGCCGAACGGGGCGCCGGCGTTCACGGCCACCGGGGCCGTACCGGCGGCGGACGGGCGGAGAGGACGGCGGGGCCGCCGGGATCCCCCCGGCGGCCCCGCCGCACCCGCCGCTCAGGCCAGCCCGGGGCCCCGCACCGGGATCGAGGTGAAGGTGGGCGGCTCGGCCGGCGCCTGGAAGAAGTCGTTGCCCTTGTCGTCCACCACGATGAACGCCGGGAAGTCCTCGACCTCGATCTTCCAGACGGCCTCCATCCCGAGCTCCTCGTACTCGACGACCTCGACCTTCTTGATGCAGTCCTGGGCGAGACGGGCGGCGGGCCCGCCGATCGAGCCGAGGTAGAAGCCGCCGTGCGACGCGCACGCGTCCGTGACCTGCTTGCTCCGGTTGCCCTTGGCCAGCATCACCTTGGAACCGCCCGCCGCCTGGAACTGCTCCACATAGGAGTCCATCCGGCCGGCCGTGGTCGGCCCGAAGGAACCGGAGGCGTAGCCTTCGGGGGTCTTGGCGGGACCCGCGTAGTACACCGGGTGGTCCTTGAGGTACTGCGGCATCTCCTCGCCCGCGTCCAGCCGCTCCTTGATCTTGGCGTGCGCGATGTCGCGCGCCACGACCAGCGGACCGGACAGCGAGAGCCGCGTCTTGACCGGGTACCTGGTCAGCTCCGCGAGGATCTCGTCCATCGGCTGGTTCAGGTCGATCCGGACACTTTGCCGATCAGCGGCTTCGCCGTGGGCGCCGTCCTGCGCGAGGTGCTCGTCCGTGGTCTCCGGCAGGAACCGCGCCGGGTCGGTCTCCAGCTGCTCCAGGAACACGCCCTCGGCGGTGATCTTCGCGACGGCCTGGCGGTCGGCCGAGCAGGAGACGGCGATGGCGACCGGGCAGGACGCGCCGTGGCGGGGCAGGCGCACCACCCGGACGTCGTGGCAGAAGTACTTGCCGCCGAACTGGGCGCCGATGCCGATCTTCTGGGTGAGCTCGAAGACCTTCTCCTCCAGCTCCTTGTCCCGGAAGCCGTGGCCCAGCTCGGAGCCCTCGGCGGGCAGCTCGTCGAGGTAGTGCGCGGAGGCGTACTTGGCGGTCTTCAGCGCGAACTCCGCGCTGGTGCCGCCGACGACGACGGCCAGGTGGTACGGCGGGCAGGCGGCCGTGCCCAGCGAACGGATCTTCTCCTCCAGGAACTTCATCATGGAGGCCTCGTTCAGGACGGCCTTGGTCTCCTGGTAGAGGAAGGACTTGTTGGCGCTGCCGCCGCCCTTCGCCATGAACAGGAACTTGTAGGCGCCGCCGTCCGTGGCGTAGAGCTCGATCTGCGCCGGGAGGTTGGAGCCGGTGTTCTTCTCCTCCCACATGGTGAGCGGAGCCATCTGCGAGTACCGCAGGTTCAGCTTGGTGTAGGCGTCGTAGATGCCGTGGGAGAGCGCCTTCTCGTCCTCCCCCTCGGTGAGGACGTGCTGTCCGCGCTTGCCCATGACGATCGCCGTGCCGGTGTCCTGGCACATGGGGAGCACGCCCGCCGCCGCGATGTTCGCGTTCTTCAGCAGGTCCAGCGCCACGAACTTGTCGTTCGCCGACGCCTCGGGGTCGTCGATGATGCGGCGCAGCTGGGCCAGATGGGCGGGGCGCAGATAGTGCTGGATGTCATGGATCGCCTCTTCGGCGAGTTTGCGCAGCGCCTCCGGCTCGACCCGGAGGAACGTACGCCCATCGGCCTCGAAGGTGGAGACACCCTCGGAGGTCACCAGCCGGTAGGGGGTGGTGTCCTCTCCCGTGGGGAGCAGATCGGTGTACGCGAAATCAGGCATCTCGCCCATTCCTCACTAGACAGGCAGCTTTTCGGGCGCCGTCGCCGGGACGCCCGGGCCCGTTCGGCTCACTCGCCCGGTGATTCGGCCTCCGTCGGCAGCGTCCACCAGCGTAGAACCTGGGGTCGGCGGCGGGTCTGTGAGGTAGGGCTCAGTCGGGCGGAACCCTCCTTCGATCCGGTCCGGCGGCCTGATCCGGTGGGTCGGTCGTCCACAGGCCGGGCCGGGGGGTAGTCGCGATCTATCGCGTTTCGGTACGCTGCTGCCGTGGACCTTCACAAGAGCCCCGCCCCGACGGACCGGCAGCCCGTGGCCCCCGCCGATCTGCGCTGCTCCGACGCCGACCGCGACCGCATCGCCGATCTGCTGCGCGAAGCCCTGGCCGAGGGCCGTCTCACGGCGGACGAGCACGCCGAGCGCGTCGAGGGGGTGCTGAACGCCAAGACGGTCGGCGAGCTCGACCGGTTCGTCCGCGATCTGCCCGCGGGCCACCCGCGCCGCGGCGCGACGGCGTACACCCCGACGCCCAACCGTCCGGCCCCCGGCGCGATACCGGCCGAGCCCGACGAGAACGTGGTGGCGGTCTTCAGCAGCGCCGTGCGCAAGGGGCGCTGGCGCCCGGGCCGCCGTATGCATGCCTACGCGGTCTTCGGCAGCGTGGAGATCGACCTGAGCGAGGCGATCTTCGAGTACCAGCAGATCGTGATCAAGGCGATCTCGGTCTTCGGCAATGTGGAGATCCGGGTCCCCGAGAATGTGTCGCTGCGCGGTACCGGCGGCGGCGTGCTCGGCAACTTCGAGGTGACCCCGCTGGATTCTGGCGAGCGGGAGGCGCCCGTCGTCTATGTGGACGGCCTGGCCGTCCTCGGGAACGTCGAGGCGCGACCCAAGCGGGGCAAGCTGGTCGCGGACATCCTCGACCGGGTGTCGGACAAGGTGGACCGGGCTTTGCGCAAACACCTGGGCCGTTGACGCTTGTGAATCCGGTCGTCCTCGGAGCGGGTCCGATCGCCTCCGAAACCGGTCGGTCGCGTCCCGGCGGCACGAACAACCCCTGGAATCACGGCGGTTGGGAACTCAGTGCATAGGCGCGCGCACAGCGGGTAGGCCTTGCTGCATCGTCTCTCGCTCGCGAAGCCGTCGTCAGGAGTAGACCGTGCTGCAACCGCCGCATTCGTCCCTGCAGGTCGCTGACGTTCCGCACCAGCGGATGCCGGTGCGCGACAGAGATCAGGACGCCCCGTGGCACACGGAGGCGGTGTGCCGACGGGACGAGGCCGGCCTGTTCTTCGCCCCCTCCAAGGAACCCACCGCGGCCCGCCTCTCGCGCGAGGAGGCGGCCAAGCGGGTCTGCGGGCGCTGTCCGGTGATGGTCGAGTGCCGGGAGCACGCCCTGCTCCAGCCCGAGCCGTACGGCGTGTGGGGCGGTCTGACGGCCGCCGAGCGCCGTGTGGTGCTGGCCCGGCGCCGGCGCCGCGACCTGGAACTCAAGAAGGCCGCACGGGGGACGATAGCCGCGGCGGGCTGAGCGCACCCGGCAGGCGTACGCGACCAGACGTACGAACGGGGCGCCCTCTCCGCACCGAGGGCGCCCCTGCAACGCCCGGCGGACCGGGCACCGTTCATTTCGCCCGGTCGAAGTCGATCGCGCTGTAGGCACGCAGCTTGCTCAGCCGGTGCACGGAGTCGATCCGGCGGACGGTGCCGGACTTCGAGCGCATCACGATCGAATCGGTGGTGGCGGTCTCGGAGCGGTAGCGCACCCCGCGCAGCAGCTCGCCGTCGGTGATGCCGGTCGCGACGAAGAAGACGTTCTCGCCGGAGACCAGGTCGTCCGTGGACAGCACCCGGTCGAGGTCGTGGCCCGCGTCCAGGGCCCGCTGCCGCTCCTCGTCGTCCTTGGGCCACAGCTTGCCCTGGATGGTGCCGCCCAGGCACTTCACCGCGCAGGCGGAGATGATGCCCTCGGGCGTGCCCCCGATGCCGAGCAGCAGATCGATGCCGGTGCCCTCGCGCAGGGCCAGGATCGAGCCGGCGACATCGCCGTCCGAGATCAGCTTGATGCGTGCACCGGTCTCCCGGACCTCCTTGATCAGGCCGTCGTGGCGCGGCCGGTCGAGGATGACGACGGTGACGTCCTCGGGCGTGGAGCTCTTGGCCTTGGCGACCCGGCGGATGTTCACCGAGACAGGGGCGTCGATGTCCACGTAGTCGGCCGCCTCGGGCCCGGTGACCAGCTTGTCCATGTAGAAGACGGCGGACGGGTCGAACATCGTGCCGCGGTCGGCGGCGGCCAGCACCGCGATCGCGTTCGGCATGCCCTTGGCGGTGAGCGTGGTGCCGTCGATCGGGTCCACGGCGATGTCGCACTCCGGACCGGTTCCGTCACCGATGCGCTCTCCGTTGAAGAGCATCGGCGCCTCGTCCTTCTCGCCTTCGCCGATGACGACGATGCCGTTCATCGACACGGTGTGGACGAGCGTGCGCATGGCGCGCACCGCCGCGCCGTCGGCGCCGTTCTTGTCCCCGCGGCCGACCCAGCGGCCTGCGGCCATCGCGGCGGCCTCGGTGACCCGGACGAGCTCCAGGGCGAGGTTGCGGTCGGGGGCCTCGGAGGGAACCTCGAGTTCGGACGGCAGATGATGATGATTCTCGGTCATCGGAGCGCACCTTTCTGATACGGCGACGGCCGGATGAGGGTGATGCCCCCGACTCTATCGCCGGACAGACAGAATGAGCAGGGGGGCCCACGGATGAGCGGACCCCCGCACCTGCGACGATGGGGACGTGGCAGGTACGAAAGGCAAGCAGAAGACGGTCCGGGACATGCTTCTCTCCCTGGCCCTGATCGGGCTGATGGCGGGCGTCATCTACCTCTTCATCCCGCACGACGACCACGCCCCCGATCTCAAGCGGGTGGACTACCGCGTCGAACTGCTCACGGCCCGCCGTGCGGCAAGCTACCCGCTGGCGGCGCCCGAAGGGCTTCCCGACACCTGGAAGGCCACCTCGGTGCGCTTTCAGGGTGACCCCTTCCAGACCTGGCACCTCGGTTTCCAGGACCCCACGGGGCAGTACGTGGCGATCGAGCAGTCGACGCAGCGGGCGTCCGCCTTCATCGACGAGGCCAGCCAGGGCGCCCGGGAGACCAAGGCCACCCAGACCATCGACGGCCGGACCTGGCAGCGCTACACCGGCGGCCGCTACGACGCGCTGGTGCTCAAGGACGAGGGCTCCACGACCGTGGTGGCCGGCACGGCGTCCTTCGCCCAGCTGACGAAGATGGCGGAGGCCCTGAAGACGGAGTGACCGTCCGCACGGCCGGCACCGTGCGGGGCCTCCTGCAGGAGTCCGGGGTCCGGGCGCCGTCGACGGCGCCGGAGCCGGGCACCGGCAAGGGTCGGTGCGCCGTAGCGGGCCGGGGCCGCCCTCGGATCAGGAGCCGGCGCCCTCCTCGGCGCCCTCTTCCCGGCTCTCCTCGGCCAGTGCGGCATCGAGCCGCTTCCGGGCGCCCTCCAGCCAGGTCCGGCACACCCGGGCCAGCTCCTCGCCCCGCTCCCACAGCGCCAGGGACTCCTCCAGCGTCGTCCCCCCGGCCTCCAGCCGCCGTACGACCTCGATCAGCTCGTCCCGGGCCTGCTCGTACCCCAGTGCCTCGTCCGTCCCGCTGCCACTCATGCGCCCACCCTAATTTCCCGCTCGATCCTCGACCCGTACCGTGAACTCGCCCTCGGCGACCCGCGCCCGCAGCGCCTCGCCCTCCGACGCCTCCTGCGGCGACCGGACGACATGTCCGTCGGCCTTCTGCAGCACCGCATAGCCCCGTCGCAGGGTCGCGGCGGGGGACAGGGCCACCACCCGCGCATGGGTGTGCGCGAGCTCCGATTCGGCCCGGTCGAGCAGATGTCTCAGCGTCCGCCGGCTGCGGTCCGCCAGCGCGGCGATCTGCTCGGCCCGCTCGTCGACCATGCGATGCGGGTCCTCCATCGAGGGCCGCGCCAGCGCATGCGCGAGCCCCCGTTCCTCGCGCTCCACCAGCGCCCGCACACAGCGCCGCGCCCGGTCCCGCAGCGCCTGTACCCGCTGGAGCTCCTCGCCCACGTCCGGCACGACCTTCTTGGCGGCGTCGGTCGGGGTGGAGGCGCGCAGGTCGGCCACATGGTCGAGCAGCGGATTGTCCGGCTCGTGCCCGATGGCCGACACCACGGGCGTCCGGCAGTCCGCCACCGTCCGTACGAGCTGCTCGTCGGAGAACGGCAGCAGGTCCTCCACGCTGCCACCGCCGCGCGCCACGATGATCACGTCCACCTCGTCCAGCGCGTCGAGCTCCTTCACGGCCTGGGTGACCTGCGGCACGGCATGGACGCCCTGCACGGCGACATTGCGCACCTCGAAGCGGACGGCGGGCCAGCGGTGCCGGGCGTTCTCCAGGACATCGCGCTCGGCCGCCGAGGCCCGGCCGCACACCAGCCCGATGAGCTGCGGCAGAAAGGGCAGCGGTTTCTTGCGCTCGGGTGCGAACAGCCCCTCGGCGGCCAGGGACTTCTTCAACTGTTCCAGCCGCGCCAGCAGTTCCCCGACGCCCACCGGCCGTATCTCGGCGGCCCGCAGGGAGAGCTGCCCCCGGGGGGCGTACCACTCGGGCTTGGCGTGGACGATCACCCGGGCGCCCTCGCTCACCACATCGGCGACGGCGTCGAACACCTGGCGGTAGCAGGTGACGCCGACGGAGATGTCGTACGACGGATCGCGCAACGTCAGAAAGACGACACCGGCGCCCGGTCGCCGCGACAGCTGGGTGATCTGCCCCTCGACCCAGACGGCCCCGAGCCGGTCGATCCATCCGCCGATGAGCCGCGACACCTCACCGACGGGCAGCGGGGACTGGGCGGACGTGTTGACTGCCATGGGCCCGAGCGTAACGGCCGGGTCCGACATCGACGCCGATACTCGGGCTCCGGCGGCCGTGGCCCGGCCGGTGCCGGTGATGCGGCATCGTTCCCCACGGGCGATCCGCGGCCGCCGGGCCCGGCCTTACGATGGTGCCCATGACCGCTTCGCCTGGCCGCCGTGTTCTGCTCGCCGCCCCCAGGGGCTACTGCGCGGGTGTCGACCGTGCCGTGATCGCCGTCGAGAAGGCCCTGGAACAGTACGGGGCCCCGATCTACGTCCGCCACGAGATCGTCCACAACAAATACGTCGTACAGACCCTGGAGAAGAAGGGCGCGATCTTCGTCGAGCAGACGGACGAGGTGCCCGAGGGGAACATCGTCATGTTCTCCGCGCACGGCGTGGCCCCCACGGTCCACGAGGAGGCCGAGCGGGGCCGGCTCGCCACCATCGACGCGACCTGCCCGCTGGTCACCAAGGTCCACAAGGAGGCGGTCCGTTTCGCCAAGGAGGACTTCGACATCCTTCTGATCGGGCACGAGGGCCATGAGGAGGTCATCGGCACCTCCGGTGAGGCCCCCGAACACATCCAGCTCGTCGACGGACCCGCTGACGCCGCCCGGGTCGAGGTGCGCGACCCCTCCCGGGTGGTCTGGCTCTCCCAGACGACTCTCTCGGTCGACGAGACCATGGAGACCGTCGACGCCCTCAAGGAACGCTTCCCGCAGCTGATCTCCCCGCCCAGCGACGACATCTGCTACGCCACCCAGAACCGTCAGCTCGCCGTGAAGCAGATGGGCGGCGAGGCGGACCTGGTGATCGTGGTCGGCTCCCGTAACTCCTCCAACTCCCGGCGGCTGGTCGAGGTCGCCGAGCTCGCGGGCGCCGGAGCGTCGTATCTGGTGGACTTCGCCGACGAGATCGACGAGGCCTGGCTGGAGGGTGTGACGACGGTCGGTGTGACCTCGGGTGCCTCCGTCCCGGAGGTCCTGGTCGAACAGGTCCTGGAGTGGCTGGCGCAGCGCGGCTTCGAGGACGTCGAGATCGTCAAGGCCGCCGAGGAGTCCATCATCTTCTCCCTGCCCAAGGAGCTTCGCCGGGATCTGCGCGAGGAGGCCGCGGCACTCCTCGCGGAGCGCACCCGCGAGAGCTGACAGAGCGCGGCCGAGGCCTCGGCGAGGCCTCGGCCCGTGGGTCCCGCTCGGCACCATGGCGCCGGCAGGAGGCCACCGGCCCCACGTCGTACCGTGGTGCCCATGAAGATCTTCGGCGTGGACATCGGCGGTTCAGGAATCAAGGGCGCTCCGGTCGATCTGGACCGGGGCGACCTGGCGGAGGAGCGCTTCAAGGTGCTCACCCCGCAGCCGGCGACGCCCGACCGTGTGGCCGACGGCGTGAAGGAGGTCATCGACCACTTCGGCTGGACGGGCCCGGTCGGCGTGACGTTCCCGGGTGTGGTCACCGGCGGTTCCACGGTCCGTACGGCGGCGAACGTCGACAGGAGCTGGATCGGCACGGACGCCCGCACCCTGCTCAGCGGGCGTCTGAAGGGCCTGCCCGTGACCCTGCTGAACGACGCGGACGCGGCCGGTGTGGCCGAGATGAAGTTCGGCGCGGGCCGGAACCGCCGGGGCACGGTCGTCGTGCTGACGTTCGGTACGGGCATCGGCAGTGCCCTCTTCGTCGACGGAGTGCTGGTGCCGAACACGGAGCTCGGTCATCTGGAGCTGAACGGCCATGAGGCGGAGAAGCGTGCGTCCACCAAGGCCAAGGACGACCATGAGCTGACCTGGGAGCACTGGGCCCGCCGGGTACGGAAGTACCTGGTCCATGTGGAGATGCTGTTCTCCCCCGAACTGTTCGTCATCGGCGGCGGCGTCAGCCGCAAGGCCCAGAAGTTCCTGCCGCTGATCGAGGGCGTCCAGGCGGAGATCGTCCCGGCCCAGCTGCAGAACAACGCCGGGATCGTCGGTGCGGCGATGCGGGCGGCGAACCACGGGTAGGGCCCCTCGCCTCCTGGAGCACCACCCCTAGGGCCCCCGCGCCTGGGGTGCTGACGGCGGGCCGGCCGGCGCCGGGCCGCCGTCGGTCAGGCCGTGCGGCGGCGCTGGGCGGCCCGGCGGCGCATCATCCGCAGCCTCCGGACGATCGCGATGAGGCCCGCGACGAGTGTGCCGGCGTACAGCCAGCCCGCCTGGGTGGCGAGCGTGGTCACCAGCCCCACCACGCGCCCCGCGAGCCCGCTGTCGCCGTCGGCCACGGCCAGCAGACCGGTGGCGAAGGCGATCGGTGCCACCAACGGTGCCGCCGCCAGGTCGCCACCCCGCATCCAGAGCGCGGTCAGGGCGCACACCGGCAGGAACAGCACCCCGTACACCGTGAGGGACGCCCCGAACAGCAGCCGGTCCAGGCAACCGAGCGCCAGCATCACGGCCCCGCAGAACAGCCCTCCGCCGAGGCCGGTGAGCCGGAAGCCGGGATGCCCCACCGCCTGTACGAGGGGTGCGGTGCCGCGGAGCGGGGCCGGGGGGCGCCGCTGGGGACCGCCGTTCCCGACGGGCCGGGAGGCGTTGACGGACCGCGCCGGTGCCGGCACACCCCGTCGGCCCTGCGGGGGAAGGGGCGCACCGCGTCGCGGTCCGTGGTGCGGGGGTCGCGTCCTGTGTTGCTCCACTGCACCAACTTAGGTCGTTTTATGTGCGGAATGGCTCCTCAGACACGCCGATGCCCAGACCTTGGCCAAGCGTTCGATGCATCGCCGGGCGGGGTCGGGCACGCCGTAGACTGGTGCTTCGGCCCGCACACACTCCTGACGGACCCGGGCCTCAGCCCCAGTCCAGTTCTCCTCACATGTACGGGAAGTCGCAACGTGTCGCTCACGATCGGAATCGTCGGCCTGCCCAATGTCGGCAAGTCGACCCTGTTCAACGCCCTGACCAAGAACGACGTGCTGGCGGCCAACTACCCGTTCGCCACGATCGAGCCGAACGTGGGCGTGGTGGGCGTCCCCGACCCCCGGCTGGCCAAGCTGGCCGAGATCTTCACCTCGCAGCGGCTCCTTCCGGCGACGGTGGACTTCGTCGACATCGCGGGCATCGTGCGCGGCGCCAGCGAGGGCGAGGGCCTGGGCAACAAGTTCCTCGCGAACATCCGTGAGTCGGACGCGATCTGCCAGGTGATCCGCGCCTTCAAGGACGAGAACGTCGTCCATGTGGACGGCAAGGTCTCGCCCAAGAACGACATCGAGACCATCAACACCGAGCTGATCCTCGCGGACCTCCAGACCATCGAGAAGGTCCTCCCGAGGCTGCAGAAGGAATCCCGGATCAAGAAGGACGTCGCCCCGAAGGTCAAGGCCGTCGAGGAGGCCAAGGAGATCCTGGAGAAGGGCGACACCCTCTTCGCGCACGGGATCGTCCAGGGCAGCGAGCGTGCGGAGCCGCTGCACGACCTGCATCTGCTCACCACCAAGCCCTTCCTCTACGTCTTCAACGTCGACGAGGACGAGCTGATGGACGACGCCTTCAAGGACGAGCAGCGCGCGCTGGTCGCCCCCGCCGAGGCGATCTTCCTCAACGCCAAGCTGGAGGCGGACCTCGCCGAGCTCGAGGAGGACGAGGCCCTCGAACTCCTGGAGTCGGTCGGCCAGCACGAGCCGGGCCTCGCGACCCTGGCCCGCGTCGGCTTCGACACCCTGGGCCTGCAGACCTACCTCACGGCCGGCCCGAAGGAGGCCCGCGCCTGGACGATCAAGAAGGGCGCCACCGCCCCCGAGGCCGCCGGTGTCATCCACACCGACTTCCAGAAGGGCTTCATCAAGGCGGAGGTCATCTCCTTCGAGGACCTGGTCGCCACCGGCTCCGTGGCCGACGCCCGCGCCGCGGGCAAGGCCCGTATGGAGGGCAAGGACTATGTGATGGGCGACGGGGACGTGGTGGAGTTCCGCTTCAACGTCTGATCCGTTCGGCAAAAGGCCGTCCGACCTGCGGCAGAGCGGGTCGGACGGCCTTTGCGGTCCGCACGGAGTCAGCTGGGGTGCTGAACTGCCGGCCGAAGGTATTCGAAGAGGTCGTCGAGACGTGTGTCGGTGACACGGTCGCGCACCTCGGTGAAAAGCCATCCCAGCAGCTCGGCGGAGGCGTTGTACTCACCGTAGAAGCCCATGCGCAAGTCGGTGATCTGGTACTCGAACATCACGTCGTCCACGAGGTCTGCCACGTGCGCGTCGGCAGCCGGGGTACAGGTCGCGGTCCATGTGTTCAGCCAAGGACACAGGCTGTCGGTGGCCACGGTGATGAGGCTGAGGGCTTCCCTGATGGGCACGGGGCTGGGGTGGGTGTGCAGCGTGCTCTGCCACCAAGCGGACCAGACGTCACGCAGAGCCTCGGCCAAGGGCGCGTCCCAGGTGGTCCAGCCCGCCTGAACCAGGCGCGAGGCGATGAGCTCCTCGTCGACGTGGAGCCGGCCGGTGACGAGTGGGCGGATGATGCGCGGGACGAGGCGGCGATAGAGCCGAGGGAAGTCGCCCCAATGATCAGGTACCTCTGCGGCCACCGAGGACACCAGGTCGTCGGTTATGAGGTGCAGCGGCCCGGAGAGCTCGGCGAAGTCTTGCTCGCCGTAGCAATACGTACAGCCTGTGACGAGGAAGGGCTCCTCCGAGGCAAAGGCACGATCCAGGGCATCGAGGGCTGTCATGAGCTGCTCGGAACAAGGCATGAAGACCTGCCTGGGACTCCGTCCGGGCGACCGGCGAAGATCGCAGGCTATCAGGCCATGCCCGAACCCTGATGCCCTCGCTGCCCGTTGCAGTGAGGGCACCAGTCGTCAGGCGGCTCGGGCTCCGGTTCCTCCTGCGGGTCGGTCGACGGAGGCCATTGGTTGCTAGACGGTGCGAATGACAGGCGCGGGTTTGATGTCCTGGGCGTCGATGAGGGTGCGGATGTCGTCCGGGTCTGAGGTCCAGATGATGGCGCCGAGGGTGGCTGCCATGGTCACGACGGTGGCGTCGACGATGTCGGAGGTACCGGCCTTGCCGCAGAGGATGCCTGCGGCTTTGGCGGTTTCGAGGCCAACGGGTACGACGTGGCACCCGGCGAGGAACTTGCCGAGTCTGACCTGGCGGCGGGAGTCCCGCCATGCCTGGCTGACGATGACGGCCGGGACATGGATGTCCCGGCCGTCATCGAGGGCCAGGCTGTGGCGGGCCCACATGCGTCGGTCGTTGTTGTCGATGGCGATGAGCACCCCGGCGTCGTACAGATAGGGGATGTTCACGCGGCCGAGGCTCCCGAACTGCTGAGGTACTCGGCGTCGGCGGCGGCCAAGTCCGCGCGGGCGGCGGCGAGCTCCTCGGGAGTGAAGGCGCCGTGTTCGGCCTGCCACTCCTGGATGACGGCCCGGCCGGCCCGCAGGCGCAGCTCGCGTTCGGCTGCTCCGGCGACGAGACGGGAGAGCGGGATGCCTTCTTCCTCGGCGGCTCCGGCCAGGGCTTCGACCAGGGTTTCGTCGAGAGTGATAGTCACCTTCTTGGTAGCCATACATCAACCATAGCGCGGTATGGCGTTCGTTGTTGATGCATTCCGTGCCGCAGAACTACAACGACGCGTGGACGACTTACCCACCCCATAAATGCTAACGTGCGTGTTAGTAACACTATTGTTGGTTCCATGTTGGGGCTGGTGGAGCGTGGTGGATTTCGTAGGCCGTCGGCAGGAGCTGGCGACGCTGGAGCGGGAGCTTCGGAAGGTGACGGCAGGGGTTGGCGGGGAGCGGCCCGGTCGGTGCGTGATGTTGCGCGGGCGGCGCCGGGTGGGTAAGTCGCGGCTGGTCGAGCGGTTCGCGGAGTGCTCCGGGGCCCCCTTCTTGTTCTTCGCGGCGACTGGTGCGTCCTCCAGGGATGATCTGACACGGCTGGCCCGGGACGCCCAGGTGTCGACGCTGCCGTTGGCGGGGCTGGTGGCTGCCGCGCGGCCGGAGAGCTGGGACGCCGCGTTCGACGTGCTGGCTGCGGCGCTGCCGGCCGACCGGGCGAGCGTGCTGGTCATCGACGAAGTGCCGTACCTGATGGACAGCGACGGCGCCTTTGAGGGGATGCTGCAACGGGCGTGGGATCGGGTGCTGAAGACCAAGCCGGTGCTGCTGGTCCTCATCGGCTCCGATCTGTCGATGATGGAGGCACTGAACAGCTACGGACGCCCCTTCCACCAGCGCGGCCGGGAGATGGTGCTGGGACCGCTCAACCCCGCCGAGGTGGGACAGATGCTCGGGCTGGATCCGGCGGAAGCCTTCGACGCTGCACTGGTCACCGGCGGGCTACCGCTGATCTGCGCGGAGTGGCCGCACGGCGCAGGGCTGTGGGACTTCCTCGGCGAGGCGCTGAGCGATCCGGTCTCGGCCCTGCTGGTGTCGGCCGAGCGCTCGCTGGCTGCCGAGTTTCCCCCGCAGGCCCAGGCACGTAAGGTGCTGGCGGCCATCGGGAGCGGCGAGCGGACCTTCACCAATATCGCCCGCGCGGCCGACGGGATCGGTGCCACGCCGCTGCAGCGAGCTCTGGAGCTGCTGAGGAACAAACGGATCGTCGCCGGCGAGCTGCCTGTCTCACTGCGCCCGTCGAAGGATCGCCGCTACTGGGTGACAGATCCCTACCTGCGGTTCTGGCTGCATCTGCTCGGCCCGTCCATGGAGGAGATCGAGCGAGGGCGAGGCGATCTGACGTTGGCGCGCATCCGGGAGAACTGGACCAGCTGGCGGGGCCGGGCCATCGAGCCTCTGGTCCGTGAGGCCCTGGCGCGGATACTGCCCGACGACCGGCTTCCCGCAGCCCCCGCAGTGGGCGGCTACTGGACCCGCACCAACGACGTCGAGATCGACATCGTCGGCGCGGACCGCGCTCCCATCGCCAAGGAGCTGCTCTTTCTCGGCTCCATCAAGTGGCTGGAGCATTCACCCTTCGACCGGCACGACCTGGCAGCTCTCCATCGACACCGGGCCGCCCTCACTGTCGACCCGGTTCCCGTTGTGGCGGTCTCGCGCAGCGGAGTCGACTGTCCGGGGCTTGACGCCACCTATGGCCCCGGCGATTTGCTGACCGCCTGGCCGCTTTGAGAGGCGATGGCAGTCGCGGCGCGGCAGTCGGGGAGTGCGATCAGGCTGAACGGGTCGGGCGTCAGGCCGGTCCAAGGGAGATGTCTGCCCAGATGGTCTTGCCCTGCGGGGTGTGGCGGGTGCCCCACTGCTGGGTGAGCTGGGCGACGAGCATCAGGCCGCGCCCGCCCTCGTCGTAGACCCGGGCGCGGCGCAGATGCGGGGAGGAGCTTCCGGCGTCGGAGACCTCGCAGATGAGGTCGCGGTCGTGGATGAGGCGTAGCTGCACGGGCGGTTGGCCGTAGCGGATGGCGTTGGTGACCAGTTCGCTGACCACCAGCTCGGAGGTGAAGACGGCCTGGTCCAGTCCCCAGGCCGCCAGTTGGTCGGTGGTGCGGGTGCGGGCCTGGGCGACGACCTCGGGGTCGGAGGGAAGGCTCCAGGTGACGACATCGGACGCACCGATGGCGCGGGTGCGGGCCACGAGCAGGGCGATGTCCGCGCCGGGTCGGTCGGAGCGGCCTCGGTCGGGACCGGTTGCCGTGAGCACGGCGTCGCAGACGGCGTCCAGGGACGGCGCGGGCCGGCCGAGTGCCTGGCGCAGCCTGGTGAGCCCTTCGTCGAGGTCGGGGTCGCGGGTTTCGATCAGGCCCTTGGTGTACAGGGCGAGAAGGCTGCCCTCGGGAAGGTCGATCTCGGTGGCCTCGAAGGGCAGGCCGCCCAGGCCCAGGGGAAGGCCGGCCGGGAGGTCGAGGAAGTCGGCGGTGCCGTCCGGCCCCACCCTGGCGGGCGGCGGGTGGCCGGCCCGGGCGAGGGAGCAGCGGAGAGAGACGGGGTCGTAGACCGCGTAGAGGCAGGTGGCGCCGAGTCCCCCGGCGGCCTCGGCGGCGGCGTCCGCGACGGCGTCGGTGCCCGCGGCGCCGTCGACTTCGGCGGAGGTGCGGATGACCAGGTCGTCGAGGTGGGTGAGCAGCTCGTCGGGCGGCAGGTCGATATCGGCCAGGGCGCGTATGGCCGTCCGCAGTCGGCCCATGGTCGCCGCGGCCTGCACGCCGTGCCCCACGACATCGCCGACGACCATGGCCACGCGCGCGCCGGAGAGCGGGATCACATCGAACCAGTCGCCGCCCACACCGACGCGGCCCGCGGCGGGCAGATACCGGGAGGCGACCTCGAGCGCGGTCTGGTCGGGCAGTCTCAGCGGCAGCAGGGTGCGTTGCAGGGTCTCCGCGGTGACCCGCTCGCGGGTGTAGCGGCGGGCGTTGTCGACGCAGACGGCTGCCCGGGAGGTGATCTCCTCGGCCAGCAGGACGTCATCCTGTTCGAACGGCTCCGGGCGGCCGCTGCGGGCGAACCGGACCACACCGAGAGTGACGCCCCGGGCGCGCAGCGGCACCATCAGCACCGAATGGGCTCCGGACAGGCGGATCCGGGCCGCCCGGGCGGGGTCGTGGACCGCCCATCCGTCGATGGCGGCGTCGGTCGTCTCGTACACCCCCGTCAGGCCGGTCGCCAGCGGCTGGGCCGCCGGTGAGGAGGCCGGATAGTCGGCCAGGTCACCCGGCTGGAGACTGCCCGCCCAGACCTCGCCGGCGGCATACCCCGCTGCCGCTCTCCGCATGGTGACCGAGCCGGTCAGCGGGCCGGGGGGCGGTTCGTCGCCGTGGTCGATGAAGGTGAGCAGATCGACGGCCGCGTAGTCGGCGAACCGGGGGACGGCCGTGTCGACCAGCTCCTGAGCAGTGCGTGTGATGTCCAGGGTGCTGCCGATGCGGCTTCCGGCCTCGTTGATCAGAAGGAGCCGTTCCCGGGCCCGGTCGTGCTCGGTGGTGTCGTGAGCGGTGAGGCAGACGCCGCACACCCGGCCGGTCCGGTCCCTCAGCGGGGCGAGGGTGACCGACCGGGCGGGTTCACCGGGCTCGCCCGGGAACCGCAGGCGGTTCTCCACCTGCCGCCGTTCACCGGTCTCCAGCACCTTGCGCATGGCCTGCTCGGTCTCCTCACCGGCGGCGTGCACCAGGATCTCGGTGAGCCGCAGTCCGCGCATCCGGTCCTCGGGGAGGGCGACCGCGCGCTGCATCTCGGCGTTGGCGCGTACCACCCGCAGATCGGTGTCGAAGAGCGCCACGGTGCAGGGAGACTGGGCGAACCCCAGTTCCGCCAGCTCGGTGTCCTCGTCGGAGCGGTGTCGCGTCATCTCGGCTCATCTCGTTCTCGAGAAGATCGTCCTCGCTCAGGGCGGGAGTACCACCGGGCGCATCCGGTCGGGGGAGGCCGTGGCGGGGGCCCGGCGCGGGCCGGCGATGCGGGCGGTCCGGTCGAAGCCGGGGACCGGATCCCGGACGCCCGAGGGGTGGATTCCCACTGCCCGGGCGCCGCAGACGTTGTGGGGCATGTCGTCGATGAACACGGCCCGCTCGGCGGGGGTGCCGACCGCGTCGAGGACGTCCTGGCAGGCGCACGGACGGGGCGTGCGGAGGCCTGTCGTCGCGGCGTCGACGGCACGCCTCGACCGAGGCGACGGACCCGATGGTCTCTCTCGATCCACCCGGCCGGGCGTCCCTGATCTCGACGAGGATCCGGTCCGCCGACGAGGATCCGGTCCGCCCGGGGGCGGACCGCCGTCCGCTCCGGCACGCCGTACGACGTGCTCATCAAGGCCAGGGTATCCGCCCGGCCGGTCCCCGGCGCGGCCTGCTCCGCGCGCAGGACGACCGCGGGAGTCATCGGCCGGCCCCTCCGCCGAAGGCGTACTTGGCCGCATAGGCGACCGGATCCCAGGCGGCGACGGCCCCGCCCCGCGGCTGGACGGTGATCGGCCGCGCCTGGACGACGGTGACCCGTCCGCCGGGCCCCCGATCCCTGTCGATCACCCATTCGACATCGACGGGGTGGCCGTAGTGCCGTTCGATCTGGAGTACGGCGTCCACGACGCACCCGATCTCCTCCCCGTCGAGCACGGCCCGATCCCGCAGCCGCTCGGGCATGGGCACCTCGACGACACGACCGGCGCGGCCGTCGTAGGCCGAGAGGAACTCCTTGGCCGCGACCTCGTGGCGCAGGACGCGGCGGTCGTCCTTGTCCACCTCGACGCAGTCGGGCGTCACCAGCCCCCGGACGACGGCTTCGCCCCACCCCCAGTTGGCTTCGATCACCATCCGGTCGCGCCTGCCGGTGACCGGGTGCACCGAGAAGGCGACTCCGGACGAGCGCGCGTTCACCAACTCGACGACGGCGACGCCCATCGGGGTCTCGCGATGGCTGAGGCCGCGCTCGAGCCGGTAGCGGATCGCCCGCCCGGTGAACAGGCTCGCCCAGCAGGAACGCACCGCCTCCACAACCCGTCCGGACCCCGACACCCCGAGGTAGGTGTCGAAGACGCCGGCGAAGCTCGTGCTGCCGGAGTCCTCACCCGCCGCCGACGAGCGGACCGCGACCGGCAGCCGCGGGTGCGAGGACCGCTCGCACAGTTCGGCGTAGCACTCGACGACCGCCGAGGCGACCGGCTCGACGACGTCGACCTCCTCGAAGGCCCCCCGGATCCGGGCCGAAGCGGCCTCCAACGCCTCCTGCCGACACGGATCACGGACGTCGGCCAGCACGCGGTCGGCCAGCGCGTCCAGGCCCGACGTACCGACATGCAACGCGTAGGCGGCGGTGGTGACGGCGAAGCCTCGCGGCACGCTGAACCCGGCGCGGCCGAGTTCGGCCAGACAGCCCGTCTTCGGCCCGGCGGCGGCCGTCACCGCGTCGGGCTCCGCCTTGTCCAGCCAGGTGACCAGGCCGCTCCTCAACTGCCGCTCCCACCTGCCGGCGCCCCCACCCGGACGACGGTGACGGTGCCCCGTCCACCGTCCACCTCGACCCGGTCGCCGTCCTCGACCAGCACGGTCGCCAGGCCGCAGGCGGTGACCGTCGGCACGCCGTACTCGCGGCCGACGATCGCGGCGTGCGACAGCATGCCCCCGCTGTCGCAGACGCAGGCCGCGATCGCGGCGAACGCCGGCGTCCAGTGGGGCGAGGTCGACTCGCACACCAGCACCTCACCCGGCCGCAGGCGATGCAGATCGCCGGCGTCGCTGAGCACGCGGGCGACGCCCGTCGCCCGCCCCTTCGCCGCGGGCACGCCGGTGAGCGTGGTCCCGTCCCCTGCCCGGGCGGTGGCCGTGACCACGCGCAGAAAGTGCTCGTCGAGGCCGAAGATCTCGGTCAGGATCGGGTCCTCGACGGCTTCGGGGACGGTGCCGAGCACCTTGGGCATGCTCGCGCGCCGTTCGTGCCAGTGGGCGAAGTACTGGCGGCGTACTTCGACGATCGAGCGGAACTCGCCGTACGCACGCTCACCCGAGGCCACGGCGTCGAGTTCCGGCCAGAACAGGAAGAGCGTGTCGTCGGGACGGTCGGCGCCGGCCTTCTCCGCGATGCCCAGGGCGGCCCGGCGCATCGGCAGCGATACCCGCAGGTCGATGTAGTGGCTGTGGTCGTCCTGCCACCGGAGGAAGTTCGCGGCCTGTACGGAGGCGAGGCCAGCGTCGAACGCCTCCTGTTCCCGCCTGGTCAGCCGTGAGCGTGCCGCGTCGATCGCGGTGTCACGTTCGATCTGCGCCTGGCGCAGCGCCGCCTCGAAATCGTGGTCGGTGTCCTTCAGCAGGAGGGTCCTGACCATCCCGAGCACGGGTGCGGGGTCCTCGATCCAGCTCGGCAGTGCGACATCGCAGACGCCCTCGATGCGGTGGCCGTACACATCGAGGAAGTCGCGGAGCCGGCTCGTCCAGGCCGTCGCCGCACCGCCCTCAGCGGCCAGCGTGCCCGCCAGCCGCTCCGGCTCGGTGGCGGCGAAGAGCGGCCCCAGCCCCGCGTCACGGGCCGCCGCGGCGAGCCTGCCGAGCTCGCGATCGGTCTCCATGATCTTGGTGTCGTGGCCCTGGAGGAACGTGCCGACCTCATGGGGGTCCAGCCCCAGCTCCGTGCACATCCCGGTGAAGCCGAGGTGGTTGGCCAGCAGCGGGTACATCATCTCGAAGTGGATCTCGAACGCCCGCTGGGCGTAGCGGCGTGCCTCGGCGAGCATGGCGCCCAGCTCGCTCAGCGAGGACCGCTCGACGTCGATGCCTTGGAAATACCGCCAGCCCGCGTCGATCTCGGCCACCCGCCGGTTCCACAGAGCCTGGAAGCCCTGGAGGAATCCCGGCAGGCGGCGCTCCATCCGTACGGACCGCGCCTCGATCTCGTACCGGCTCTCGACCGGAATCGCCGCGGCGTAGACATGGGTGCCGGCCATCCGCTGAGTGATGCCGCGGCTGTGCGGCAGCGGCATCTGCTCGGCGGTGAGTTGCGTGCCCCACGAGTAGCAGTCTTCCAGCCAGGTCGTGCCCAACGGGGTGAGCCCGCGCGGGCAGTGGAAGTCGAGGAACCAGAAGCGCTTCTCGTCCTGTTCGGAGAACGTCCGGAACGGCTCGACGACGAACGGCGCGTGCCCGAAGGCGGGTGTGAACCCCGGGTACCACTCGTCGGTGGCGTACTCGTCGACCGGAATGACCAGGCTCATCGGGACCTCCTCGGAAGACCCTCACGGTGTCCCCCCGCAGCCGCCCGTGCGCCCTCGCGCACCTCAAGCCTCCGCTGTGCGGCGGCTCGGCGCCAGTACCCGAGGACTTTCGCGTGTGATCGCTGCGTCACCGTGCGTCAAGGCGACTCGGGCGTGCCCGTGTGCGGGGGCCGCCCGGAGCTGCCGTCCTTCGCCCGTGCGCCCCGTGTCCGCGCCGGAGCGAGCGCCGATGCGTCAGGGGTGCGGAAAGGGGCGTCGGTGCGTTCGGCGCCGGGGTGCGGGGAGGGCGGCGGGGGTGTGGCGCACAGGACGTACCGGACCTCGGCCGTGATCCCGCCGTAAAGGCAGATGATCACAATGCGGCAGCAACAAGCCACCACAAGTCGCTGATCCCTTGACTACCGGACATCACACACGGTTGGCTCCGGCTCAACGAGAGCCACCCGACCCGTCGTACGTCCTCCGGCGTCCCTTCCCTTCCACCCCCCGCTTGCTACTTGCTCAGCTGCACAGTGAGGTGCCACACCCTCATGAAGACCCCCCGTTCGCCCAGACGCCGCAGATCCGCCCTCGGCACCGCGCTGACCGCCGCTGTCGCCGTCTGTCTGCTGGTGGCCGGCTGTTCCGGTTCCGACGGCTCGCAGTCCGAGTCCGGTGCGCGGAGGTCCGGGCTCAAGGTCGCCCTGGTCACCCATGGGGCCGAGGGGGACGAATTCTGGCAACGGGTCCGCAAGGGCGCCGAGGCGGCTGCCGCCAAGGACGGCATCGCGTTGACCTATGCGAGCGACCCCGATGGCACGGGGCAGGCGGAGCTGGTGCGGGACGCCATCCGGGAGGGTGTGGACGGCATCGCGCTGACGCTGGCCAAACCGGAGGCGATGAAGGGGCCGATCGCGGCCGCCAAGGCGGCGGGCATCCCCGTGGTCGGGCTCAACTCCGGTATCGACGCCTGGCGTTCCGAGGGCGTCCTGCAGTACTTCGGCCAGGACGAGAGCGTCGCGGGCCGGGCCGTCGGGGCCAAGCTGGACGAGCTGCGGGCCAAGCGCGCCCTGTGCGTCATCCATGAGCGGGGCAACATCGCGCTGGAGGCACGCTGCGCCGGTGTGAAGAAGGCCTTCGACGGCGAGACCGAGATATTTTACGGCGACGGTACCGACATGGACGCCCTGACCGAAGCGGTCGCGACCCGGCTGCGGCTGGACTCCGGCATCGACGAAGTGATCACCAATGGCGCGCAGTTCGCGCTGGCCGCGGTCACATCGGTGCGCCAGGCGGGCAGCAAGGCGCATGTCGCCACCTTCGACCTGAACAAGGACCTGGTCAAGGCGGTCCAGGACGGACATGTGCAGTTCGCCGTGGACCAACAGCCCTATCTGCAGGGCTATCTGGCCGTGGACGCGCTCTGGCTCTACAAGTCCAACGGCAATGTGAGTGGTGGCGGCGTCGCCCCGGTGCTCACCGGCCCCGCCTTCGTGACCAAGTCGAACGTCGCCACGGTGGCCAAGCTGGCCGCCGGCGGCACGCGCTGAACGGCGGGCGGGCAGGGGTGTCGGTGGCATGACCTTACGTAACTTCGCCGTCCGCCCGGTCGTGTGTGCGGACGGCATCTCCCGCGCCCTTCGGCCGCGTACCGGACGCGCCGTCACCCCCGCGCCCCTTCTCCCCGTCCCTGTCCGCCCGTAGATCGCTCTAGGACGATGATGTCTTCACGGACACCGGCAGGTCCCCGGCGCCGTCTCGGTTCCATACGGCTCTCGCTGATCCTTCTGGCCCTGGTCCCCAGCGTCACGCTCTCCGCCATGTGGGGTGTGACGACGACCCAGATGTTCTCCGAGGGGCTCCGGCTGCGCTCCCAGACCGGGCTCAGCCGGTCGACCGGCGCCATGGGCACCGACGCGGCGCTCGCCCTGCAACAGGAACGCGGGCTGTCGGCGGCATGGCTGGCCTCCCCGCACGGCTCCCGGGCCGCCCTGGAGGCACAGCGCAGGGCGACGGACAAGGCGGTGGCCGAGCTGGTCGGCCAGGCCGAGGCGATCAGGCAGGCGCCCGCCCGCATCAAGAACGGCATGTACTCGGTCGTCGCCTCGGTGGGCAGCCTGGAGTACTACCGGGGCCAGGTGGACAAGCCGACCGACATCACCGGTGAGCAGGCCCTGGACCAGTACACCGCGATCATCGACGACCAGATCCACGCCTATCAGGAGCTCTCGCAGGTCGACGACGGCGACCTCACCTCACGGGCCGGCCCGCTGGTGGCGCTGGAGCACGCCGCGGAGCTGGTCTCCCAGGAGGACACCCGGCTGACCCTGGCGTGGTCGTCCGGCACGATGGACCGGGAGGCGTGGAACCGGTTCGCCCAGCTCGTCCACACCCGGCGCTGGCTGGTCGAGGACCAGATCGTCCCCTCGCTGGAGGGCAGCACGAAGACCCGGGTCGAGCAGATCCTGCGGTCGGCGGAGTGGAGGACCCTGGAGACCGTCGAGGACCGGGTGCTCGCGGCCCGGGACAAGACCACCGGCGCACAGGAGATCACTCTGCCGGAGTCGCGCGAGCGGTGGGGCGCCGCGATCGACAAGCTGTCCGTCGAGTACTCGGCGCTGATCCAGCAGCAGACGGCCGAGCTGCTGGACCTCAGCGCCGATCGCGCGCACGGGCTGCTGCTCAAGGCCACCGTCCTGAGCGCCGCCGGCCTGGCCGCCCTGGTGCTGTGCGTCGGCATGTCCTTGCGGATCACCCGCTCCCTGTCCCTGCGGCTGCGGGGGCTGAGGATCGCCACCCTCTCCCTGGCCGAGGAACGGCTGCCCGATGTGGTGGCCCGGCTGGAGCGGGGCGAGACGGTGGACGTGGAGTCCGCGACACCGCCGCTGGACTACGGCACCGACGAACTCGGCCAGGTCGCCCAGGCGTTCAACACCGCACAGCGCACGGCCGTGCACACCGCGGTCGAACTCGCCGACACCCGGCGCGGTTTCCAGAAGGTGATCCTCGGCATCGCCCGGCAGAGCCAGAATCTGGTCAATCTTCAGCTCAGCAAGCTCGACGCGCTGGAACGACGCCACCAGGACCCGGAGGTCCTCCAGGGCCTGTACGAACTGGACTCCACGGCCAGCCAGTTGCGCCGCTACGAGGAGAACCTCGTCATCATCAGCGGCGGGCAGCCCCGGCGCAGCTGGACCGAGCCGGTCGCGCTGATCGACATCCTGCGCAGCGCCGTCGGTGAGGTCGCCGAGTACCAGCGGGTGGAGGTGCATACGGAGGAGGAGGTGCGCCTCGCCCCGCCCGCGGTGGCCGACGTGATCCATCTGCTGGCCGAGCTGATCGACAACGCGACCGCGTACTCCGCCGCCCCGAGCCCCGTCGGAGTGCGGGCGGCGATGGTGGCGAAGGGCCTCGTCATCGAGGTCGAGGACCGTGGCCTCGGTATGTCCGAGGAGGACTACTCCCAGCTCAACGCCCTGCTGGCGGTGGCACCGCAGTTCGATGTGGTGGCGCTCGGCGACGATCTGCGGCTCGGCATGTTCGTGATCGCCCGCCTCGCCACCCGCCATGGCATCACCGTGACGCTGCGCTCCTCTCCGTACGGTGGGACCGCCGCGATCGTGCTCGTTCCGCACGAGATCGTGGTGCCGGAGGCCGCCGACTCCCGGGGGGCCCGGCCGGCCGCGCCCGGGACGGACGGCCCCGAACGGAACGCGGAGACCCCCGCGCCTGCCGCCAAGCCCCGGCGCTGGAAGGCGCCCGCGGAGCAGAACGCCTCCCGCGCCGGCGACAGCGGACGCGGGGTGCCACGGACCCGTGAGCCGGGACTCGCCCCGCTGCCGCGCCGGGTGCCGCAGACCAGCCTGGCCGCCGAACTACGAGGAGACGTCGTGCCCGTCGTCGAGGACGACCACCTGGACGACTTCACCGCCGAACAAGCCGCCTCCTCCCTCGCCGGTTTCCAGCGCGGCACCAGCCGGGCACGGCACGATGAGACCCGGGAACAGGACGACGGCCCGGAGGAGGCCACCGCACCGGACGGCCCGGATGTTCGCGTTCCCGCCGCCGGATCCGCCACTTCCAGGGACTCGACCGCGTTCGAGCAGGGGGGACATTCCCCCTCGACCTCGCCCGCCGACCGCACATGAAGGACACCCCTATGACACGCCCCACCCCCGCCACCCACACCCGGCTCGATCAGCTGCTGACCGGCCTCGTGGAACGGGTCGCCGAGGTCAACCAGGCCGTGGTGCTCTCCGAGGACGGACTGGTCGTCAGCAAGTCCGTCGGATTCCCGCGCGACGACGCCGAACGGCTGGCCGCGACCGCGTCCGGCCTGATGAGCCTCAGCAAGGGCGTCAGCATGGACTTCGGCGGCGGCCCGGTGCGGCAGGCGCTCATCGAGCTGACCCACACCTATCTGATCCTCACCTCCGCCGGACCCGGTGCCCATCTTGTGGTCCTCACCGGCCCGGGCGCCGACGTCGGCGTGGTGGCGTACCAGATGAACATGCTGGTGAAGAAGATCGGCGAACACCTGAGCGCCCCACCGCGTGCGGGTGCCGACACCTCCGGCGACGGCGAGTGAGGTGAACGGAGGCGACGCGGCGGGCCGGCTCGTCCGGCCGTTCGCGCTGACCGGTGGACGGACCCGGCCCAGCCGCGCCGACTTCACCCTCATCACGATGGTGACGGCGGTCGACCCGCCTCCCGAGCGGGCTGCCCGGCCGCAGCCCGAGCACCTCCGGATCCTCAGGTGGTGCGCGGAACCGACCTCCGTGGCCGAGCTCGCCGCCCATCTCGATCTCTCGGTGAGCGTGGTCGTGATCATGCTCTGCGATCTGCTGGAGGCCGGACGGATCAGCGTCCACCGGCCGGCCCCCGTCTCCCGCACCGCGGACCTGGCCCTTCTGCAGAAAGTGAGGGACGGCCTTGGCCGGCTCTGACATCACCGACCGGTCGCCGTCGGCCCCCGACACGGCGAAGATCCTGATCGCCGGGGGCTTCGGCGTCGGCAAGACCACCATGGTCGGGTCGGTCAGCGAGATCGCCCCGCTGCGCACCGAGGAACCGCTGACCGCGGCGGGCCTGGACATCGACGACCTCGACGGCATCGAGGACAAGCAGGCCACCACCGTGGCCCTGGACTTCGGCCGGATCACGGTCAGCCGGGACCTGGTGCTGTATCTCTTCGGCACCCCCGGTCAGCAGCGGTTCTGGTTCATGTGGAACGACCTGGCCATCGGCGCGCTCGGTGCCGTGGTCCTGATCGACGTCCGCCGGCCGGAGACCAGCTTCGCCGCCATCGACTTCTTCGAGAGCCGGGGCATTCCCTTCGTGGTCGGTGTCAACGGTTTCCATGGACGGCACCCCTATCCCCCGGATGAGATCCGGGACTCCCTGGCGCTGCCCGACCACATCCAGGTGCTGCTGTGCGACGCGCGGGACCGGGCGTCCTGCCGGGACGTACTGATCGCCCTGGTCGACCAGTTGATCGCCTCGGCGGCCCGGGAGGAGACAGCCGGGCCCCGCCCCCTCCCGGGACGATGAGGGCGGACGCGGGGGAGCGGCGCGCCGGGTGAGGTGAACGGCCGCGCGGTGACGCGGGGTGGGGCGAGATCGGGCGCGGCGAGCGGGCGGCGGTCGCAGGAGGAACACGGCTCCGCCCCGATGCCGGCTCGATCGGCCACGGTGTCCCGGCGGGACCCGGCATGACGAGCAGGCGGTACGGCCGTCCGTCCACCCTGCCTCCGGTGCGCGGAATGTACAACCGGAGCGTCCCCTGCTGTCCTGGTCGGCCGGTCGGGGGCACTTCGGGGGCGGGCCCGTCGGCCTTCCGCGTTGTTGTCCCGCTCCGGCAGGCGGACGATACGCAGTAGCAGGCATCGCGGCGTGGTCGGGCGAGGCGCCCGAGTTCATGAGGAAAGGCTGATGGTCATGCTCTGGGCATCATGGACGACGACGGGGGTGTTCGCCGGGCGTGGGGGCGCCCGTACCACGGAGGCCGGGGTCATGACCGGCGACTTGACCGTGCACACCACCTGGGACGGCGACCAGGCCGATGTGGCGATCCAGTACAGCGGCGGTTCCCAGTGGTTCACCCTCGCCGGAAGCCCGGTGCCCTGCCCTTCCGAGGAGGACAGCCGGCATCTGCACCAGGAGGTCGTGGAGGCCGTGCGGTCCGGCGGGGGCGCCACCGTCCCGCACCACCACACGGAAGGCGAACGTTTCTGATCCCCATGGATCACCACGGCGATCACCACGGCGGTGACCACGGCGGTGACCGTGGCGGTGACCGTGGCGATCACCACGGCGGCGGCCACGGCGGTCGCCGCGGTGGGCACCGCAGTGTTCCGCACACCGCCGACCTGAGGATCGAGGCCTGGGGCGCCACCCGCGAGGAGTGCCTGGCCCAGGCCGTCCGGGGGGTCTGCGCGTCGTTCCTGGACCTGGGGGAAACGGCCCGCGTCCGGGTGCGGGAGGTGCTGGTACCGGGCGACAGCGACGAGGATCTGCTGGTGGGCCTGCTGGAGGAGGTCGTGTACCGGCTGGACACCGAGGGCGAGGTTCCGGTCACGGCGGACCTGGCCCCGGCCGAGGGCGGGCTGCGCGTCCGGCTGCACATGGCCGACGCCGGCGCGTTTCCGCTGACGGGCGCGGTGCCGAAGGCGGTCACCCTGCACGAGCTGGACATCACCGGCGGGGCCCGGGGCTGGACCTGTTCGGTGACGCTCGACGTCTGAGACCGCTCGACGGCCGGGGCACCCGGGCGCCGATGTGCCCGGGGCGACGGACGTGCCCGAGGTCCGGCTGCCGGGAGCGGGTCCCCGCAATACCATGGAGTTCCCTGGTCGTTCGCGGTGCCGGACTTCGCCCGCGCCGAGGCACCGCGTTCCATGAGGCGCGGGGACGCCCGTCGGCAGACCGGAAGGGAAGACCCATGTCCACCCACCCGCCCGACTTCGACCGCATGATCCAGACGACGAACATCTGGCTGAAATCCGTGTGCGAGGCTCTGAAGATCGACGACCGCCATCTCGCCCACCGGGTGCTGAGGACCTGGCTGCACACGTTCCGGGACCGGCTCACGATCGAGGTGGCCGCCCACTTCGCCGCCCAGCTCCCCGAGTTGATGCGGGGCGCCTACTACGACGGCTGGAACCCCAGCGCCGTGCCGATCAAGTACAACCGCGAGGGCTATGTGAGCCGCTTCGCGCACGAGGCCAGGGTGCCCGCCGAGGACGTCCCCCGGATCACCGCCGCGGTCACCGCCGCCGTGCATCAGCATGTCTCGCCCGGAACGCTGGAGTCGGCCCTGGAACAGCTCCCGCACGACATCAGGGACCTCCTCCTCCAGCCGGTCCCCTGACCGATCCCCTGAGAGTCGTATGGACATCACACCGGTGCCGGAAGGCCCGTTCCGGTTCCGCCTGGAGCGGTGTGACCCGATGCGGGTGCCCGGAGTGGTCTTCGCGAGCCCGGACCTGCTGCCCGGGACCGTCGGCGACAAGGCGCTGGAGCAGGTGGTGAACGTGGCCACGCTGCCCGGCATCGTGCGCGCCTCCTATGCGATGCCCGATGTGCACTGGGGGTACGGCTTCCCGATCGGCGGGGTCGCCGCCACGGATGTCGACGCGGCCGGCGTCGTCTCGCCGGGCGGCGTGGGCTTCGACATCTCCTGCGGTGTCCGCCTGCTCGCCGCCGACATCGACCGCGTGCCCCTGGCCTCCCGGCTGCCCGGGCTGATGGACATGCTCGGTGACATCGTTCCGCGCGGCATGGGCGGGGGCGGGCTGTGGACGCTGTCGGGGCGGGCCCAGATGGAGAAGCTCCTGGTCGGCGGTGCCGGGTACGCGGTGGAGCACGGCCATGGCGTACCCCGCGACCTGGAACGCTGCGAGGACCGCGGGGCGCTGGCCGGTGCCGACCCCTCACTGGTCGGGCAGCGGGCCGTGGAACGGGGGCTGCGGCAGGTGGGCAGCCTGGGGTCCGGCAACCACTTCCTGGAGGTACAGGCCGTCGACCAGGTGTACGACGCCGAGACCGCGGCCGCCTTCGGCCTGCACCCCGGTCAGGTGTGCGTCATGATTCACTGCGGCTCGCGCGGCCTGGGCCACCAGGTGTGCAGCGATCACGTCCGCATCATGGACCAGTCCCTGCGCGCCTTCGGCATCACCGTCCCGGACCGCCAGTTGGCCTGTGCGCCCGTCGTCTCCGTACCCGGCCGCGCCTATCTCGCGGCGATGGCGGCCGCGGCCAACTACGGGCGCGCCAACCGGCAGCTGCTCACCGAGGCCGCACGCCGCGCCTTCGCCGTCGCCGCGGGGGCGGGGCTCGACCTGGTCTACGACGTCTCGCACAACATGGCCAAGATCGAGACCCATGAGGTGGACGGCGTCCCGCGCCGGCTGTGCGTCCACCGCAAGGGTGCCACGCTGGCCCTTCCGCCCGGCCATCCGGACCTGCCGGGGGAGCTGGCCCGCTTCGGGCACCCCGTGCTGGTCCCCGGCACGATGGGGACGGCCTCGTATGTGATGGTCGGCGCCTCGGGCAATGACGCGTTCGCCTCCTCCGCCCATGGCGCGGGACGGGTGTGGAGCAGGCACCAGGCGCTGCGCCGGGTCCGCGGCGAGCAGCTGCGCGACGACCTGGAGTCCCGGGGCGTCCTGGTCCGCCCGTCCTCGTGGCGCGGACTCGCCGAAGAGGCCCCCGGCGCCTACAAGGACGTCGACGCGGTGGTCCGCGCCACCGAGGGCGCGGGGCTCGCCCGGCCGGTCGCCCGCCTGGTGCCGCTCGGCGTCGTCAAGGGATAGCCCCCGGCCCCGCGACGCCGGGATCCCGCCGGGTGCCGACGAGCCGATCCCCCGGCACGGTCCGAGTGACGGTCGACGGTCCGGCAAAAGTGTCATACAAGCTGGTAGTCGTTGTCCGGTAAGTGGCGGTATGTCAGGATCCTCGCGTGGCGGTCCCGTTGTGTCCACGCCTCTTCGAGGGCGCCGCCGCACACCGCGCGCACGCACACCGCGCGCACGCACACCTCACGAGGAGGATCCCCGGATGGCAGTGATGCGTCAGGCCCGGCGAGGGCTGGCCGGGATCGGCGCGGCGGCCCTGGCCGCCGTTCTCGCCCCCGTTCTCACCGCGCACGCGGTCCCGGCCGCCGAGGGCCGGATCCGCTACCTGAACGAGCCGGACGCCGTGCCCGGCAGCTACATCGTGGTCCTCAGGGCGCGGTCCCCCCAGTCCGACTCCGCCCGCGGCCGGGCCCTGGCCGCCAAGTACCACGCCGCCGTCGGGCGCACCTATGTCAAGGCGCTCAACGGATACGCGATCCGCGCCACCCCGGCCGACGCACAACGGTTCGCCGCCGACCCCGCCGTCGCCTCCGTGGTCCAGAACCGCGTCCTGCACGCCGAGGCGACCCAGACCGCCCCGCCCTCCTGGGGGCTGGACCGCATCGACCAGAAGAGCCGGAAGCTGGACGGCCGCTACACCTGTCCCGACTCCGCGGGGCGGGGGGTGACCGCGTACATCATCGACACCGGAGTACGCGTCAGCCACCGCGACTTCGGCGGCCGTGCCGTCAACGGCTACGACGCCGTCGACAACGACTCCGTCGCCCAGGACGGCAACGGCCACGGCACCCATGTCGCGGGCACGGTCGCAGGTGCCGGCTACGGCGTCGCCAAGAAGGCACGGATCGTCGCCGTGCGCGTCCTCGACGACTCCGGCAGCGGAACCACCGACAAGGTCATCGCGGGCATCGACTGGGTGGCCCGGCACCACAGCGGTCCGTCCGTGGCCAATCTGTCCCTCGGCGGCCTCGCCGACAGCGCCCTCGACACGGCCGTCCGCAACACCATCGCCTCCGGCGTCACCTTCGCGGTCGCCGCGGGCAACTACGGCGCCCAAGCCTCCGGTTACTCTCCCGCCCGGGTGAGCCAGGCCCTCACGGTCGGCGCCACCACCTCGGCCGACGCCAGGGCGAGCTACTCCAACTACGGTTCCGCGCTCGATCTGTTCGCCCCGGGCTCCCTGATCAGGTCCACCTGGTCCACCGGTGACACGGCGACGGCCACCCTGTCCGGTACGTCGATGGCGACACCGCATGTGACCGGCGCGGCGGCCCTCTATCTGGCGGACCACCCCAAGGCCACGCCCACCCAGGTGTCCGCCGCCCTCAAGAGCGCCGCGGCCCCCGGGGTTGTCTCCGGGGCGGGGGCCGGATCGCCCAACCGGCTTCTCCAGGTCGTCCGTTCCGCCACCGCCCTGGCCCGCCCCCACGTCATGAGCTCCGCGGGCCGCCCGGACCACGGTCTCTCCGCCGTGGCCTTCCCGCCCACGGTCACCGGGGTCCCCGGCAAGGCGGTCCCGACCGGCCGCGGAGACCGCTGACCCGACCGGCCGCGGAGGCCGTCGACCCCACCGGCCGCGGGGCCGCTGATCCGACCTGTCGCGGGGCCTGCTGATCCGACCGGCCACGTGCGGGAACGCCGGCCGCACAGTGCCCGGAACAGGCGGCCCTGACCCGCACGACCCATGTGCCGTCTCCGCCCCCTCCGTCCCTATACCATGCGCCTCGTACATCAGTTCGCGCACTCTTCGCGCACTCCGGACGAGGAGCACGGTACCCGTGGCCATACCCCCGCCCCCTGGGCCCCAGCAGCCCGGGGGACCCCACCCGCAGGGTCCTCAGCAGCAGCCCTACGGATACGGGCCGCCCTATCAGCCCTGGGGACAGGGGTATTCCCCGTACAACCGCCCGGCGCCGGTCAACGGGCTCGCGATCGCCGCGCTGGTGCTCGGCATCCTGTGCTTCCTGCCGGCCGTCGGGCTGATCCTCGGCGTGATCGCGCTCGTCCAGATCAAGCGGCGCGGTGAGCGCGGCCGAGGACTCGCCGTCGGCGGCATCGTGATGTCCTCCCTCGGGGTCGTCCTGCTGGCGATCGGCTTGCTGGGCGGCGGCGCCTACGACGCCTGGGAGGGCTTCAAGGAGGGGGTGCGGGAGGCGGGCGGCAGCGGTGCGCCCTTCTCCGTGAAGAAGGGCGAGTGCTTCAACGCCCAGGACGGCTCCCTCGAGGGCATGGCCTACGACGTCGACAAGGTGCCCTGCTCCGGGGAGCACCAGGCCGAGGTCTTCGCCGGCGTCCTCCTGCCGGACGGCCGTTTCCCCGGTGACGACGCGGTCGCCGAGAAGGCCGACGACCGGTGCTACGCGCTGCTGTACACCTACGCCATGGACTCCTGGGCGATCCCCGACGACGTCGACGTCTACTACTTCACGCCCACCCGCGAGAGTTGGGCGCTCGGCGACCGCGAGATCACCTGTATGTTCGGCAACACCGACGCGAAGGGCACCCTCACCGGCAGCCTGCGCCGCGACGCCTCCTCCCTCACCGCCGACCAACTGGCCTATCTCCGGGCGGATGCCGTCCTGTACGGGGCCCTGAACACCGCTCCCGACACCGAGAACCTCGAGGACGACCTCAAGGGCGACAAGGAGTGGGCGGCGCGGGTCGCCACGGCGCTGAAGGACCAGACCGGCCGGCTGCGCGCGCACACCTGGCAGGACGGCGCGGAGCGACCCGTCTCCGGCCAGGCCGACGCCCTGGACCGGGCCCGCGAGGAGTGGCGCAAGGCCGCGCAGGCGGCCGACGTCGACGCCTTCCACCTCCACTACGAGCGGGGCAGCGCGCTGCTGGAGGGCCGCGCGGCGGTCACCGCCCGCAAGGCTCTGGGTCTGGCCACCACCCCTCCGTCCCCGGGTGCGGAGGCCGACGGGGACGGCGCGGAGGGAACCGGCGACGGAAAGCAGGTGTGACGGCGGCCACAGCGGGGAGAAAGCGCCTGCGCAGAACGCCCCAAACGTCAGGTCATCACTTCGGGTGATTCTCTGGCCTGCACTTGCGGAAGACAACCCTGGGTTGTCACGCTGTTGCTGTCTGTACAAGCTGATGGGAGCGGCCAGTGACTTTCGGTGAGCAGCCGGCGTATCTGCGTGTCGCAGGTGATCTCCGCAAGAAGATCGTCGATGGTCGGCTGCCACCCCACACCCGGCTCCCGTCCCAGGCCCGGATCCGTGCGGAGTACGGCGTCTCGGACACGGTCGCCCTGGAGGCGCGAAAGGTGCTGATGGCCGAGGGGCTCGTCGAGGGCCGCTCGGGCTCGGGCACCTATGTCCGGGAGCGGCCGGTGCCGCGCCGGGTGGTCCGCTCCGGATTCCGGCCCCAGAGCGGTGCCACCCCCTTCCGCCAGGAGCAGGCGGACACCTCCGTGCGGGGCACCTGGGAATCGCACAGCGAGCAGGTCGAGGCGAGCGGTGCCGTCGCCGAGCGGCTCGGTGTCCCGCCGGGCGACCGGGTGATGCGCACCAGATATGTCTTCCGGGAGGCGGGCGAGCCGATGATGCTCTCCACCTCCTGGGAGCCGCTCGCGGTGACCGGCCGCACCCCCGTGATGCTCCCCGAGGAGGGGCCGCTGGGCGGCATGGGCGTCGTCGACCGCATGGCGGCCATCGACGTCGTCGTGGACAACATGACGGAGGAGGTCGGCGCCCGCCCCGGCCTCGCGGAGGAACTGCTGGCGCTGGGCGGCGTCCCCGGCCATGTGGTGCTGGTCGTCCAGCGGACGTACTACGCCTCGGGCCGGCCGGTCGAGACGGCGGACGTGGTGGTTCCGGCCGACCGGTACCGGGTGGCGTACCACCTGCCGGTGAGGTAGCGGAGAGGCCGTCCCGGTCGCCCCGGCAAGCCCCCGGGGTGCGGCCCGAGTTGCTCCCGCCCGGTGCCCGACGGGCCGGAGGCGCCCCGCAGTTGTGATCCGGCCTTTCTCCCGGCCGTGTTTTCCCGTGCGTTGACCTCGGCTGTGTGTGCGCCGGGGCGTACGGGACGGCGCGTTCGACGGTGCACGCCCTTCCCGGGATGGCTGGTTGCGTACCTCTTTGTGAAAAGTCGTATTCGCTGCGTAAAGGTTAGGCGTAGGCTCGGGCATATGCGCAGTGCGGTTTCCTTGGTGGGCGGGGCGAGGCGAGAGCCGGGGACGGTAAGTGGAGGGGCGCGATGAACGACAGCACGGTCACTCTTCCCTGGCTCGTCATAAGACAGGACGACAACGGCAACCGCTACCGAGTGGGCAGGTACGCGACCCGCGCCGAGGCCCAGAAGATCGTGGACGGCTTCGGCGACCGCGGTCATCGACAGCTCTACTGGGTCGAGCGCATCGGGTCGAACGGAAGCAGTTGAGGGGATCGCCCCCGCTGTGTGATCCCCGCGCGCTCCCGTAGGCTCCGGCGCATGACGCAACCGATCGTGGTGGTCGGGGCCGCCCTGACGGGCGCCGGCCGCCTGCTGGCCGCGCGCCGTAGTGCGCCGGCCGACCTCGCCGGGCGCTGGGAGCTCCCCGGCGTTCATCAGGCAAGTCGGTTGTCGGGTGCGGAGCCGTCGGATGTGGCGGCGGAGATTTTCGGTCGACTGCTGTCGCGGTCGGCGATCGTCGGGAGCGCCGTGCGCCGGTACATCCTGGCAACGGCGGCGCACTGCAGGGCCATGGATGCTGCCATGGCCACGCAGATGCCGGGCAGCCCTGACCCCGACAGGCCGTACGCGAGCGCCAGTTGTAGCATCACCCCGCACGTGGTGATCCGCGCAAGGGCGGGGCTGCCCCCGCTGCCTTCGAACACCCCGCCCAGTGCGATGAAACAGGCGAGCAGGACCAGGTACGGCCCCAGGCATCGCAGGTAGAGCGTGCCGGCCTCGGCTACCGCGCCTTCACTGCCGAACGCCCGCATGATCCAGGGCCCGGCGGTGAGCAGCGCCAGCGCGGCTGCGAGTCCCAGAGTCCCGGCGAGAAGCAGCGTCTGCCGCCCGATGGCCTGCTGCTCGTCCTGTCCGGTGCCGAGCAGGTGGGAGGTGCGGTTGGCGGCGGCTTGACGTACCGAGTAGAAGGCCATGGTCGCGACGTACATGGCCTTGGTCGCGATTCCGTAGGCGGCGACTTCGGTGACACCGATCCGGGCGACGATCGCTACGAGGGCGAGTGCACCCGTCATCCGCACGACGAAATCGGCTGACATGGGCAACCCCGTCGCGGCGACCCCACGGGCATCGGAACCGAGTGAACCCGTCCGGTTCAGGGGCGTCCTGGCTGCCTGCCGTAGGACGGCGTTGCGGCGCAGCGTGATGAATCCGCAGGCAAGCGCAACCGTCCGGCCCAGCACGGTGGCGATCGCGGCTCCACGGACCCCGAGCCCGAGCCCGAGGATGAGCAGAGGGTCCAGCACGAGGATCAGTCCGTTGGCGAGCATGGCGAGTCTCATCGGGGTACGGGTGTCGCCCGTGCCTTTGAGGATGCCGTCGATGACGTTGGTCGCGTAGAACACCGCGATTCCCGGCAGCGCGATCGAGAAGTAGCCGGTGGCGAGGGGCAGCGAGCTGTCTTCGCCGCCCCCGAGCACGAGTCGGGCGAGCGGCTCGCGACACAGGAACCCGCCTATGGCGACGACGGGCGTGACGGTCGCCCACAGTGTCCAGCCGCCGCGCACGGCGGAGCGCATCGCTGCCGGATCCTCCGCGCCTCTGGCCCGTGCGACCAGCACGGTCATGCCCGACCCGGCGACGAGGATGACGCCGAGCAGCAGGTTCTCCAGGTTGGTGGCGACGGCCACCGCGGCGACCGCTTCCCCGCCGAGCCTCGCCACCCAGACCATGTTGATGGTTCCGGCTGTGACGCCCGCGAGTAGTTCGAAGTAGACCGGATACGCCAGCGACACCAGCTTGCGCCGGTGCTCTGTTGCCCTCATGCGCGCGCCCCCTCTTTTCGCTGTACCTCGAATAGAGGTACAGCGAAAAGAGGTAGCATGACCAAACGGGACGGGCAAGTGTCCGGACGGGCGCAGGAAGGGGTTCGGCCGCATGCTGGAGCTGTCGATTCTGGGTTTCCTCTTCGAGGAGTCCTTGCACGGGTATGAGTTGAAGGCCCGCATCCAGGGCCTCAGTGGCCACATTCGCCCCGTCAGTGACGGCGCGCTCTACCCGGCCATCACCCGGCTGGTGAAGGCGGGTCTGGTCGAGCAGCGCACCGAGCCGGGAAGCGGTGCGGCGCCTCGGCGGATTCTTTCCCTCACCGAGGCGGGCCGCGTTGACCTGCAGGCCCGGCTCCGGGACCCCAAGGAAGTCGAAATCACCGATGGGCAGCGTTTTTTCACGCTGCTGGCATTCCTGCGGTACCTCCCCGACCGGGCAGGGCAGGCCGCAGTCCTTCGCCGCCGGCAGGCCTTTCTCGACACTCCGGCGAGCTTCTTCTACCGCGACGGCGAGCCGGTACGCGCCGAGGAGGCGCCGGATCTCTTCCGGCAGGGCATGCTGCGCATCGCCCGCGCGACGGGTGCCGAGGAGAAACAGTGGCTGGCCGAGGCGATTGCGACCCTGGAGGGCTGAGACCGGCCCGGCGGACGCGTGCCGGTCTCGTTAAGGTCCTGCCTGACGCGGGTTCCGGATGGCGAAGGCGGAGTGATGACGGTCCTGATCGACACGGTGGCGTGGGTGCGTGTGGAGAACGGCAGGATTCTCTGCGCCAGGCCCCGGGGAAAGGACGTCTTCTACATCCCTGGTGGCAAGCGGGAGGGCGCGGAGAGCGATCTGGAGACCCTGCTCCGTGAGATCAAGGAGGAGCTGACCGTGCTCCTCGACCCGGACAGTGCGCTGCATGTGGGCACGTACGAGGCCGATATGCCCGATCTGCCGGGCGGTGCTGTGGTGCGTATGAGCTGCTACACCGCGGACTACCGGGGGAGCTTGGCGGTGAGCAGTGAGATCGAGGAGATGGCCTGGTTCTCGTACGCGGACCGTCCTTTGGTGCCACCGGTCGACCAGCTGCTCTTCGACGACCTCAAGGCCGCCGGCGAATTGGGGTGCCCTCGCGGAAGAAGAGGTTGATCCGGGGGTCGGGACGGCCCGACGGCGACAGGATGGCGGGGGTGCCGTGCCGGGCTCCGTCACGGGTGGTGCGGGTGTGCAGGTCTCCGAAAAGCGGAGAGATCGAGAGCCTCTGCCGGCGGCAAGGCCGAGCCCGGCGAGACCCCCGAGGGCGCCCTGGTGCGCGAGCTGTGACGCTCCGGGGGTCCGGCCCTGCCTACGCCGTTCGTGGCACGGTGTGCCCCGGTGCGCGGTAAGGCTCAGTCGATATCGGGTATGTGCCAAGTAACCCCATGAAACCGGACATGGGGGGCTTCTGGGCCTGGGAGTGATCGGCGTGCTCGACACCCAAGGTGAAAGCGCCGAGTGGACGTTCCCCGCAGATCCCGGTGCGGTCCGTACCGCCCGAGCCGTGGTCCGGGGACAACTGCGCACCTGGGGGCTCGAGACACTCGGTGACGTCGCCGCACTCCTGGTCAGCGAGCTGGTGACCAACTCGCTCCGGCATGCCGCCGGGCCCATCGGGGTGCGTCTGGTGCGCCCGGGCGACGCCGCGCCCCGGCTGCTCGTCGAGGTCTCCGACCCGCTTCCCGATCCGCCCCGTGAGCGCCTCGCCCGGGTGGACGACGAGAACGGCCGGGGGCTCCAACTGGTCGCGCACTCCTCGCGCCGCTGGGGCACCCGGCCGGCCGACTCCGGCAAGACGGTCTGGTTCGAACTCGCCGTCCCCGGCTGACCGCCGGCCCGCGGCGGGCGTGCCGTCCGCGGTCGACGAGGTGGTCCCGGCGGGGGCGCACGCGCCGTCGCGCCCCCCGGACCGAATGGATCACGCCACGGAAGGTGACGTAAGTCCTTGGTTCGAGGGTGCCTCACCTGGTTAGAAGACTGGGAGTATGACCCGGCCGGTCCAAAAACCATCGGAACCGGGCTGTGATCGTGAACACCGTGTGGTGCGGCACCGTAGTGCTGGATACTGCGGGCAGCCGCCCCCGGTGACCGGTGCCGGACGCGGTGAGCTGGAGGGGACGGTTCGCGTGAGCGAGATACCAGCGAAGGCCACGGAGTCCGAGGACCCGTCGGAGGGCGCGAGGCCGGGGGCCGCGGCCTCCTCCGCCATGGCCTTGGCACCGCATGGCACGAGCGGCACCGTCTGGCAGAGCAGTCCTCCCGGCTCCCTCTACGACTACATCAAGGTCGCCTCGTTCTCCGTCGGCCCCGACGGGCTCGTCGAACAGTGGAGTCTGCGGGCCGAGCGGCTCTTCGGCATCCCGCACGAGCGGGCCGTCGGCATGGACCCCGTCGAGGCGTTCGTCGACCCCGAGCTGCACGAGCGGGGCCGGCGCAAGATGGCCGAGATTCTCGACGGCCGGGAGTGGACCGGGACCATTCCCTTCCGGCTGCCGGGGAGCCGTGGGACGCAAGGGCTCGCCGAGGTCTATGTGATGCCCACCACGACCCAGGGCGGCGAACGGGCCGCGGTGTGCCTCATCGTCGACATCCACACGCTCCGTGGCATCGAGACCGACCTGGCCGCCTCGCAGGCGATTTTCGGTCAATCTCCCTTCGGATTCCTGCTGATAGACCCCCAGCTGCGGGTACGGCGCGCCAACCGGCGGTTCGCCTCCACCTTCGGAGGCGTGCCCGACGACCACCGCGGCCGCTGCGTCCACGACTATCTCCAGCCCCCGGAGGCGGAACGCGTCACCGCGACGCTGCGCCGCGTCCTGAGGACCGGCGAGCCGGTCACGGACATGCATGTCACGGGCTTCGTCCCGGGCTCCGAGGAACGCAAGCACTGGTCCGTCAACCTCTACCGGGTGCACAGCGGAAGCGGCCGGCCCATCGGGATCGCCTGGCTCGCCACGGATGTCACCGGCCGCCGCGCCGCCGCCCGGGAGGCCGCCGCCGCCCGCCGCAACCTGGCCCTCCTCAACGAGGCCGGCGCCCGCATAGGCAACTCCCTCGATCTGGAGACCACCGCGCGCGAACTCCTCGATGTGGTGGTGCCCGGCTTCTGCGACCTGGCCTCCGTCGACCTCCACCAGGGGCTGCTGGCCGGCGACGAGACCCCGCAGGGCCTGGCAGACGGCAGCGCCGACCTGCGCCGGGTCGCGTTCGCCAGCGCCGTCGCCGACGCGCCGTTCGTGGGCGGACCCGAACCCGTCCCGGTCGGCGCCGTCCACCACTACTCCTTCAACTCGCCCAATGCGGCCGCCCTGCGCAGCGGCCGCCCCCGGCTGATCACCGCAGAGGGCGGCGGCCTGATCCAGTCCACGCTCGCGGTCCCGATGGTCGCGCACGACACCGTGGTCGGCCTCGCCAAGTTCTCCCGCACCAAGGGCAGCGAGCCGTTCGGGGAACGCGACCGGGCGCTCGCCGTGGAACTGGCCGCACGCGCCGCGGTCTGTATCGACAACGCCCGGCTCTACCGCCGCGAGCACGAACGGGCGTTGATCCTGCAACGGTCCCTGCTGCCGCCGGGCGACCCGGAGGCCTCCGGGCTCGACATCGCCTGCCGCTATCTGCCGGGCAACGCGGCCACCGGACGGCCCAGCGAGGTGGGCGGCGACTGGTTCGACGTCATCGAACTCCCCGGGCACCGCACGGCACTGGTCGTCGGCGACGTCATGGGCCGGGGGCTGCGCGCCGCCGTGGCCATGGGCGAACTCCGCACGGCCGTACGGACCTTGGCCCAGCTCGACCTCGAACCCGCCGAAGTCCTCGCACAGCTGGACGAGATCGCCCGCGGCCTCGGCGCCCCCGGCGGCGTCCAGCAGGCCACCCGCGCCGCTCGCCGGCCCCGCGAGGCGGACCTGTCCGAGGTGTACCTGGCGACCTGTGTGTACGCGGTCTACGACGCGGTGACACGCCGCTGCACCTTCGCCAACGCGGGCCATCTGCCGCCGGTGCTGGTGGAACCGGGCGAGCCCGCGCTGATGCTGGACGTGCCGCCCGGAATGCCGCTCGGCGTGGGCGGCGAGCCGTTCGAGGAGGTGGAGGTCGAACTGCCGGAGGGCTCACTGCTGGCGCTCTACACCGACGGCCTCGTCGAGTCCCGTGACCATCCGCTGGACGAGGGACTGCGGGCGTTCGTGGGCGCGCTGACCGACCCGAGCAGTCCCCTCGAGGACGTCTGCGACCATGTCCTGCGCACCCTCGGCAGCCACCACGGCGAGGACGACATCGCGCTGCTGATGGCACGGGTCCAGGGGCTGCCCGCCGAGTCCGTCGGCGACTGGACGCTGCCGCGCGAGCCCCGCAGCGTGGGGCGGGCCCGGGAGTACGCGCGCGGCCAGCTGCTCGCCTGGGACCTGGAGCCGCTGGTGGACACCACGGAACTGCTCGTCAGCGAGCTGGTCACCAACGCCCTGCGGTACGGCGAGGGGGAGATCAGACTACGGCTGCTGCTCGACCGGACGCTGGTGTGCGAGGTGTGGGACTCCGGGCTGGTGCAGCCCCGCAGACGGCGCGCCCGGGACACCGACGAGGGGGGCCGCGGACTGCAACTGGTCGGCCTGCTCTCCGCGGCCTGGGGCTCCCGCCGCACCCCGCACGGCAAGACGGTGTGGTTCGAACTCCCGCTGCCGGACGGCGGGAACGCCCTCAAGGACCCGGCGGAGGCCCTGCTGAGCCTCTACTAGCCGGGCCCGTCCCGGGCGGATCGGCCTCCGGAGAGCCGGTGCCGGGCGGGGCCGTTCCCGGAGGGTGCTGCGGCCGCACCGGCCGGAACAGCCCGCCGCCGTCCCTGCGGCCCCGGGTGCCCGGTCCTCCGTAGCTCGCGGGCCCGCCGTCGCCCGGGTGCCCGGTGCGATCGCCCCGGCGGTGGGGGGCGTCGAGCAGGATCCCGCCCAGCACGGCGCCGCCCGTCCACAGGCCCTCCCCGTACGGGGTGCCGTGCACCCGTACGTCCCGCTCCGCGAGCTGTCCGGCCTGCCGGGCGAGGGTGTCGGCCGCACAGGCGTAGACGAGGGCCTCGGCCGGCGCAGGGACGGGCGGGGCGTCCGTGTTCTCCGCCCGGCGCAGCAGGCGCTCCGCCTCCGCGAGCCGGGTCCTCGCCTCGCGGCCGACGGCACCGCGCCGCGTCGTCACCCGGTCCGAGGCGGCACCGACGGTGCTGCGGGCCACGACCAGGGCCCGCTGGAGCCGACCGAGGGCGCGCGAACCCTCCGGCGCACGGTGCGAGGCCCGGTCCAGTCCGGCCGTCGCCTGCTCGATCCGGCGCAGCGCGCCCACCGGGTCGTACCGCCCCCCGACGTCCCGCGCGCCGGCGCTCCCCGTGCCGCGGGCGTCCTCCGCACCGGCGGCTCCGGCCGGCTCGCCCCGCACCGCCGCCAGCACCGACTCCCCGTGCGCCACCCGCCCGCGCAGATCCGCCCGGACGGTCGCGGTGCCCAGCAGTGCGCGGGCCGCCGCCAGATCGGCCTCGGCGGAGTCCAGGGCGGCGGGCAGTTCGGCCGTGGCGCGGGACAGGTCCGAGGCGAGCCGGGCGATACCGTCCAGGAACAGAGCCGCCTGGTCGACCGCGGCCTCGGCGGCGCGCAGCAGCACCACCGCGTTCCCCGTCTCCGCCCGGTCCATGGCCTGGCGGGACCGGTTGAGACAGGTCATGGCGAAGATCAGCCGGTCTTTCGCCTGCTCGTCATGGCCCGCCACCGGCAGCCGCGCGGAGAGTGCGAACCGCTCCCGCAGCCCGGCGAGCGTGCCGTCCGCCTCCGCCACCCGCGCCGCCACCTCCCGGAATCGCGCCTCCGTGCGCTCCAGGGTCTCCCCCGTCGTCTGCTCCGGCGCCCGCATCAGATCGAACCCGGCCGCCTCGTCGTCCAGCCGCCGACCCGCCGTCTCGCACCGCGCGACGATCTCCTCCAGCAGTTCCCGTGCCTTTCCCTCCCCGTCGTCGAGCCGCTGCCGCGCCTCGAAGGCCAGGCCGAGCTCCGTGGCGGCGGACTCCACCGCCGCCGCCTGGGCCTGAACCGCTTCGTGCCCCAAGTGCCGTTCGGCGTGTCCGAGTTCCTCCCGGCTGGTGCGCACGCAGTCGTCGGTCGCGACGAGCGACCGCGTGGCCCTCCGGTCCAGTTCGTCCAGGGACACGAGGGTGGGCAGGCCCGGCAGGCCCCCGCCGGGCGTGGTGCGCCGCGTCGCGCGCAGCCTCCGCCGCACCGCCGTCGACACGGCCACCGCCACGGCGGCGACCGCGGCGGCCAGCGGCAGCGCCAGGTCGGCGGGGGAGGCCGGGTGCTGCCCGGCGCCGGCCACCAGCGCGATCGCCGGAGCCGGTACCGCCCCGCACACCATGGGTGCCCTCCGCACGGCGCCGCTCCCGCTTCAGGGGGCGTGCCGGTCCCGGGCGCCGAGGCCCTCGTCGTCCGAGTCCGTCCACAGGGCGGCGTCGTACGGGGTGTCGGAGATGGTGACCAGATCGGGCCGCCGGGCCGAGGCGTTGGAGGCCGAGTCCCGCAGCAGTGCCACGCTGTCGCGGAGATGGTCGGCGTCGACACGGACGCGGCGTGTGTCGAGCCCGCCGCCGCCCATCTGCTGTTCCAGCCGCCCGAGCGACCGGTACAGATCGTCGAGGCAGCGCTGGACCGATGTCAGTTCGTCGTACACGGACATGACCCGACCTCGCTTCCAGGGGTCCTGGGTGATGAGCAGTTCGGATGAGCAGTTCGATGGGACCGTCCGGGTGGCCTTCCGGGATTTCGTCGCTGTGTCGGCCTAACCGCCCGAGTCTTTGCTCCCCGGTAGGTCATATATCTGATCAATATCAAATGCTTCCAAATCGGATCATAACCCCCTGCTCGTCGGCCGAGCGGCTCCCGGAGGTGGACGTGATGTCCCACGACGACGTCGGACCGCGCGCGGTGAAGCGCTCGGTCGTATTCCTCACCGCGGGTGCACTCGCGGTGCCCGCGCTCGCCGCCTGCAGTGCCGACGAGGAGGTGAGCAAACCGGTCGCCGCGCAGGACATCGCGCCGGCCGCCCGCACCCTCCTCGCCGACGGCGGGACCCTGCGCTGGGCGGTCGACGCCGTGCCCGGCACCCTGAACACCTTCCAGGCCGACTCCGGCGCCGCCACCACCCGGGTGGCCGGGGCCGTGCTGCCCTCGATGTTCCGGCTCGACACCAACGGCCGTCCCGAGATCGACCAGGACTATCTGGAGTCCGCCAAGGTCGAGTCGACCGAGCCCAAGCAGGTCGTCGTCTACCGGCTGAACAAGCGGGCCGTCTGGAGCGACGGCCGGAAGATCGGCGCCGACGACTTCGCCGCCCAGTGGCATGCCCTCTCCGGCCGGGACAGCGCGTACTGGACCGCCCGCAACGCCGGCTACGACCGCATCGAGAAGGTGGAGCGCGGGGCGAACAGCCACGAGGTCAAGGTGACCTTCGGCAAGCAGTACGCCGACTGGAGGTCGCTGTTCTCGCCGCTGTACCCGAAGGACGTCACGGGCAGCCCGAACTCCTTCAACGACGGGGCGAGGACCGGTCTGAAGGTGACCTCCGGCCCGTTCTCCGTCAAGAACGTCGACGCCAAGGCGGGCACGATCACGCTCGCCCGCAATCCGCGCTGGTGGGGCCGGTCCGCCAAGCTCTCCGAGATCGTGCTGGTCGCCGTCCCGCGCGACCAGCGGGCCGCCGCGCTCGCCGGCGGGAAGATCGACATGGCCGAGATCGACCCGGAGGAGGCCGGGAGGATCACCTTTGCCGCCGGCAACCAGGGCAGCACGTCCCTGCGGGGACCGTCGGGGACGGCGACGGCCGACGCGGCCTCGGCCTCGGCCCCGGCGGAACCGAGTGGCTCCGCGGCGGAGCCCTCCTCGGCAGAGCCCTCCTCGGCGGGTCCGGGCGGCGAGTCCGGCGCGTCGAGCGGTGAGCGGCAGACGCTGCGCGGCTTCGCGCTCCACAAGTCCCTGGAGCCCGCCTACACCCAGCTCGCCCTGAACGGCTCCCGTGGCCCGCTCTCCGACGAGCGTGTGCGCCGGGCGGTGGCCCGCGCCCTGGACCGCAAGGAGCTGGCCGGGCTGGTCCTCAAGCCGCTCGGGCTGCCCGTGGTCCCCGTCGGCAGCCATCTCGCCCTCTCCGGGCAGGACGCCTACGCCGACAACAGCGGCGCCCTCGGCGAGCAGGACACCGCCCAGGCGCAGACCCTGTTGTCGGAGGCGGGCTGGGTGCCCGGCGGGCCGATCAAGGAGGAGAAGAAGAAGACCGCCGGATCCGAGGAGAAGAAGAGCTCCGAACCCTCGCAGAAGAAGAGCTCCGAACCCTCGGAGAAGAAGAGCTCCGGGCCCGAGGAGAAGAAGACCGCAGGGGCCGACGCGACGAAGGCGGCCGGGTCCGACGGCAAGAACGCCGGCGGCGACGACAAGGGGCCCCGCAACGAGCCTGGGGACCCTGCGCAGGAGCACGACCAGAGCGGGATGCCGGGCGCCTACGCCCCCAAGGGCACCGCCGCCCCGGCCGGCACCACGGGCGCGGTGGTCGCCAAGGACGGCAAGCCGCTGCAGCTGCGGTTCGTGCTGCCCTCCGGCGCGGGCTCGGCGACCCTGCGGACGGTCGGCGACCGGATCGCGCGCATGCTGGAGAAGGTCGGGATCCGCACGGAGATCACCAAGGTCCCCGACGACAGCTATTTCAAGGACCATGTCGCGGCCGGCGACTACGACCTGGCGCTCTACTCGTGGCCCGCGTCCGCCTACCCCGCCACCGACGCCCGGCCGATCTACGCCAAGCCGGTGCCCGCGGCGGACGGCTCGCTGAGCATCGAGCAGAACTACACCCGGATCGGCACCGACCAGGTGGACCAGCTCTTCGCCCAGGCGATCGCCTCGCTGGACGGGAAGGAGGAGCGGGACCTGGTCCGCAAGGCAGATGCCCGTATCTGGGCCGCCGCGGGCTCCATCCCGCTCTACCAGCGCCCCCAGCTCACGGTCACCCGCTCGGATCTGGCCAACGCGGGCTCCTTCGGCTTCCAGACCCCGGTCTACGAGAACATGGGCTTCCTGAAGAAGGGGGCCAGGCCGCCGGCGAGTCCCTCGGCGAGCCCCTCCTCCTGATCCTGCCGCCGGGACGGTGCGGCGTGCCTGGTCAGCGGGCCCGCACCGTCCCCCGCACGCCCAGCTCGCGCCGTCCCCCTAAAATGGGAAAAGGCCGAGGCGTGTCCAGCCCGGCAGGGCCCGCGTAACTCAGACGTTCGCGCAGGCCGTCCTCACCACTCCGGGAGTACGCCACACATGGCCACGCGCCACGACATCCGCAACGTCGCCATCGTCGCCCACGTCGACCACGGAAAGACGACCATCGTCGACGGCATGCTGAAGCAGGCCGGTGCCTTCGCCGCCCACCAGCTCGAGCAGGTCGACGACCGGGTCATGGACTCGAACGACCTGGAGCGTGAGAAGGGCATCACGATCCTCGCCAAGAACACCGCGGTGAAGTATCACCCGAAGGACGGCGGCGAGCCCATCACGATCAACATCATCGACACCCCCGGCCACGCCGACTTCGGCGGCGAGGTCGAGCGCGGTCTGTCGATGGTCGACGGCGTCGTCCTGCTCGTCGACTCCTCCGAGGGCCCGCTGCCGCAGACCCGCTTCGTGCTGCGCAAGGCGCTCCAGGCGCGGCTGCCCGTCATCCTCTGCATCAACAAGACGGACCGGCCCGACGCCCGGATCGACGAGGTCGTGAACGAGGCGTACGACCTCTTCCTCGACCTCGACGCCGACGAGGAGCAGATCGAGTTCCCGATCGTCTACGCCTGCGGCCGCGACGGCATCGCCTCCCTCACCAAGCCGGAGAACGGCACGGTCCCGGCCGACAGCAACAGCCTGGAGCCGTTCTTCTCCACGATCCTGCAGCACATCCCGGCCCCGACCTACGACGAGGACGCTCCGCTCCAGGCGCATGTCACCAACCTGGACGCCGACAACTTCCTCGGCCGTATCGCGCTGCTCCGCGTCGAGCAGGGCGAGCTCCGCAAGGGCCAGACCGTCGCCTGGATCAAGCGCGACGGGTCCATCAGCAATGTGCGGATCAGCGAGCTGATGATGACCGAGGCCCTCACCCGCAAGCCCGCCGAGAAGGCCGGCCCGGGTGACATCTGCGCCGTCGCCGGTATCCCCGACATCATGATCGGCGAGACCCTGGCCGACCCCGAGAACCCGGTCGCGCTGCCGCTGATCACGGTCGACGAGCCCGCGATCTCCATGGTCATCGGCGCGAACACCTCGCCGCTGGTCGGCAGGGGCGGCACCGGCAAGGGCGCCAACGTCAAGGCCGCGGTCAAGGACCGCAAGGTCACCGCGCGCCAGGTCAAGGACCGGCTCGACCGCGAGATGATCGGCAATGTCTCGCTGCGGGTCCTCGACTCCGAGCGGCCGGACGCCTGGGAGGTCCAGGGCCGGGGCGAGCTGGCGCTGGCCATTCTGGTCGAGCAGATGCGCCGTGAGGGGTACGAGCTGACCGTCGGCAAGCCGCAGGTCGTCACCCGGGAGATCGACGGCAAGGTCCACGAGCCGGTCGAGCGCATGACGATCGACGTGCCCGAGGAGCACATGGGCGCCGTCACCCAGCTCATGGGCGTCCGCAAGGGCCGTATGGACAACATGTCCAACCACGGCTCCGGCTGGGTGCGCCTGGAGTTCGTGGTGCCCTCGCGCGGTCTGATCGGCTTCCGCACCGAGTTCCTGACCGGCACCCGCGGCACGGGTATCGCCCACTCCATCCACGAGGGCCACGAGCCCTGGTTCGGGCCGCTCCAGACCCGTAACAACGGCTCGCTGGTCGCCGACCGCTCCGGTGCCGTCACCGCGTTCGCGATGACCAACCTCCAGGAGCGCGGGGTGCTCTTCGTGGAGCCGGGCACCGAGGTGTACGAGGGCATGATCGTCGGCGAGAACTCCCGTTCCGACGACATGGACGTCAACATCACCAAGGAGAAGAAGCTCACCAACATCCGGTCCGCCACGTCCGACATCGCCGAGTCGATCGTGCCGCCGCGCAAGCTGTCGCTGGAGCAGTCCCTGGAGTTCTGCCGCGACGACGAGTGCGTGGAGGTGACCCCGGAGGCCGTCCGCATCCGCAAGGTCAACCTCGACCAGCGCGAGCGCGCCCGGGCCGCCAGCCGCGCCAAGCACGGCTGAGCCGACGGGACCCCGGCCGGCGCCGCCGGCCGGGGTCCCGTCGAGCCGGACAGAAGGTGCGGTACCGCCGTGGGCGGTGCCGCACCTTCCGCGTTCGCACCCGGGTCGTGCGGCCCATGCCGCCGGAGCGGCTCGGCGCGCGCCCACAAGGGGGCGCGTACGGCGACGGCGGGGCACCCGGGCGGCATTCCGCCCGGGTGCCCCGCCGTCGCGGAGAACCCTCGTCAGTGCCGGTCGCGCCGCGTTCGCACGGCCCCGCCCGGTCGGCCTGACCTGCTGCCGACGAGTGACATAGAGGGTTTTCCCTATGGGCGGCCGCCGGGAGCTCCGGCCGATCGTCCTCGTGGCCCCACACGGCTAAAGTTGCCGGGATGCGCGGACCACCTGATGTGGTTCGTCGCCCCTTGTACCGCTTGCGGCGTCGAATAGTTCCTTCCGCTGCCGAGCGCAATCGACTTTTCCGCCCGCTGTCCGGTATGCGGACAACTCATACCGATAGTTGTGTAACAAGTCCGTTTCGCAGCGATCTTTCACCGAACTGTTTGTCCGGATTTTGGGAGAAGTGAGCGTCAGGTGTGATCGAACCGAGACCTCGACGGTGTGGTTCGGCCAGGGCGCAATGGCAGATAGTTAGGCGCGTAGAGCTCGGATGAACGGGTCATGCGCTGCAGTCGGCGACGACTCGCGAGCGCGGGGGGCACCTGACTGTTTCAGCCACCGGTGACGGTGCTGTGTCATGTGCCTCTCCATGCGGTGAACCTAAGGACTCATGAGGAGGAGCCCCATGCGTGGTGCCAAGAGCGCCAAGTGGGTTGCGATGGCCGCGGTTGTGGCGCTGGGTGCGACGGCCTGTGGCGGTGGCGGAGACAGCGGCAGCTCGGGCGGTGCCAAGGGCAACGGCGTCTTGTCGGTGGAGATCGGTGAACCGCAGAACGCCCTGGTTCCCACCAACACGTACGAGACCGAGGGCGGCCAGGTCATCAACGCCCTCTTCACGGGTCTGACCAAGCTTGACGCCGACAACAAGGTCGTCAACGCCATGGCCGAGTCGATCGAGACCAAGGACAACAAGGTCTGGACGATCAAGCTGAAGTCCGGCTACACCTTCCACAACGGCGAGAAGGTCACCGCCCAGTCCTTCATCGACGCCTGGAACTACGGCGCCAACCAGAGCAACGCCCAGCAGACCAACCCGCTGTTCAGCCACATCCAGGGCTTCAGCGACCTGAACCCGGGCGAGGGCAAGAAGCCCTCGACCGACAAGATGTCGGGTCTGAAGGCCGTGGACGACAGCACCCTTCAGGTCACCCTGACCGCCCCGTTCGCGGCGTTCACGTCGCAGCTGTCCTTCACCGCGTTCGTTCCGCTGCCCAAGGCGTTCTTCAAGGACCCGAAGGGCTTCGGCGAGGCGCCGATCGGCAACGGTCCCTTCGAGATGAAGGGCAAGTTCAAGCACAACGAGGAAATCAGCACCACGAAGTACGACAAGTACCCGGACGCGTCGAAGATCGCGGTCAAGGGTGTCAACTTCAAGATTTACTCGAACCTCGACACGGCCTACAAGGACCTCGTCGCAGGCAACCTCGACACCCTGCTGACGATCCCGACCTCGGGTCTGGCGACCTACAAGAAGGACCTGCCGGGCCGCACGGTGGACCAGGCCGACTCGGCCGTCGGTTACATCGGCTTCCCGATCAAGTACAACAAGGCCTTCCAGAACGCGGACCTGCGTCAGGCCATCTCCATGTCGATCGACCGCCAGACGATCGCGGACAAGATCTTCCTCGGTGCCCGTACGCCCGCGGACGACTACATCAGCCCCACGATCGACGGCTACCGCAAGGGCGCCTGCGGTGACGCGTGCACCCTGAACCCGGCGAAGGCCAAGGAGCTCTACAAGAAGAGCGGCGGGCTGCCCGGCAACACGCTGGAGATCGGCTACAACTCCGACGGCGGTCACAAGGACTGGGTCGAGGCGGTCGCCAACCAGATCCAGCAGAACCTGGGCGTCAAGGTCATCGCCAAGCCGTTCGAGCAGTTCCAGACCATCCTGAACGACCTGGACGCCAAGAAGTACCAGGGCGCGTTCCGTATGGCCTGGAGCATGGACTACCCGGACATGGAGAACTACCTCCGTCCGATCTTCTCCAAGGACGCCATCAGCAACGGCTCCAACTACTCCGGTTACGTCAACGAGGACTTCGAGAAGCTCCTCGCCCAGGGCGACAAGGCTCCCACGCACGAGGACGCCATCAAGACGTACCAGAAGGCCGACGACATCCTGCTGAAGGACATGCCGTACATTCCGGTGTACTTCTACACCATGAACTTCGGCTTCAGCGACAAGATCAAGTCGATGAACGTCGCCGGCCACCAGATCCTGTGGGACACGGTCAAGCTCAGCTGAACCAGGTCTGAGTAACCCCCACATACAGCGGAAACAGGGTGAGCAAGGGGAGGGGCTCAAAGCCTTCCCTTGCTCACCCCTTCTGCCGTCTCCCGTCCGCCTGTGCCCTCGCCCCGGCCGCGGGCGGGTCCAGCACCCCCCTCTGGAGTACCCATGGGCCGATACGTCGTGCGCCGCCTCCTGCAGGTGATCCCTGTGGTGATCGGCGTCACATTCATCATCTTCTGCCTGGTCTTCGCTCTGCCCGGCGACCCCATCCAGGCACTGGCCGGCGACAAGCGCGCCGACCCCAACATCGCGGCGATCCTTCGCGATCACTACCACCTCAACGAGCCGCTGTACCAGCAGTACTGGCACTACATCAGCGGTGTCTTCACCGGTGACCTCGGCGAGACGTACAACGGGCGTGCCATCTCCGACATCGTCTCCCAGCGGTTCCCGATCACGGTGAAGCTCGGCCTGACCGCCTTCGTCATCGAGGCCGTCATCGGCATCCTGGCGGGCGTCCTCTCCGCGCTGCGCAAGGGCAAGTTCCTCGACAACGTGGTCCTGGTCGCGACCCTCATCCTGATCTCGATCCCGGTCTTCGTGCTCGGTAGCGTGTTCCAGCTCGAGTTCGGCATGAACCTCAAGATCACGCCGATCTCCGGCATCGACAAGGGCTGGCCGCAGAGCTACATCCTCCCGGCCATCGTGCTCGCCTCCACCTCCATGGCGTACATCGCGCGACTGGTCCGGTCGAGCATGACCGAGTCGATCCGCGCCGACTACGTGCGCACCGCGGTCGCCAAGGGCCTGCCGCGGCGCCGGGTCATCGGCCTGCACGCGATGCGCAACTCGATGATCCCGGTCGTCACCTTCCTCGGCTTCGACCTCGGCGCCCTCATGGGCGGTGCCATCATCACCGAGCGTGTGTTCAACATGCCCGGTATCGGCGGCCAGCTGGCCCAGTCCGTGTACCTGCGCGAACGGCCCGTCGTGGTCGGTCTGGTGACGCTGCTGGTGCTGATCTACCTGATGGCCAACCTGTTCGTCGACCTGTTGTACGCCGTGCTCGACCCGAGGATCCGCTATGAGTGAGAAGACGATGGAGAAGCCCCCCGCCGACGCGCTGACCGCGGAGCGGGAGGCGGAGGCCGAGGAGAAGGCGGCGGCCCGGCAGGCGAGCCTGCTCAAGGACGGCTGGGCGGACCTGCGCAAGCGGCCCATGTTCCTGGTGACCGCCTTCATCATCGTGTGCCTGCTCGCCCTGGCGATCATGCCCGGCCTGTTCACGGCGCGCTCCCCGTTCTCGGACGGCTTCTGCCAGCTGCAGAACTCCATGGACGGTCCCACCTCCGGTCACCTGTTCGGCTTCGACGTGCAGGGCTGCGACATCTACACGCGGACCGTGTACGGCGCCCGCAACTCGGTCGTCGTCGGTGTGGTGACCACCATCGCCACCACCCTGATCGGCGGTCTGGTGGGCATGCTGGCCGGTCTGGCCGGCGGCTGGATCGACGCGCTGCTCTCCCGTATCACCGAGGTGTTCTCCGGCCTGCCGCTGATCATCGGTGGTCTGCTGATCATGTCGATCTGGCGCACGGGTGACGTGTGGTCGGTGTCGGTCATCATGGCGATCCTCGGCTGGCCGCAGGTCTTCCGGATCATGCGTGGCGAGGTCATCTCCAACAAGTACAACGACTATGTGATGGCCGCCCGTGCGCTGGGCGCGGGTTCATGGCGCATGGCGTTCCGGCACATCCTGCCGAACACGCTCGCCCCCGTCATCGTCATCACCACGATGAACCTCGGCGTCTACATCGCCGCCGAGGCCGCCCTGTCCTACCTGGGCATCGGCATCCAGTACCCGAACATCTCCTGGGGCCTCATGATCAGTGACGCCCAGGACCGGTTCCTGACCTCGCCGCACGCGCTGCTGTTCCCGGCCGGCGCCCTGAGCATCACCGTGCTGGCGTTCATCATGCTCGGAGACGTCGTGCGCGACGCCTTCGACCCGAAGATGCGCTGAGGGAGGCGTACGTGACCATCATCGATTCGACGGACGCCGTCCCGGCTCCGCGATCCGGAGGCGGCGACAAGACCGGCCCGCTGCTCGAAGTGCGCGATCTGCACGTCGAGTTCAGCACCCGCGAGGGAGTGGTCAAGGCCGTCAACGGCGTCAACTACTCCGTGAACTCCGGCGAGACGCTCGCCGTGCTCGGCGAGTCCGGCTCCGGCAAGTCCGTGACCGCGCAGGCGATCATGGGCATCCTCGACATGCCGCCGGCCCGCATCCCCCAGGGGGAGATTCGCTTCTACGGCCAGGACATGCTGAAGATGTCCGAGGAGGAGCGGCGCAAGCTGCGCGGCGCGCGGATCGCGATGATCTTCCAGGACGCGCTGTCCTCGCTCAACCCCGTGCTCAGCGTGGGATTCCAGCTGGGTGAGATGTTCCGCGTCCACCAGGGAGCCTCTCGCAAGGAGGCCAAGGCCAAGGCCATCGAGCTGATGGACCGGGTGAAGATCCCGGCCGCCGCGGCGCGGGTCAACGACTACCCGCACCAGTTCTCCGGCGGTATGCGCCAGCGCATCATGATCGCCATGGCGCTCGCCCTGGAGCCCGACCTGATCATCGCCGACGAGCCGACCACGGCCCTCGACGTGACGGTGCAGGCCCAGGTCATGGACCTGCTCGCGGAACTCCAGCGCGAGTACCAGATGGGCCTGATCCTGATCACCCACGACCTCGGTGTCGTCGCCGACGTCGCGGACAAGATCGCGGTCATGTACGCGGGCCGGATCGTGGAGACGGCGCCCGTGCACGAGCTGTACAAGCGCCCGGCCCACCCCTACACCCGCGGTCTGCTGGACTCGATCCCGCGCCTGGACCAGAAGGGCCAGGAGCTCTACGCGATCAAGGGCCTGCCGCCCAACCTGCTGAAGGTGCCCAGCGGCTGCGCCTTCAACCCGCGCTGCGACCGGGCCCAGGACATCTGCCGCACCGATCTTCCGCCTCTGGTCCCGGTGACCGAGCAGGACGGAACCGAACTGCCGGGCCGCGCCAGCGCGTGCCACTTCTGGAAGGAGACGATCCATGGCTGACCCGACCGAGGCAGGCAAGCCGACGGACGCGACGCCGAACGTCTCCGCCGTGCAGGTCGCCGATGTGCACTCCGAGGAACAGGCGGTCGCCGCCCTCGACGCGCACGTCGACCGGGGCGAGCCGATCCTTCAGGTGCGCAACCTGGTCAAGCACTTCCCGCTCACCCAGGGCATCCTGCTCAAGAAGCAGGTCGGCGCGGTCAAGGCCGTCGACGGCATCTCCTTCGACCTGTACCAGGGCGAGACCCTGGGCGTCGTGGGCGAGTCCGGCTGCGGCAAGTCGACCGTGGCCAAGCTGCTGATGAACCTGGAGCGGGCGACCGCGGGCGAGATCTTCTACAAGGGCCAGGACATCACCAAGCTGTCCGGCGGGGCCCTGAAGGCCGTGCGGCGCAACATCCAGATGATCTTCCAGGACCCGTACACCTCGCTCAACCCGCGGATGACGGTCGGCGACATCATCGGTGAGCCCTACGACATCCACCCCGAGGTGGCCCCGAAGGGCGACCGGCGCCGTCGGGTCCAGGAGCTGCTGGACCTGGTCGGCCTCAACCCGGAGTACATCAACCGCTATCCGCACCAGTTCTCCGGCGGTCAGCGCCAGCGCATCGGCATCGCCCGCGGCCTCGCGCTCAACCCCGAGGTCATCATCTGCGACGAGCCGGTCTCCGCGCTGGACGTCTCGGTCCAGGCGCAGGTCATCAACCTGATGGAGCGACTGCAGAACGAGCTGAACCTCTCCTACATCTTCATCGCGCACGACCTGTCGATCGTCCGGCACATCTCCGACCGGGTGGGCGTGATGTACCTCGGCAAGATGGCCGAGATCGGCACCGACGAGCAGATCTACGAGCACCCGACGCATCCCTACACCCAGGCGCTGCTGTCGGCGGTTCCCGTGCCGGACCCGGACGCCCGTGAGCATCGTGAGCGGATCATCCTGACCGGTGATGTGCCCTCCCCGGCCAACCCGCCGTCCGGCTGCCGCTTCCGCACCCGCTGCTGGAAGGCCCAGGACAAGTGCTCCCAGGAGGTGCCGCTCCTGGCGATCCCCGAGCGGTTCAAGGGAGTCGACTCCCCTGCGGCTCACGAGTCGGCCTGCCACTTCGCCGAGGAGAAGGACGTCGTCGGCGCGGCCTGACGCACTGAGAGACAGCACCTGATCCCGACGGGTTCCCGGCACCGCACGACGGTGCCGGGAACCCGTCGTATCAGCCCGCCGTTCCCCAGGACGGGCCACAGCAAGAGGAGAACGGGGAGGGGAGCGACCCGGTGACACTGCATCACATCGAGCTCTGGGTGGCCGACCTGGAGTGCGCCCGCGCCTGCTGGGGCTGGCTCCTCGGCAGGCTCGGCTGGACTCCGTACCAGGACTGGCCGGACGGGGTGAGCTGGCGCTCCGGCGACACCTATCTGGTGATCGAGCGTTCCCCGGCCCTGCGCGGCGACCGGCACGACCGGCTCCGTCCCGGCCTCAATCACCTGGCGTTCGACGTCCCCACCCGGCGCGAGCTGGACACCCTGGTCAGCGAGGCGCCCGGGCACGGCTGGACCCTGATGTTCGCGGACCGCCACCCCTACGCCGGTGGCCCGCACCACTACGCCGCCTACCTGGAGAACCCGGACGGCTTCGAGGTGGAGCTCGTGGCGCGCCCCGAACCCCCATGCATCCCTACGGCACCCGAGGAACGCCCATGACGCGGACGGTGGCGGAGAGCGCCCTGCCGTACACGGAACTCCACGGCTTCGGTCTGCGTCTGCGGGCCTGGCGCGAGGACGATGTGCCCGCCCTGCTGAAGGGCGTCAACGACCCCGAGACGCGGCGCTGGTCCCCGCTCCGGTCCGCACCCTTGGACGAGGCCGGAGCACGGGCCCTCATGGACCGGCGCGCCGGGCTTCTGGACGAGGGACTGCTCGCCCCGTACTGCGTCACCGACGCCGCCACGGGCGAGGTGCTCGGCAGCGTGGAGCTCCACCGGATAGAGCGCCCCATGGGCCACGCCGGGGTCGGGTACTGGCTGCTGCCCGAGGCGCGCGGCCGGGGCACGGTCACCCGGGCGGTGGAACTGTGCGTCCGCTGGGGATTCGAACAGCTCGGGCTGCACCGGATCGACCTGGGGCACGCGGTGCCCAACACGGCCTCCTGCCGGGTCGCCGACCGCTGCGGCTTCGGGTACGAGGGCGTGCTGCGCGGCTTCCTGCCCGCCCCGGACGAGCCGGGCACGTACCACGACACCCACCTCCACGCACGCCTCGCGACGGACCCATACCCGGACATCGCCTGAGCGCACGGGCGGCCCCGCCCCGGGGCGCCCCGCCTCAGCCGGCCACCCGTGCCCGTGCCCAGTGGCAGGCCACCTGGGGGTCGGTGTCCGCGGTGAGGATCTCGGGGTCCTGGGTGCGGCAGGCGTCGGCGACGCCCGCCCGTTCGGCCTCGCCGCTCGCCAGGATCGGGCAGCGGGGGTGGAAGCGGCAGCCGGGGGAGACGCGGGAGGGGTCCGGGGGCTCGCCCGTCAGGATCACGGGCTCGCCCGGTGCCTCCGGCAGGACCGACAACAGGGCCTGGGTGTACGGGTGCCGAGGGGCCGTCAGCACCTGCTCGACCGCGCCGGTCTCCACGATCCGGCCCAGATACATCACCGCGACCCGGTCGGCGATGTTCCACGCCAGTCCCAGATCGTGCGTCACGACCAGTGCGGACAGGCCCAGTTCGGTGCGCAGCCGCAGCAGCAGCGCCAGGATCTCGCCGCGCACCGAGGCGTCCAGCGAGGCCACCGGCTCGTCGGCGACGATGAGTTCGGGTTCCAGGACCAGCGCGCCCGCGATCACCACCCGCTGGCGCTGCCCCCCGGACAACTCGTGCGGGTAGCGCAGGAAGAACCGCTCGGGCGGCCGGAGTCCCGCCTTGGAGAGGGCCTCGGCGACCGCCGTCCGCTCGTCCCCGGTGTACCGGTGGATCCGCAGTCCCTCGGCCACCGCGTCGTACACCGTGTGCCGGGGGTTCAGCGAGCCGCTGGGATCCTGGAGCACCAGCTGGACGCGTCGGCGATAGGCCTTCAGGGCCCGCGAGGTGTAGTCCAGGGGGCTGCCGCCGAAGGCGACCTGGCCCGCGGTCGGCCGCTCCAGGCCCAGCAGGGCCCGGGCCAGGGTGGTCTTGCCGCAGCCCGACTCGCCGACCAGGGCCACGATCTCCCCGGCCCGGATGCCGAGTTCCACACCGTCCACGGCCCGGGCCGGGGGGCCGCCGTGCCGGCCGGGGAAGGTCACCTTCAGCCTCTCGGCGCTGAGCAGGGTCGGTGCCGCCGTCATGGGGTGCTCCTCGCGTCCTCGGTCGCGGCGGCCGGGCCGGGCACCGTCGGCTCCATGTGCACACAGGCCGCGCGCCGCCCCGGGCCGGCGTGGCGCAGCAGCTGGTCCTGGTCGGCGCAGCTCTCCAGGGCCACCGGACAGCGCGGATGGAAGGCGCACCCGGAGGGCAGCGCGGACGGGTCGGGGGGATCCCCCGCAAGGCCCCGCGGGGCGAACCGGGAGACCGGGTCGCCGATGCGCGGGAACGCCGCCGACAGGGCCTTGCCGTAGGGGTGCCGGGCGTCCTCGTGGACCTGCCGGGCAGGGCCCTCCTCGACCACCCGGCCCGCGTACATCACCGCCAGCCGGTCGCAGGTCTCGGCGAGGACCGCCAGATCGTGACTGATCATGATCAGGCCCAGCTCCTGCTCGGCGACCAGCCGGCCGATCAGCCGCAGGATCTGCGCCTGGATCATCACGTCCAGCGCGGTGGTCGGTTCATCGGCGATGATCAGCTGGGGGTCGCAGGCCAGCGCCATGGCGATCATGACGCGCTGGCGCTGGCCCCCGGAGAGCTCATGCGGGTACGCCGTCGCCCGCGCGGCCGGCAGCCCCACCTGCTCCAGCAGTTCACCGGTCTTCCGCCGCGCCCCGGCGGCGGTCGCCCGGTGGTGCAGCAGGATCGGCTCGGCGATCTGGTCGCCGATGCGGTGCACGGCGTTCAGGGAGTGCATCGCCCCCTGGAAGACGATCGAGGCGCCCGCCCAGCGGACCGCCCGGACCCGCCCCCAGCGCATCGTCAGCATGTCCTCGCCGTTCAGCAGGATCTGCCCGCCGATCCGGGTGCCGGCGGGCAGCAGCCGGAGCAGCGCGAGCGCCAGGGTGGACTTCCCGCAGCCCGACTCGCCGGCGATGCCCAGTTTCCGGCCCGCCTCCAGCGAGAGGTCGACGCCACGGACCGCGGTGGCCCCGCCCGCATAGGTCACTTCCAGGTCCCGGACTTCCAGGAGTGTCAACGGGCCACCCCCAGCCTCGGGTTGAGCACGGATTCCACGGCGCGCCCGCAGAGTGTGAAGGACAGCGCGACGACGGCGATCGCGATGCCCGGCGGGACCAGATACCACCAGTCGCCGGAGCTGACCGCGCCCGCCTCACGGGCGTCCTGGAGCAGACCGCCCCAGGAGACGACATTCGGGTCGCCCATCCCGAGGAAGGCCAGCGTCGCCTCGGAGAGGATGGAGGAGGAGATCATCAGGGTCGTCTGCGCCAGCACCAGCGGCATCACATTGGGCAGCACATGCCGCAGCATGATGTGCCCGTGGCCGCCGCCCAGCGCCCGGGCCCGCTCGATATAGGGCCGCGACTCCACCGCCAGGGTCTGCGCGCGCACCAGCCGGGCCGTGGTCGGCCAGGTCGTCACGCCGATCGCCAGGACGATGGTGCTGAGCGAGCGGGACATCACGGTGGCGAGCGCGACGGCGAGGACCAGCGTCGGCATCACCAGGAACCAGTCGGTGATCCGCATCAGCACGGTGGCGTACGCGCCGCGGAAGTGCCCCGCGGTGATCCCGACCAGCGCGCCGATCGCCACCGACAGCACGGCCGCGAGCAGCCCGACCAGCAGGGAGACCCGCGAGCCCCACACCAGCAGGCCCAGCAGATCGCGCCCGAACCGGTCGGTGCCGAGCGGGAACGCGCCGCTGGGGCTCTCCAGTGGCCGGCCCGGGGCGTCGGTCACCCCGGTCACGTCGGAGCCGACGGTCAGCGGCGCGGTCAGTGCCAGCAGAGCGAAGAGGGTGAGCGCGGCCAGGCCCAGAAGCCCGGCGCGACGGGTGCGGTACTGCCTCCAGAACCGCAGGGCGGAGTGACGCCGGCGTCGCCATGCCATGGCCCGCGGACCGGCCTTCGCCACCGGGGATGTCGTCTCGGTCGTCATCGGCCCACCCGGGGGTCGAGCAGCGGATAGATCAGATCGGCCAGGGTGTTCATCACGATCACCGTGGCGGCGAAGACGAAGAACAGGCCCTGGACCAGGGGGAGATCGGGCACGCTCAGCGCCTGGTAGAAGAGTCCGCCGAGGCCCGGCCAGGAGAACACGGTCTCGACCAGGATCACCCCGGCGACGGTCCGGCCGAGATTGACGAAGATCAGCGTCACGGTCGGCAGCAGCGCGTTCGGCACGGCGTGCCGGCGCCGGACCAGATCGTCCCTGAGGCCCTTGGCGCGCGCGGTGGTCAGATAGTCGCCGCCCATCTCGTCCAGCAGCGCCGAGCGGGTGACCAGCAGGGTCTGCCCGTACTCGATCGCGACCAGGGTGACCACCGGCAGTACGAGGTGATGGGCGACGTCGACGGCGTAGGCGAATCCCTCCCGGCCGCCCGACTCCATGCCTCCGGTGGGGAACAGGCCCGGGATCGGGCCGGTGCCCACCGCGAACACGATGATCAGCAACAGGCCCAGCCAGAAGGACGGGAGGGAGTAGAGGGTCAGCGCCAGACCGGTGTTCAGCCGGTCGCCGAGCCGCCCGTGCCGCCAGGCGGAGCGGGTGCCGAGGAAGATGCCGAGGGCCGTGTAGAGGACGAAGGCGGTGCCGGTGAGCACCAGGGTGTTCGGCAGCGCTTCGGTGATCTTGTCGACCACGGGTGCCCGGAACTGGTACGAGGTGCCGAGGTCTCCGGTGAGCGCCTTCTGGCAGTAGTCGGTGAACTGCTCCCACAGCGGCAGATCGAGTCCGAACTCCCGCCGGTACGCCGCCAGTTGTTCCGCCGAGACCTGGCGGCCGCCGGTCATGTACTTCACCGGGTCGCCGGGGATCAGCCGGAAGAGGAAGAAGCTGGTGACCAGGACGGCGAGCAGGGAGACGGCGGCGCCGCCCGCCTTGCCCGCCGCATAGCGCAGATAGGCGGTCCGGGAGCCGGACCGTGCCCCGCGGGCCGGCCCCCGTGCGGGGACCGGCCCTTCGGCCTTGTCGATCGGTGCGGAGGCCGCGTCAGCGGTCATGGAGGTCCGCCTGCCGCCGGGTCCGTGCCAGGGACGGGGTCATCGGCTACTCACGATCCTCGGCGCCCGCGCGGCGGCGCATCCCGAGGAACACCCCGGCGGCCACCAGGACCACCACCCCCGCGACGATGCCGACGACGATCCCGGTGGACGAGGAACCGCCCGAGGAACCGGCGGACTTCGCCGGGACGGCGGACCACCAGCCCCAGTAGCCGTCCTGGCCGTAGATGTTGCCCGCCTTCTCCGGCATGGTGGTCAGCGAGGCGATCTGGTCCGTGCGGTAGGCCTCGACCGCGTTCGGGTACGCCATGACGTTCATGTACCCGAGGTCGTACAGCCGTGACTCCATCTGCTTGACCAGATCCGCCCGCTTGCCCGGGTCGTACTCGGCCAACTGCCGGGCGTACAGCTCGTCGTACGTCTTGTCGCAGATGAAGTTGTCGGTGCCGCCGGTGTCCTTCGGGGTCGCCGGGAGCTCGGCGCAGGTGTGGAGGGAGAGCACGGACTCGGGGTCGGGGCTGACCGACCAGCCGTCGAAGGCGAGGTCGTACTTCCCCGCGAGCCATGGGTCGGTCACGTTGTCCAGGCAGTCGAGCCGGACCCCGATGCCGAGCTTGCCCCACCATTCCTTCAGATACTGGCCGACCGCCTTGTCGTTGGGGTCGGTGGCGTGGCACAGCACCCGGTAGTCCAGCGGCTTGCCGTCCTTGCCGGTGCGCTTGCCGTCGGCGTTCTTCCGGTAGCCCGCCTGGTCGAGGAGCCGGGCGGCCTTCGCCGGGTCGTACGCCAGCTCCTGGTCCGCCGACGGCTGCCAGAAGTAGGACGAGTAGCGCGGCGGTATATAGCCCTGGCCCTCCGCCGCATGGCCCTGGAAGACCTTGTCCACGACGGCCCCCCGGTCCACCGCCATGAACAGTGCGTGCCGCACCCGTTCGTCCCGCAGCGAGGGGTCGCCGTCACCGAACTTCTTGCCGTTCCTGGCTCGGGCGCCCGGGTTCACGGCCAGGGCGTAGAAGCGGCGTCCTGGGCCCTCGTTGACATGGATGTTCTTCTCGCCCTTGAGCGAGGCGGCCTGGGCCGGTGTCAGGGAGGGCGAGCCGGCCACGAAGGAGACCTCGCCCTTGCGCAGGGCGGCGACCGCCGCGTCCTGGTCCTTGTAGTACCGGAAGACCAGCTCGTCGAACTTGGGCGCGCCCCGCCAGAAGCTCTTGTTGGGCTTCAGCCGCACATAGCTGTCGGGCTTGTAGTCGGTGAGGACGAACGGTCCGTTCCCGACGATCGGGAAGGTGCTGTCGTTGTTGAACTTCGAGAGGTCGGTGACCTTCTCCCAGATGTGCTTGGGCACGATCGGCACATCGAGCGCGGTCATCGTGGCCTGCGGCTTCTTCAGCCGGATCACGAGCTTGGTGGGGTCGGGCGCGCTCACCTGATCGAAGTTGGTGACGAAGCTGCCGTTGGCGGTGGCCGCCGCCTCGTCCGTCATCATCCTGCCGAACGTCCAGGCGGCGTCGGCCGCGGTGACCTGCTCACCGTCGGACCACTTGGAGTCGGAGCGGATCGTGTACGTCCAGGTCAGCTTGTCCGGCGACGACTCCCACTTGGTGGCCAGGGCCGGTATGACATGGCCGTCCTTGGGGTCGTAGTTGGTCAGGTACTCGTACATCAGCCGGTTGATGCTCGTGCTGAGCAGCCGTACCGCCAGGAAGGGGCTCAGCGAGTCCACGCTCTGGGCGACCGCCACGGTGAGGACCGTGCCGTCCTCCTTGGCCTCGGCCTGCTGGGGAGCGGGGGTGAGAGTGGCGGCGAGGGCTGCCGTGAGCGTCAGGACGGCGGCCATGAGGCGCCGGGTACGGGGTCGGTGACTGTGCGGGCGGGAGCGCCCCGGGCCGTGCTGGTCTTGCGTGCTCATCGATGGTGACCTCGCGTCATCACTCGCACGGGAACGGCTTGTCGGACTGCTGGGACGGGCGGAACCGGGTGACGCCGGTTGGGTGAGGGTGTGTCTATCAGCGGCACTCTGCGCGCGTCAACGGCGCATGAACCCCATGTGGCCTGCGGAAATAACCAGTTGATAAGAACGGATCGGTCATTGGTTCAGACCTCTGACGCATCCCAGGTGGAGGGCTGGCGGTGTCCGTGTGCCGTGCGGCTGTCGAGAGGGGGCTGCCCGGTCGCCGGTCCGTCCGGGTGCCGTCCGTACGGGTGGGGTGTGGAGGGGGCGCGTGAATGATGAGATCACTTCAGGGTGATATGGGCGGATAGTGGATCAGCACTCCGGCACCGGCGGCCCGGAGCACCCCGAGGAGGCACCTCATGCGTGGAGCCAGGCTGGCGAGATCGGCGGCCGGCGCCGCCGCGGTCCTGGCTCTCGCGGCGGCCGGCTGCGGGGGAGGCGGCGGCAGCGGCACCGCCCCCGGGGTGCTCAGCGCCTCCTGGGGCGACCCGCAGAACCCGCTGGAGCCCTCCAACACCAACGAGGTGCAGGGCGGCAAGGTCCTCGACATGATCTTCCGCGGGCTGAAGCGCTACAACCCCCGGACCGGCGCGGCCGAGAACATGCTCGCGGAGCGGATCGCGACCTCGGACGCGCGGACCTTCACCGTCACCGTCAAGGCCGGCTGGAGGTTCAGCAACGGGGAGCCGGTCACCGCCCGGTCCTTCGTCGACGCCTGGAACTACGGCGCCGGCCTGAAGAACAACCAGAAGAACGCGTACTTCTTCGGCTACATCGAGGGGTACGACAAGGTGCACCCGGCCTCCGGCACCCAGAGCGCCGACACCCTCTCCGGGCTCAAGGTGACCGGCCCCCGCACCTTCACCGTCCGGCTCGGCCAGAAGTTCTCCTCGTTCCCCGACACCCTGGGCTATGCGGCCTTCGCCCCGTTGCCCAGGGCGTTCTTCGACGACCACGCCGCCTGGCTGAAGAGGCCGGTCGGCAACGGCCCCTACCGGATCGAGTCGTACACCCGGGGCTCGGAGATGTCCCTGCGGAAGTGGGACGGCTATCCGGGCCCGGACAAGGCGCGGAACAAGGGGGTGGACCTGAGGGTCTACACCGACAGCAACACCGCCTACACCGATCTGCTGGCGGGGAACGTCGATCTGGTCGACGATGTGCCCGCCACCCAGCTGAGGAACGTCAAGGCCGATCTGGGCGACCGGTACATCAACACCCCGGCCGGGATCATCCAGACCATCGCCTTCCCGTTCTACGACCGCCGGTGGAGCAAGCCGGGGATGGAGAAGGTCCGCACCGGACTGTCCATGGCGATCGACCGGGAGCAGATCACCAGGACGCTCTTCCACCGGACCCGCACACCCGCCACCGACTGGACCTCCCCGGTGCTCGGCGAGGCCGGGGGCTTCTCCGAGGGGCTGTGCGGCGCGCCCTGCGCCTACCACCCGGGCGAGGCCAGAAAGCTGGTCGCGGAGGGCGGCGGACTGCCCGGCGGCCAGGTCAAGATCGCGTACAACGCGGACACCGGCTCCCACAAGGAGTGGGTGGACGCCGTGTGTAACTCCATCAACAACGCCCTGCGCAACGACAAGGCCTGTGTCGGCAACCCGGTCGGCACCTTCGCCGACTTCCGCAACGAGATCGGCCGGCACAAGATGCAGGGACCGTTCCGCGCGGGCTGGCAGATGGACTACCCGCTGATCCAGAACTTCCTCCAGCCGCTCTACTACACGGGCGCCTCCTCCAACGACGGCAGATGGTCCGACAAGAGGTTCGACCGGCTCGTCGACCGGGCCAACGCGGAGAGCGACCGGCCCACGGCCGTACGTCTGTTCCGGCAGGCCGAGGAGGTCCTGCGGGACACCATGGCGGCCATCCCGCTCTGGTACCAGAACGGCAGCGCCGGCTATGCGCAGCGACTGACCCATGTGGCGCTCAACCCGTTCAGCGTCCCCGTCTACAACGAGATCAGGGTCGGCTGAGCCCCACGGCTGCCCGCTATCCCCGGAGGCCCCATGGGACGGTATGTCGTCCGGCGTCTGCTGCAGATGATCCCGGTCTTCGTCGGCGCCACCCTGCTGATCTTCCTCATGGTGAACGTCATGGGCGACCCGGTCGCGGGCCTGTGCGGCGAGAAGCAGTGCGACCCCGCCACGGCGGCCCAGCTGCGCCGGGAGTTCGGCCTCGACAGGCCCGTCTGGCAGCAGTACCTGACCTATATGGGCCATGTCTTCACCGGGGACTTCGGCACCGCTTTCACAGGGCAGCCGGTCACCGAACTGATGGGCACGGCCTTCCCGGTCACCCTCCGGCTCACCATCGTGGCGATCCTCTTCGAGGTCGTCATCGGGATCGCCTGCGGAGTGGTCACCGGGATGCGCCGCGGGCGGCCCGTCGACACCACGGTCCTGCTGCTCACCCTCGTGGTGATCTCGGTGCCCACCTTCGTCACCGGTCTGCTGCTCCAACTGCTGCTCGGCGTCCGCTGGGGCTGGGTCCGGCCGTCGGTCTCCCCGAACGCCGCCCTCGGCGAGCTGATCGTCCCCGGACTGGTCCTCGCCTCCGTCTCCCTCGCCTATGTCACCCGGCTGACCAGGACCTCCATCGCCGAGAACCGGCGGTCCGACTATGTCCGCACGGCCGTCGCCAAAGGGCTGCCGCGCCACCGGGTGATCACCCGTCATCTGCTGCGCAACTCGCTGATCCCCGTCGTCACCTTCATCGGCACCGACATCGGTGCCCTGATGGGCGGGGCGATCGTCACCGAGCGGATCTTCAACATCCATGGCGTGGGCTATCAGCTCTACCAGGGGATCCTGCGGCAGAACACCCAGACGGTCGTCGGCTTCGTGACCGTCCTCGTCCTGGTCTTCCTGATCGCCAACCTGCTCGTCGACCTGCTGTACGCCGTACTCGACCCGAGGATCCGCTATGCCTGAGCAGCCGCAGGAGCAGCAGCGCGAGGGTGCCGTCGCGGGGACCGGGATGGGCGGCGCCATGGATCTCGCCGCGGGCGAGGCGACCAGCCTGGAGAGGGCGCCCGGCGGACGCGCCCGCAGTCTGTGGTCCGACGCCCGGTGCGATCTGTGCCGCAACCCCGTCTTCCTGCTCTCCGCGCTGGTGATCCTCTTCCTGGTGGTGATCTCCGTCCGGCCGTCCCTGATCGCCTCCGGGAACCCGCTCACCTGCGATCTGGCGCAGTCCCAGGCGGGTCCCGGACCCGGGCACCCGTTCGGATACGACGGCCAGGGCTGCGATGTGTACACCCGGACCGTCTACGGCGCCCGGGCGTCGGTCGTGGTCGGCGTCTGCGCCACGCTCGGCGTCGCCCTCCTCGGCTCGGTCCTGGGCGGGCTCGCCGGGTACTTCGGCGGCGGCTGGGACGCGCTGCTGTCCCGGGCCACCGACATCTTCTTCGCCATCCCGGTCGTCCTCGGCGGTCTGGTGCTGCTCTCCGTGGTGACCAGCAACAGCGTCTGGCCGGTCATCGGATTCATGGTGCTGCTGGGCTGGCCGCAGCTCTCCCGTATCGCCCGCGGCTCGGTGATCACCGCCAAGCAGCACGACTACGTCCAGGCCGCCCGCGCCCTGGGCGCCTCCCACTCCCGCATTCTGCTGCGGCACATCGCGCCCAATGCGATCGCCCCGGTGATCGTCGTGGCGACCATCGCCCTGGGCACCTATATCGCGCTGGAGGCCACCCTGTCCTACCTCGGCGTCGGACTGAAGCCGCCCAGCGTGTCCTGGGGCATCGACATCTCCGCCGCCTCCCCCTACATCCGCAACGCCCCGCACGCGCTGCTGTGGCCCTCGGGCGCCCTCGCCGTCACCGTGCTCGCGTTCATCATGCTCGGCGACGCGGTGCGCGACGCCCTCGACCCCAAGCTGAGGTGACGGGCGTGCTGCTCGAAGTGCGCGACCTGCATGTGGAGTTCCGGACCCGGGACGGGATCACCCGGGCCGTCGACGGGGCCGGCTACGCCGTGGACGCGGGCGAGACGCTCGCCGTGCTCGGCGAGTCCGGCTCCGGAAAGTCCGTCACCGCGCAGGCCGTCATGGGGATCCTGGACTGCCCGCCCGGCAGGATCACCGGCGGCCAGGTCCTCTTCCAGGGGCAGGACCTGCTCACGCTGAAGGAGGAACAGCGGCGCAGGATCCGCGGCGCCCGGATGGCCATGATCTTCCAGGACGCGCTGTCCGCCCTCAACCCCGTGCTCACCGTGGGCGAGCAGCTCGGCGAGATGTTCGTGGTGCACCGCGGCATGTCCCGCAAGGACGCCCGCGCCAGGGCCGTCGAGCTGATGGACCGGGTACGGATCCCGGCCGCCGCCCAGCGCGTGCGGGACCACCCCCATCAGTTCTCCGGCGGTATGCGCCAGCGCATCATGATCGCCATGGCGCTGGCCCTGGAGCCGGACCTGATCATCGCCGACGAGCCCACCACCGCTCTCGACGTCACCGTCCAGGCCCAGGTGATGGACCTGCTCGCCGAGTTGCAGCGCGAGTACCGCATGGGCCTGATCCTGATCACCCATGACCTCGGGGTGGTCGCGGACGTCGCCGACCGGATCGCCGTGATGTACGCGGGCCGGATCGTCGAGTCCGCCCCCGTCCACGACCTCTACAAGGCACCCGCCCACCCGTACACCAGGGCGCTGCTGGACTCCATCCCGCGCCTGGACCAGAAGGGCCGGGAACTCCATGCCATCAAGGGGCTGCCGCCGAACCTGATGAACATCCCGCCCGGCTGCGCCTTCCACCCCCGCTGCCCCATGGCCCGGGACGTGTGCCGCACCGATGTGCCGCCCCTCCACGAGGTCATCGACGACCGGGCGGGCGGCCCGCCGGGCGGGCGAGCGAGCGCCTGCCACTTCTGGAGGGAGTGCCTGCATGACAGAACCTGAGCCGATTCTCCAGGTCAGCGGGCTGGTCAAGCACTACCCGCTCACCCGGGGGATTCTTTTCAAGAAGCAGATCGGCGCGGTCAGGGCGGTCGACGGCGTCGACTTCGTCCTGGGCCGCGGAGAGACCCTCGGCATCGTCGGGGAGTCCGGCTGCGGCAAGTCGACACTCGCCCGGCTGCTGGTCCATCTGGAGACGCCGACGGCCGGGACGATCCGCTACCGGGGCGAGGACATCACCCGGCTGTCCGGACGCGCCCTCAAGGCCGTGCGGCGCAACATCCAGATGGTGTTCCAGGACCCCTACACCTCGCTCAACCCCCGGATGACCGTGGGCGACATCATCGGGGAGCCGTACGAGATCCATCCCGAGGCCGCGCCCAAGGGAGACCGGCGCCGGCGGGTGCGGGAACTGCTGGACGTGGTGGGGCTCGACCCCGACTTCATCAACCGCTATCCGCACCAGTTCTCCGGCGGCCAGCGCCAGCGCATCGGCATCGCCCGGGGTCTCGCGCTGCGCCCGGAGATCATCGTCGCCGACGAGCCGGTCTCCGCGCTCGATGTCTCCGTGCAGGCCCAGGTGATCAATCTGCTGGCCGGGCTCCAGGCCGAGTTCGGTCTGTCGTACGTCTTCATCGCGCACGATCTCTCGATCGTGCGGCACATCTCCGACCGGATCGGGGTGATGTACCTCGGGCGGATCGTGGAGACCGGCAGGGACGCGGAGATCTACGAGCATCCGACGCACCCCTACACCCAGGCCCTGCTGTCGGCCGTCCCGGTGCCCGATCCGGAGGCGCGCGGACGCCGGGAACGGATCATTCTCAGCGGTGATGTGCCGTCCCCGGCGGACATCCCCTCCGGCTGCCGCTTCCGCACCCGCTGCTGGAAGGCCAGGGAGCGGTGCGCCCTTCAGATGCCGCCGCTCGCCGTCCCCGAGGGGTTCCGTCCCGGGACGGGGCCGGCCGCGCACCCCTCGGCGTGCTTCTTCGCGGAGGAGAAGCAGGTGGTGCCGCCCGAGGAGCCCGCTCCATCCGTTCGGTGACGGTTGGTGCGGGAATATCGTTTACGTCCGGGAAATCCGGCCGACGCGGTGGTGACACACCGGGGCGGCACGGTGAGGGGTGTACGTCCGTGCGGGGTGCCGTGAACGGGCCGGGCGCGCACAGCGTGGCGCCCGGCCCGTCCTTCACGCCCGGTTCTCCCGGCCCGTTCCGCTCAGCCGCGGCCCTCCCGGTCCGTGTCCTCCCGGTCCAGGCGCAGGGCCCGTCGCAGGAAGTCCCGCTGGAGCAGCAGCAGATTCTCCGCGACCGCCTCCTGCGGGGTCATATGGGTCACCCCGGACAGCGGCAGCACCTCATGGGGGCGGCCCGCGGCCAGCAGGGCGGAGGACAGCCGCAGGGAGTGGGCCACCACCACATTGTCGTCCGCCAGCCCATGGATGATCATCATCGGGCGGGCCGGCTCCGCGGCGTCCACCAGGCCCGCGTCGTCGATCAGGGAGTTGCGGCGGTACACCTCGGGCTGTCGCTCCGGGTCGCCCAGATAGCGCTCCTGGTAGTGGGTGTCGTACAGCCGCAGATCGGTCACCGGGGCACCGACCACGGCCGCATGGAAGACATCCGGGCGGCGCAGTGCCGCGAGCGCCGCCAGATAGCCGCCGAAGGACCAGCCGCGGATCGCCACCCGGTCCAGATCGAGCGGGAAGTCGCCGGCCAGGGAGTGCAGGGCGTCGACCTGGTCCTGGAGCACCACCGCCGCGATGTCGTCCTTCACCGCCTGCTCCCAGGCGGGGGAGCGGCCCGGGGTGCCCCGGCCGTCCGCGACGATCACCGCGAAGCCCTGATCGGCGAACCACTGCGAGGTCAGATACGGGTTGTGCGCGGCCATCACGCGCTGCCCGTGCGGGCCACCATAGGGGTCCATCAGGACGGGGAGGGGGGTGTCACCGGAGTAGTCCGTAGGCATAAGCACGGCGCATGGGATCCGGCGTGCGCCCCCTTGTGTGAGCCTGACGCGCGGGGACAGAGCGGGACGTTCCGCATAAGACGCCACGGTCGCCAGGACCTTGCCCTCGCGCAGCACCTGTGCCTGGGCGCCCGGGCGGCCGAGCACCGAGGAGACGAGCACGGTCAGGCCCCCGGCGCGCACCGCCGAGTGCACACCCGGTTCTTGCGACACGCGCTCGACACCGAGTTCATTGACACGATAGACATGGACCTCGCCGATCTCGGGGTCCGTGGCCGTCTCCCCGGCCGAGGCGGCCACCAGCACATCGCCGTCCGAGACGTCGAGCACCGCCCGCACCTGCAACTGGGCGCCGGTCAGCGGCCGTTCGCCCACCGCGAGCACCCGCGCGCCACCCTCGTCGGAGATCCGCACCAGCTGTCCCGAGGGGCTCCAACAGGGCACTCCGGGGAAAAGTTCCAGCCAATTTGGATCTTCTTCCGCGTGCACCATCCGGGTCTCCCCGGTGTCCGGGTTGACGGCCAGGAACAGCTGGCCGCGCTGGTCCCGCGACTGCACCAGAATCAGTGGTGCACCCGCCGCTGACCAGTGCACACGTGCCAGATAGGGGTACCCGGACCGGTCCCAGGCGACCTCCGTGCGCGCCCCGTCGAGGCCCAGGACGAACAGGCGCACCTCGGCGTTGTCGGTGCCCGCCGCGGGGTAGGCGACCTGGCGCGGTTCCCGTGCCGGACGGGCCGGATCGGAGATCCACCACCGCCGTACCGGCGTGTCGTCCACGCGCGCCACGAGCAAGCGGTCGGACTCCGGTGACCACCAGAAACCTCGCGAACGCGACATCTCCTCGGCCGCGATGAACTCGGCCAGCCCATAGGAGACCGTACCCTGCCCGTCCGTGGGCTCCGGCTCCGCCAGTGCCCGGTCGCCCTCGCCGTCGGTGCCCACCACGCGCAGGGCGCCCCGGGCGACGTAGGCCACATGCCGTCCGTCGGGGGACGGACGGGGGTCGATCACCGGTCCGGACACGGGCAGTTCACGGGTCGTCCCGGCTCGCAGTTCCGCTGTGAAAAGCCGTCCTGACAAGGCAAAAGAGGCCAACTCCACGGCGCTGTCGGTGGCGTAGCCGACGATGCCGGCACCGCCCTCACGACTGCGTTCCCGGCGGGCGAGTTCCTCGGGCGGCAACTGTTCGTCGGAGCCCCCGAGAAGGGCGCGCGGGTCGGCCACCGGGCGTTCCGTGCCGTCCGCCGGATCGAGGACCCACAGCTGATGGGAGCGGTCCGTGCCGGACGAGGAGCGCAGGAACGCGACACGGGAACCGTCGGGCGAGGCGCTGAACAAACGCGGCGCGCCGAGCGTGAATCGCTGCGTCCGCGCGTGCTGTCGGGGGAAGGAAGCAGACTCGGTCGTCATGCCCCGACCATATTGGCCATGCGCCCCCTTGTGCGGCCGTGCGCCGACGGATGCGCACGTACGGATAGTTATGATCACTAGCGCACAGTGGGTATGAACCCGCTGGCATTCAGGTGGATTTATCTGCGTGCGACGGTACGCGGAGAGATCCGCCTGGATTCCATGCCCCCTAGTCCGACCCCCGCGCCCCTGTGGAACTTTTGGAGGTGAGCCGCCGTGGCACTCTCGATTTCGGCGGTGGTGCTGCTGGCGATCGTCGTCATCCTTCTCATCAAGAAGTCAGGCCTGAAGGCCGTGCATGCCATCGTGTGCATGCTGCTCGGCTTCTATCTCGCCTCCTCGACCGTCGCCCCGACGATCAGCGACCTGACGACGAACATCGCGGGGATGATCGGAAGCATCAAGTTCTGACCCGCGGTACATCCGTGGGCCCCGGTGTGTGTGACCGGGGCCCGCTCCCGGCGCTCCGTCGCCCCCGGGAGGCGTTTCCCGCGATGTCGGCGCCCCGAGGGCCGGTGAGACGGCCGACGGGGGCCCGAAGGGCCGGCAGGGGCTCTCGTAGGCTGGTGCCATGACGGATCTGCCCGACCGGCGTCTGCTCCTGGTGCACGCGCACCCGGACGACGAGTCGATCAACAACGGCGCGACCATGGCCAGATATGCGGCCGAGGGTGCCAGGGTGACGCTGGTGACCTGCACGCTCGGTGAGGAGGGCGAGGTCATCCCGCCCGCCCTCGCGCATCTCGCGCCCGACCGCGACGACGTGCTGGGCCCCCATCGGGCCGGCGAACTGGCCGCCGCCATGGCGGAGCTCGGCGTCATCGACCACCGCTTCCTCGGCGGCCCCGGCCGCTACCGCGACTCCGGGATGATGGACGCCCCGCAGAACCGCCGCCCTGAGGCCTTCTGGTCCGCGGACCTCGACGAGGCCGCCGGCCATCTGGTGGCGGTCGTCCGGGAGGTGCGCCCCCAGGTCCTCGTCACCTACGACCCCGACGGCGGCTACGGCCATCCCGATCACATCCAGGCCCACCGGGTCGCCGTGCGCGCCGCCGAACTGGCCGGGGACCCCGGCTTCCGGCCCGAGCTCGGCGGGCCCTGGGAGATCGCCAAGATCTACTGGAACCGGATGCCGCGCCCGGTCGCCGAGGCCGCCTTCGCCCGTCTCGGCGAGGAACTCGGGGGAACGCCCTTCACCGAGGCGGCGAGCGTCGAGGACGTCCCCGGGGTGGTCGACGAGGCGCTGGTCACCACGGAGATCGACGGGGCCGGGTTCGCTGCCGCGAAGGTCGCGGCGATGGCGGCGCACCGCACCCAGATCGAGGTCGCGGAGCCCTGGTTCGCGCTCTCCAACGCCCTGGCCCAGCCGCTGTTCACCACCGAGTACTACACATTGGTGCGCGGCGGCACGACGGTTCCTCCGGTCGGGGACCGGAGCGCCTCGGACCGTGAGACGGACCTGTTCCAGGGAGTGGCCCCATGACGTTCACCGGCAAGCAGCAGAACATGTACGCGCCGCCGCCGGCCATGCCCTCGGCCGGACGGATCGCCGCCTGTGCGGGCCTGTTCGTGCTCGGCGCGGTGGTCGGTGTCGCGGGCGGGCTGGTGCAGTCCGGCTGGTTCCCGGGCGGGTTGCTCCTCGCGCTGGCGGGCGCCGCCGGGCTCTTCGTCGGGGGCGCGCACGCCCTGGCAGGCCGTGCGGGGGCCGTCGCGCCTGCAATCGGTTGGATGATCGCCGTCGTGCTGCTCACCACCAGCCGCCCGGAGGGGGACTTCCTGTTCGCCGCGGGGCTCGGTTCGTATCTCTTCCTGCTCGGCGGGATGGCCGTCGCTGTGATCTGTGCCACCCTTTGCCGGGGGCGGCGACCGGGCGGGCCGGTGGTCTGACCCCGTCGGTGATGTACCGGTTCGCCGTACGGGTCAGGGGATGTCCTCCCCGGAAAAGCCGCTGCACACAGGGCTGTCGCGGGCGGTTTTACCCGGCGGGCGCGTCGCAGGGTCACGAGTGGCCAGTATGGTGGTGCGCGCCGCCGCGCCTCCCCCATGGTCTCGACGTCGTTCGAGAGGGGGACCCCACCTGTTGAGGTCGAAACAGGCGGTGGAGCCAACCGGGAGAACCTGCCTTGAGTCGTGAAACTGACAGTTCGTCCGCCGGAGCCAACGGGCGTGGAGGAGCCGCGTACCCGTCCGGGACGCCACCGTACGGGACCCCCATGGCCTCCGAGGACGGCGTCGACGGAGGCCCTTCGGCCACGCCGTCCGAGGACCGCAAGACCGAGACCACACTGACGACCCGAATCCGGATCAACATCCCCGGATCCCGGCCCATTCCGCCGGTCGTCGTGCGCACGCCCGTCGCCGACGCCGAGGGTGCCGAAGACGCCGGGAGCACCGACGACGCCGAGCCCACCCGGCCCGCGAGCACCGTCAGCGCGCTCAGCACCCTCGACAGCCCCCCGGAGCAGCCCTCCGCGCCGGCCGAGGAGAAGACCAGCGACTGGTTCGCGCCCCGCAAGTCCGCGAACAAGAACCCCCAGGGCGGCGCTCCGGCCAACGGCGCCGGGCTGCCCGGTGGTTCCGGCGCACCGGGACTGCCGAGCGGCACCTCGGGCGCGCCGGGTGTCCCCGGCGCACGACCCGGCGGCGGCCCCGGCGGCGCGAGCCCGTTCGGCGCGCGCCCCGGTGGAACGGGTGGCGCGGGGCTTCCGGGCGCCGCAGCCGCGGGATCGGTCGCGCCGGGGCACGGCGGCGGCACCGGCTCCTTCGACGTGTCCGACGCGGTGGCGGCCAGCACCGCCTCGCTGCCGATCATCGGCGGCGAGAGCGACAAGCCCCGCCCGGACGATCTGGCGTTCTTCTCCGACCCGGAGCCGGGTCCCACCGGCCCCACCGGTGGCCCCGTCACCGGTGACGGACCGGTCGTCCCCGCCCCGGGCCCCACGCCCGGCGGCCCCGGCCGCAACGTCCCCGGCACGGGCCCCGGAGGACCGGGCGGGCCCGGAGCCGCCGGCCGACGGCGTCCCGGCGCCGGGCTCAGCGACGACACCGCGGTCCTCACCCCGCAGAAGCAGGCCCCGGGATCGGGCGTCCACGGCTTCGGCGGCCCCGGCGACGACGCCCTGAGCAAGACGGCCCCCACCGGTATGCCGGCCGTCCCGCAGGGCGCCCGGATCGGCTCGTTCACGGACCCCAACCCTCTCGGAGCGGGGGCGCACCCGGCCCCGAGGCCGCCCGCGCCCGCGCAGAACTCCGCCGGCGCGAAGCCCGCCAAGAAGAAGGGCCGCAACAAGCTGGTCCTGCTGGTCGGAGCCGTGGTCGTGGTCGCCGGTGTCGCCTACGGCGCCGGGCTGCTGATGAACCACTCCGATGTGCCGAAGGGCACCAGCGTGCTCGGCGTCGACATCGGCGGCAGCACCCGCGACGAGGCGGTCCAGAAGCTGGACGCCGCGCTGGGCAGCCGCACGGGCAAGCCGCTCCAGCTGAAGGTCGAGGGCAAGTCGGTCACCCTCAAGCCGGAGCAGGCGGGCCTCCAGCTCGACAGCAGGGCCACGGTCTCGGCCGCCGCGGAGAGCGACTACAACCCGGTGTCGGTGATCGGCTCCCTGTTCGGTCAGGAGCGCGTCGTCAGCCCCGTGATACCGGTCGACCAGGAGAAGCTGCAGGCCGCCCTGGCGGGCATGGCCGGCGGTGCCGGATCGATGACCGAGGGCACCATCAAGTTCGAGTCCGGCAAGGCCGTCGCCGTGTACGGCAAGCCGGGCAAGGGCATCGACGCCGCCGGTTCCACCGCCGCCGTCCAGGAGGCGTACCGCACCCAGGTGGAGACCGGTGTCTCGGCGCCCGTCACGGTGCCCACCACCACCCGGCAGCCCACGGTGACCGACGCCGAGGTCGACCGGATGATGAAGACGTTCGCCGAGCCGGCGATGTCCGGCAAGGTGACCGTCATGACGGACGCGGCGCACTCGGTGCCGCTCAGCCCGGAGAACTCCCTGTGGAGGTTCATCGGCGTCAAGGCCATCGACGGCAGGCTGGTCGAGACCTACGACAAGGCGGCCCTGCAGGAGCTGTACGGCCACGCCTTCGACGACGTCCTGATCACCCGTGGCACCGGGCAGAAGACGGCGGTCACGGTGGAGGACGTGATCGGCGCCCTGCGGCCGGCCCTGCTCGGCAAGACCGCGGCGGCCCGCGTCGGCACCATCGAGACGGACCCCAGCTAGTCCGTCCGCCGCGCGTGCACCGCGCGCCCGTACGACGTCCGTCCCCCGTACCCCTGCCGTGGGTGCGGGGGATGACATCTGTCATGCCGAAGGCGCGACGGGCGACACTGCCCCCGGGGCGCCCGGCGCGCCGACGATGGGGGCATGACGACGACAGCTGCGGCCGCCGGACCGGTGGCCGCGTTCGACCAGGTGATCAAGGCCTACGGTGACGTCCGGGCCGTGGACGGACTGACCCTCGCACTGCACCCCGGCGAGACGGTGGCCCTGCTCGGCCCCAACGGAGCGGGCAAGTCCACCACGCTCGACCTGCTCCTCGGGCTCAGGAATCCGGACCGAGGCTCGGTACGGGTGTTCGGGACCGGCCCGCGTGAGGCCATCGTCGCCGGGCGGGTGGGCGCCATGTTGCAGAGCGGCGGCCTGATGGACGAGGTCACGGTCGCGGAACTGGTCGGGCTCGGCTGCGCCCTGCACCCCCGGCCGTACCCGGTCGCCGACGTGCTGGCCCGCGCGGGCATCTCGAAGATCGCCGGCCGCAAGGTCGACAAGCTCTCCGGCGGCCAGGCCCAGCGGGTCCGCTTCGCGCTGGCCACCGCGGGAGCCAACGATCTGATCGTGCTCGACGAGCCGACCACCGGCATGGACGTCTCCGCCCGCCGGGCCTTCTGGTCCACCATGCGCGAGCAGGCCGACCAGGGACGTACGGTCCTGTTCGCCACGCACTACCTCGAAGAGGCCGACGCGATCGCGGACCGCGTGCTCGTCCTGCACCGCGGCCGGCTCCTGGCCGACGGCACCGCCGCCGAGATCAAGGCGAAGGCCGGCGCCCGCCGGGTCTCCTTCGAGCTGGAGGGCCCGATCGACGAGGCCCCGCTACGCGCCCTGCCCTGTCTGAGCGCGATCGACATCTCCGGGCAGACCGTCCGCATCCGCTCCACCGACGCCGACACCACCGTCCACGCCCTGTACGGCATCGGCGTCCGCCCCCGTAACCTCGAGGTCGCCGGGCTCGGGCTCGAGCAGGCTTTCGTCGCCCTCACCGAGGCCGAGGAGGCCAGGCAGTCATGAACGCCCTCATCACGCTGGAACTCACCCGCGCCCTGCGCAACCGCAAGTTCCTGTTCTTCTCGGTGATCTACCCCTCGGTCCTGTTCCTGCTCATCGCGGGCCAGGCCGACGGCACCACCGAGATCGACGGCACGGGCCTGACCCTGCCGACCTACATGATGGTCTCCATGGCCTCCTTCGGCGCCCTGACCGCTGTGCTGATGGGCAACAGCGAGCGCATCGCCAAGGAGCGCGAGAGCGGCTGGGTGCGGCAGCTGCGGCTGACCACGCTGCCGGGACGCGGCTATGTCCTCGCCAAGACCGCCGGCGCCGCCGTGGTGAGCCTGCCGTCCATCCTGATCGTCTTCGTGGTGGCAGCGGCCGTCAAGCAGGTCCGTCTGGAGAGCTGGCAGTGGCTCGCCCTCACCGGCGCGATCTGGGCGGGCAGCCTGGTCTTCGCCGCGCTCGGCGTGGCCATCGGCTATCTCGCCAGCGGTGACGCGGTCCGCCCCGTCACGATGATCACCTACTTCGGGCTGTCGATGCTGGGCGGCCTGTGGATGCCGGCGACCACCTTCCCGCGCTGGCTCCAGCGCATCGCCGAATGGCTGCCCACCCACGCGTACGCTGCACTGGGGCAGGCCATCGAACAGAGCCGGGCGCCGCACGCACGGGACATCGCGATCCTGGTCGTCTCCTTCGCCCTCTTCGCGGGCGGCGCGGCCTGGCTGTACCGGAAGGACACCCTGAAGGCGTGAACGCCATGACGGACGACCCGCGGTCCGGCGCGGTCCGGCCGGAGCGGCTGCCGCGCTGGGGGCAGCCGCCCCGCAACCGGCGCGAGCTGCTGCGCAAGTCGCTGTGGATCGGCATCTGGCTGGTCTTCCTCAGCTCGCCGGTCCACGACCTCGTCTCCGGGCACCACACCGCCGGCGGCATCGTGGGCGGCTCGCTGGGCCTGGTGGCCTTCGTCTGGCTCTATGTGGCGCTGGTCTTCCGGAACATGTCGGGCAGGCCGCTCCCGCGGCGGCCGGTCGTCCTCCTCCTGGTCGTGCTCGGCGCGCTGGCGGCCCTGCTCTGCCTCACGCTCGGTCCGCACTGGCTCGGTCTGTTCGTCTATGTCTCCGTCGCCTGCGGGGCGACCCTGCCGTTGCAGACGGCGTACTGGGCGATCGGGGCGACCGCCGCCCTGATGTGGCTGGTGGGGCTGCACGTCGGCGAGGACGTCGCCCGGGACCTGGTCCTGCTGGTGGTGCTGATCGGGTTCGCGATGACCGGAGTCGGCCAACTGGTCCGCACGACGGTCGAGCTGCGCAAGGCCCGCGCCACCGTCGCCCAGCTCGCCGCCAACGAGGAACGGCTGCGGCTGGCCCGCGATCTGCACGATCTGCTGGGCCACTCGCTCTCCCTGATCACGCTGAAGAGCGAGCTCGCCGGCCGGATGCTCCCCGGCCGGCCCGACGAGGCCGCCCAGCAGGTCGCGGACATCGAACAGGTCAGCCGGCAGGCCCTGGTCGACGTCCGTGAGGCGGTGACCGGCTACCGGCGCCCGCGGCTGGCCTCCGAGCTCGCGGGCGCCCAGGTCGCGCTGACCGCCGCCGGGGTCGTCGCGGACGTGCCCGTGGAACCGGACCTCACCGAGATCCCCGAGGAGAGCGAGTCCGCCCTCGCCTGGGCGCTGCGCGAGGCGGTGACCAATGTCGTACGGCACAGCGGCGCCGGGCGCTGTGCGGTGGAGGTGCTGAGGCGGCAGACCCTGGACGGCCCGCTGCTGGAGCTGTCCGTCGAGGACGACGGCTCGGGCGGCTCGGGCGAGACCCCCGGGAACGGACTGACGGGCCTGGCCGAGCGGCTGGCGAAGGCCGGTGGGACGCTGCAGGCGGGCCCCGTCAGGCATGGCTTCCGGCTGGTCGCACGCGTGCCGGCCGGACCCGCGGGACACATAGGATCCGGGGCATGAGCCGCACGATCAAGGTCCTGCTCGCCGAGGACCAGTCGATGGTCCGGGAGGCGCTGGCCGCCCTGCTGGGCCTGGAGGAGGACATCGAGGTCGTCGCCCAGGTCGCCCGGGGCGACGAGGTGCTCGCGGCGGCCCGCGCCCGCCCGGTCGACGTGGCCCTGCTGGACATCGAGATGCCCGGCGCCACCGGGATCGAGGCGGCGGCCGCACTGCGCCGCGAGCTTCCGGCGCTCAAGGTGGTCGTGCTCACCACCTTCGGACGCCCCGGCTATCTGCGCGCCGCCATGGAGGCGGGCGCCGACGCCTTCCTGGTCAAGGACGCCCCCGCGGCCCAACTCGCCGCGGCGGTACGCACGGTGCTCGCCGGGGAGCGTGTCATCGACCCCACGCTGGCGGCCGCCGCTCTGGCCGACGGCGCCAATCCGCTGACCGACCGCGAACGCGAGATCCTGCGCGCCGCGGCCGACGGCTCCACCAACGCGGAACTCGCCGCGGCCCTGCATCTGTCCCAGGGCACGGTCCGCAACTACCTCTCCACGGCGATCCAGAAGCTGGCGGTGCGCAACCGGGCGGAGGCGGTCCGGATCGCCCGCGAGAAGGGCTGGCTGTAGCGCCCCGGCGCTGAAGCGGCCCCTAGCCGAGCCGCGCCTAGTTGAGCCGCGCCCGCGCCGCCCCCGCCTGCCCGCGCAGCCGCTCCGCCGCGTCCGGGTCCACCGCCGACACCACCTCCGCATAGGCGTCGAACTCGGCGGCGCCGCCCAGGAAGTCCCCGCGCTGCACAAGGAGCCGGGCGCGCTCGTAGCGCAGCCGGGCCGGATGCGAGGGCAGGGACAGGGACAGCTCCACCGCCCACAGGGCGACGTCCGACCGCTCCGGCCGGGCGGCGGCCCAGGCGCGGATGTTGTTGAGGATCCGCTCCACGACATCGAGCGGATCGGCGGGCGCGAGCATCGACGGGTCGAGCGGCGCGCCCGTGGCCCCGGCGACCAGCAGCTCCGCGTCACCGCCGGTCAGCACCCGGCCCCCGTCGAAGGGATCGGCCAGCACCTGGTCGTCCGGCGGACCGAAGCCGACCACGAAATGACCGGGCAGGGCGACCCCGTACACCGGACCGCCCGCCCGCCGCGCCACCTCCATCCACACCACGGACAGCAGGATCGGCAGCCCGCGGCGCCGCCGCAGCACCTCGTGCAGCAGTGAGGACTCCAGGTGCTGGTAGTCCGCGCCGCATCCGTGGAACCCGTGGCGGCCGCCCAGATGGTCGGCGAGCGTGGCGGCCCAGGACCGCGGCCCGCCCGGCGCGAAGGGCACCTGACCGGCCAGCCGGTCCAGCTCGATCTGCGCGGCGTCCATTCCGGCCTCGTCCAGGGTCGCGTCCGCCGCCGCGCCCACCAGCAGACAGAGGGTCACCAGGTCGGGCCGCGCGGAGCGGGTCTCCTCGCCGAACAGCCGCCGCACCTCGGCGGCGCGTTCCGGTTCCGGGGGTTGCAGGGCGTGCATGGGAGTCTCGAAACCTCTCACGGGCCGACGGTGCCCGGGGCGCCGGTGCCCGGGCCGTCCGCGGCCGGGGCGCTAGTGTCCGGGGTGCTCGCCTCGTCCGGGCCGCCGGGGCCGTCCGGCTCCCGGTAGTGGTGATACGCATGATGTGCCCCGAAGCCCAGCCGCGCATACAGCGCCCGGGCACCCGTGTTGTCCGTCTCCACCTGGAGCCAGGCCGCCGAGGCGCCCTCGTCGAGCGCCTGCCGGGACAGCGCGGCCAGCACCGCGGTGGCCAGGCCCCGCCGGCGCTGCTCCGGGGCCACCTCGACCGCCGCGAACCCGGCCCACCGCCCGTCCACCACACAGCGTCCGATCGCGGCCGGAGGGGCGCCCTCCGCCACTCCGGGCACCGTGGCGAACCACACCGAGGGCCCGCCGCCCAGCACCCGCAGCGCGGCCTCGCCGAGCCCCCCGCGCCGGTAGCGGGCCAGCCAGGCCTCGTCGGCGGTGCGGGAGAGCAGGACCCCCGCCGTTTCGTGGTCCGCCACGGGCGCGAGCTCACCGGTCCACACCTCGGCGGTCACCTCCCGGGTCCAGCCCCGGCTCTCCAGCTCCGCACAGAGCGTCTCCTGGGTGTCCTCCGCCCCGGTCGCGAGCTGCAGCCGGGCGGGCAGCCCACGGGCCGCGTACCAGCGCCGTACGGCCGTCAGCGCCTCGTCCAGGGGCAGCCCCGGGTCGCCGAGCGGCAGCACCGAGTTGGCCCGGCGGGTGAATCCGGCGGCGGCGCGCAGCTCCCACGCGCCGAGCCGCTCGTGCTCCAGGGGCGGCCAGCCCCGGGCGCAGATCCGCGCCAGCTCCCCGTACGAGGCCACCGGACCCCGGCGGCGGCCCGGAGCACCCGCGCGGGAGCCGCCGGCGGCCGGGACGACCTTGCCGGCAACCAGCGAGGACTCCGATATCCGGACGCTCTCCCCGTTCCGTCGTGTGATCAGCAGCACACCACGGTCCCATGATGTGAGAACCCCGACCGTGTCGGTGAACTTCTCACCCGTGGCGCCAGGTTCGTTCCACCGCCGTACGGAGACGCGTTTTCCCACGTCAGCCGCGGTGATGCGGACCTCGAGCCGCGCACCCGCAGAGATTTCCACAGGTCAGTTCACCCCTCGTGTTCGGATCATGCCCAAGAACGGAGATACTAGGTGCGGGCATCGACGACGCCGCGCTCCCGCGCGCCAGGCGGCGGAGCCTGAGGAGGCCCGCCAGCGCCCTACCGAGGAGGAACGACAGCGTGACCTACGTCATCGCAGAGCCTTGTGTCGACGTCAAGGACAAGGCGTGCATCGAGGAGTGCCCGGTCGACTGCATCTACGAGGGCCAGCGGTCCTTGTACATCCACCCGGACGAATGCGTCGACTGTGGGGCCTGTGAGCCGGTCTGCCCGGTCGAGGCCATCTTCTACGAGGATGACACTCCCGAGGAGTGGAAGGACTACTACAAGGCGAACGTCGAGTTCTTCGACGAGCTCGGCTCGCCCGGTGGCGCCAGCAAGCTGGGGCTGATTGAGCGCGATCACCCCTTCATCGCGGCGCTGCCCCCGATGAACCAGTAGGCGGCCGCACACCCGTGTCGCCCCGGTCCCGTGCGGTGCCTCTGTGCACCGCACGGGACCGTTGTTTTTGGTGCCCGTACGCTCGTAGCGGGAGCCCGTCGTCCCAGAAAGTGAGCCGATCCCCGTGTCCGCAGCCCCCGGTCCCTCTCCCTCCGCCCCCCGCCGGCCGTCCGGGCACTCGCTCGCCGACCGCCTCCCCGTCTTCCCCTGGGACAAGCTGGAGCCGTACAAGAAGACGGCCGCCGCGCATCCGGGCGGAATCGTCGACCTGTCCGTCGGCACCCCGGTCGACCCGGTCCCCGAGCTGATCCAGAAGGCCCTCGTCGCCGCGGCGGACTCCCCGGGCTATCCGACGGTCTGGGGCACCCCCGAGCTGCGGGACGCGATCACCGGCTGGGTGGAGCGCCGTCTGGGCGCCCCGGGGGTCACCCACCGCCATGTGCTGCCCGTCGTCGGCTCCAAGGAACTGGTCGCCTGGCTCCCGACCCAGCTGGGCCTCGGCCCCGGCGACCGGGTCGCGTACCCGCGGCTCGCCTACCCGACGTACGAGGTCGGCGCACGCCTGGCCGGCGCGGACCACGAGGTCTACGACGACCCGACCGAGCTCGACCCCACGAATCTGAGGCTGCTCTGGCTCAACTCCCCGTCGAACCCGACGGGCCGGGTGCTGGCCAAGGAGGAACTGGCCCGGATCGTGTCCTGGGCGCGGGAGCACGGCGTCCTGCTCTTCTCCGACGAGTGCTACCTCGAACTGGGCTGGGAGGCCGACCCCGTCTCGGTGCTGCACCCGGATGTGTGCGGCGGCTCGTACGAGGGCATCGTCGCGGTCCACTCGCTGTCCAAGCGGTCGAACCTGGCGGGCTACCGGGCGGCCTTCCTCGCGGGCGACCCGGCGGTCCTGGGCCCGCTCCTGGAGATCCGCAAGCACGGCGGCATGATGACCTCGGCGCCGACCCAGGCCGCGGTGGTGGCCGCGCTGGGCGACGACGCTCACGTCCGCGAGCAGCGCGAACGCTATGCGGCCCGCCGCGGGGTGCTGCGGGACGCCCTCCTGAAGCACGGTTTCCGTATCGAGCACAGCGAGGCGAGCCTGTATCTGTGGGCGACCCGCGAGGAATCCTGCTGGGACACCGTCGCCGACCTCGCCGACCGGGGCATCCTGGTGGCCCCCGGCGACTTCTACGGTGTGGCGGGCGAGAAGTTCGTACGGGTGGCCCTGACGGCGACGGACGAAAGGGTGGCGGCCGCGGTGGAGCGCCTCGGCTAGTGCTGTGACAGACATGCCGGAGGGAGGGCCCGGGCGCTGCCCGGACCCTCCCTCCGCCGGTTCCCGGTCGATCAGCCGCCCAGTGGCGTCCCGTTCAGCGGGAGCTGCGGCCCCGGCACCCCGCCCCTGGTGGCGTCACCCAGCAGTGCGCCGGCCCCGGACGCCGCGTTCCCGGCGGCCCGCTGAGCGGTCGGCACCGCCGTCCGGACGGCCTTCTGGCCGGTGTCGCTCGCGGCCGGCACCGCCTTCTTGACCGCCTGGCCGGCCCGGACCGCCTGGCCTCCGGTGTCGCCCGTGAGCCCGGTGACGTTGCGGGCGGCTCCGTCGACGGCGGTGCCGGTCCCGGCGCCGTCCAGGGCGGTCACACCGGCCAGGTCCGGCGTGGCCGG